>JBAZCN010000184.1:0-5843 GCA_041655035.1 Porticoccaceae bacterium | reverse complement strand
GAGCGTCATCGGATAGCTGCCGGCAGCTATGATCAGCACGCCTGCCGCCACTACCAGGCGGCCGTCGACATACTTCATCAACTGGCCGGCCAGCAGGGAAGAAAAAATCGTTGCCAGCCCGCGCGGGGCCAACAACAGGCCGGTCATGATCGGACTGAAATCGAGCGAACCCACCAGCATCAAAGGCACCAGCAGGGTGGCGCCGTAGAATCCCAGGCTCATGGTGGTGATCAGCAGCACCGCGGCGACAAAGTTGCGATCGCGGAAGAGGCTGAGATCGAATAAGGGGTCGTCGCGTTTATTGAGCCCGTGCCAGATGAAGCCGGCCAGGCTGACCAGGCTGATCACCAGCAGGGCGCGGAGCAGGTTGGACTGGAACCAATCGTGGCGCTCGCCGAGGTCGAGGATCAGTTGCAGGCCGGCGACCGCCCCCGCCATCAGCGCAAAGCCGGTCCAGTCCATGCGCCGCAGGCGGGTGGTGCCCGACGGCAGGGTAAGCCAGGCCAGCAGCATCAGCAGGCCGCCGATCGGCACGTTGATGAAAAAGGTCCAGTGCCAGCTCCAGTTTTCCGTCAGCCAGCCGCCGAGGGTGGGGCCGAGAATGGGCCCCGCCATGATTCCGACCCCCCAGATCGACATCGCCCGGCCGCGCTCCTCGGCCGGATAGAGCTGGATCAGGATCATCTGCGACAGCGGCACCAGGGCGGCGCCGAATACGCCCTGGAGCACGCGAAACACGACGATCTGCTGGAGCGTGGTGGCCAGGCCGCAGAGCATTGACGTCAGGGTAAAACCGGCAATGGAGACCAGCAAGTAGTTGCGCACCCCGATGCGGTCGCTGAAAAAGCCGGTCAGCGGCATGAAAATGCTCGCCGCCACCACGTAGCTGGTCAATACCCAGCTGATCTGCTCGGGGCTCGCGCCGAGCTGGCCTTTCATATGGGGCAGGGCGACGTTGACGATGGTGGTGTCGAGCAGCTGCATGATGGTGCAGACCATCACCACCAGGGTGATGATCAGCCGTTGCTGCGGCGTTACCGCCGCCATGGAGTCGGCGCGCAGCGGACTCATGATTCCGCCGCGCGTCTCGTGTCGATGCTCACCGCACTGCTCGCCCCGACCCGCAACGGCAACCCGGTGGAGTTGCCGGTGACCAGGATCTTCACCGGGACGCGCTGGGTGGTCTTGACCCAGTTGCCGGTGGCATTCTCGGGCGGCAGCAGGGAGAACGCCGTGCCGCTGGCGGGGCTGATGCTTTCAACGACACCGGTGAATTCCTGGCCCGGGTACATATCGACCTCGATCTTGGCGTGTTGGCCGGGACGGATGCGGGCCAATTGGGTTTCCTTGTAGTTGGCCAGAATCCAGAAGCGGTCGGTACATACCAGCACCATGACCGCCTGGTGGGCGCGCACGGTCTCGCCGGCGTGGACATTGACCGCCTCGAGGGTGCCGTCGCAGGGAGCGTGCAATTGGCTGTGGGCCAAGGCCCAGCGGGCCTCCTTCAATCGCGCGCGAGCCGCCACCACCAGGGGATCCTCACTGGCGGCGCCGTTGGTCAGGCGCGCCAGGGCCTTCTGGTGCTGAGCCTGGCGAACCTTCAGGGTCGCCAGGGCGCGATCGTAGGTGGCCTGGGCATCTTCGGTTTGCTGGGCGGAGGAATAGGCCTGCTCCTTCAGCGTCTTGAGGCGCCGCAATTGCTCGTGGGCGTTGGCCAGATGAACCTTGGCATCCTCCACATCGGCCTCGACGCTGGCCAGTTCGGCGCGGTTTTCGGCCACCTGGCGACGGGCCAGGGCCAGCTCGGTTTCGGCGCTCTCGGCCTCGGCCTCGAAGGGCGTGGGATCGATGCCGAGGAGCAGGTCACCCTTGGTCACCGCCTCCTGGCTGAGCACCAGGACCTTGGTGACCGGGCCCTCCACCTGGCTGGAAATACGAACGGCGATGGCGTCGACGTAGGCATTGTCCGTAGAGGGGTAAAGGGTTTCGTAATGGGAATACAGTGCGATGGCACCGAGCCCGGCGGCGATGAGGACGAGGAGTGTCAACCATTTCCAGAGCTTCATAGCGTGTCTTGTTTTTTAGTGTCGGTCGAGGAGTGGGTTTTTTCCAGCACATCCCGCAATTGCTGCAGGCTGCGCTTGATATCGTCGTAGCTTGCCGGCGGCAGGTTGGCGAAAACCTCGCGCTCCACCTGCCGCGAGATCTCGCGGATCTCGACCCGGATCGCCCTGGCCTTTTCGGTCAGCAGGGTGCGTTTGCTCCGCCTGTCATCGCTGCAGATACGGCGTACCACCCAGCCTTCTTTTTCCATCCGCTCCAGCAGGGAGGCGATGGACGGCGGCTCGACGCCGCAGAGCCTGGCGAGCTCACGTTGGCTGAGGCCTTCGTCGTCGCGGTTTTCGAGGGCCATGATCAGATCCCACTTGGCGCGGCTGAGGCCGTAGCCCTGCAGGCTGTTATCGATGCGGGCGCGCCAGATGCGGGCAATTTCATAGACCAGCCGGCCGAGCGCGGGGCTGTCGGTATCCACGGGAACGGTGCCTGCGATCATAGATAGGGTGCTAACTATAAGCACTCTATCGAAATCTGTCGAGAGCAACAGAGGTTGAACTGGTAGCCCGCCAAACCCCAGCCGGGAGGGAGCCAAAGTGAGCCCGGACGAGCAAGTGGCGCTGGCAATCACGGGGGGTGATGGTTATTCTGGCAGCCATAAAACCAGATAAGAGGGCCCCATGACCAAGCTTGTAACCAGTACGCTGATCAATCATGTGCTCCATGTCGAGCTCAACCGGCCCGAGGCAAAGCATGCCTTGACGTCGGCCATGTACGAATCCCTGCTGGAGATATTCGCCGCCGCGCGCGCCGATGACGAAGTGCGGGTGCTGCTGTTCAAGGGTGGCCGGGGCTGCTTCTGCGCCGGCAACGATATCGGTGATTTTCTCGAACAGCCGGTGCTCAGCGAAGGCAGTGCGGTACTCAATTTTCTGCGCCAGCTGGCGTGGTTCGACAAACCGCTGATCGCGGCCGTGGCGGGGCCGGCAATCGGTGTCGCCACCACCTTCCTGCTCCACTGCGACCTGGTATATGCCACTGACAGCGCGGTCTTCAGCGTGCCGTTCGTCAATCTCGGGATCTCGCCGGAAGCGGCATCCACCTACCTGCTGCCCCGCCAGCTCGGCCATGTGCGCGCCGCAGAATTACTGCTGCTCGGCGAGCGCTTTGATGCCGCCAGGGCGCTGGAACTGGGACTGATCAATGCCGTGGTCGATGAAGCGGATTATTGGGAGTTTGCCACCCGCCAAGGGGAAAAAATCGCCGCCAAGCCCGCCGCCGCGGTGCGGGCGACCAAGCAGTTGATGCGCGCCAACGCCGCGACGCTCGAAGAGGTCATCAACCGGGAAGCCCGGCAGTTCGTCGACCTGCGCGACAGCGACGAAGCGCGGGCGATCTTCCAGCAGTTTCTTCGCAAGTAGCACAGTTTTCGACGTAACATCTCGCGCCTGACATAGAGGGCGCGCGCCTAAAACCAAACCAACCAGGAGCCAAACCAGTGGGAACCACAACGCCGAACCTCAGCATTGAAGACCGTCTCGACATCACTGACCTGTTTGCCCGCTACGTCCATACCGTCGACAGCAATCAGGCCGACGCCTGGGTCGCCTTGTTCACTGCCGATGGCGTATTCGATATCCCGGGGCTGATGCGCCTGGAGGGCCCCGAGCAATTGCGTGGCATGGTGGCCACAGTGGCGGCGCAGGGCGGGACCTGGCGCCACCAGATCACCAATATCCTGGCGGAGCCCGGCGCCACCACTGATGAGGCGCGGGTCATGGCGTATGGCCTGGTCAGTGACTGGGCCGAGGGAGGCAAACTGGTCACATTCACCGATTACCGGGTTACCGTGCGCAAGGTCGAAGGTTGCTGGCGGATCGCCGAGCTGGTCGCCGGGTCGGCGGCGCCGCCTGTGGCGTGATGTCGCGGCAGGTGGCGTCTCGGCTGGCCCGGGAGCGCCGTGTCGGCGGAGCGATAATTTCTAAGCCGCATGACTTATATTTGCGGTATACTGGGGCGCTTCTAAAGTATGCCGCTTCAGGGGTGTTGTGGCAATCGATGTCGCTTTAGATGCGTTGACAGGCTGGCGCGATTGGCGTCCGTTCCCGTTGGCCGACATTGACAAAAAACTCAGAGAGGCTTCCATAGCATGAGCGCACAAGACTACCCGTTGCCATCCCACGTACCACCGGAGTTGGCGATGGAGTTCCCGTTGACGACCCGCACCGTTGAATATGTCAACCCGCACAAGATCATCGTGCCCGAGCTGCACAAAGGGCCGCCGATTTTCTATGCCACCAACGTGTTCCCCGTGCCTCCGGGCGGTGGCTGGGTGGTGCGTCGCGCCGAGGACTTGAAAAAGGTCTACGAAGACACGGAGCACTTCATCAAAAAGGGCAATGCCCAGTTTGCCTCGATGATCGGTGAGAGCTGGGATGTAATTCCCACCGAACTCGATCCGCCCAAGCACACGGCGTTCCGCCGGGCCCTGGAGCCGGTCTTTTCGCCCCGCAAGATGGCCGAACTCGAATCCAAGGTCAGCGGCCGCGCGGCAGAACTGATCGCCAAGTTCAAGAACAAGGGCGAAGTGGAGTTCATCCGGGATTTCGCCATCCCCTTCCCGGTCAGCATCATCCTCGACCTGCTCGGCCTGCCCCAGGACCGCATGAACGAATTCATGAACTGGGAATACGACCTGCTGCACACCAGCAACATGGGCGACCGCCGAAACGCCGTTGCCACACTCAAGGCGTTCCTCTACGAAGAGATCGAGAAACGCGAGAAAAATCCCACCGACGACCTGATTTCCAGCACCTTGAATATGGAATCCGAAGGTCGCAAGTGGACGCGGGAGGAGGTTTTCGGCCATTGCTTCAACCTCTTCATAGGTGGCCTCGATACCGTTACCGCCAACCTCGGCCACCAGTTCCACCACCTCGCCACTCACCTCGATGACCAGCGCACCCTGCGGGAAAATCCCGGCATGATCGAACAGGCGGTGCTCGAATTGATGCGCGCCTATGCCTCGGTGACCACCATCCGCATCTGCGCCAAGGAAACCACCATCCACGGCGTAACCATCAAGCCGGGCGACCGCGTGGCACTGTGCACCCCGCTGGGATCGAACGATCCCGAGGTGTTTGACGATCCCACCCGGGTGATTCTCGATCGCCGCCCCGCGCACCTCAGCTTCGGCCATGGTATTCACCGTTGCCTGGGCGCTCACCTGGCGCGGCGTGAGCTCAAGGTGGCCATCACCGACATGCTGGCCGAGCTGCCCGAGTTCCGCCTGAAGCCCGGCTTCGAGGTGCCTTACCTGATGAGCAACGTGATGCACGTCAACGAGCTGCAACTGGTCTGGGACGTCTGATCCCGGTAGGCACGAAAAGCCGGCAGCACTCGCTGCCGGCTTTTTTATGGCCGGATTATCTGCCTTGCTCCGCAGCGATTCTCTGGCCTGACGGATCAATCGTCACCTGTTGAGGACGGATGGTGCCAGTTCGTCCGCTTCCAATCGTACGACTCCAATCAAATGACTGTTGCAAGCCCGACGCCATACCTCATGGAGTGATAAAGTCTGCGAGCCGCGCAGCGTGAATCTGAGTGTGAACTTCGATTTCTAATGTGGTGCGGGCAGCCGTTGAACTCCAGCCATATTATTGACTGCAAGCCGCATATGAAATCCAGACACTGTATGGTTGGCGTGGCAAAAACCTATCAAAGGGAGGTTGTTATTGAGCTTGAGAAAGAAGGGCTCAGCCAGCGTCAACGGCAATGGTATACAGAAA
>JBAZCN010000183.1:0-5904 GCA_041655035.1 Porticoccaceae bacterium | reverse complement strand
GGTGATGCTCGGCGCCGGCTATTTCAACCCTCTGACCGGTTACATGAACAAGGCCGACGCCCTCAGTGTCGCCAGCAACCTGAAAACCTCCAGCGGCCTGTTCTGGCCTGTACCCATCGTCAATTTCACTAAAGAAAGCGGTATCCAGGCCGGCCAGCGCATCGCCCTGCGCGATCCCAACGTCGAGGGCAACCCGGTGCTGGCGATCATGAACGTCGAGGCTGTCGAAACCGTAAGCGATGACGAGATCCAGCTGATGGCCAAGGAGATCTTCGGCACCCTGGACGCCAAGCATCCCGGTGTCGCCGTTTTCACCAGCCTCGGCAACACGCTGCTGTCCGGCCCCATCCAGGTGCTCAATTTCAGCTACTTCCAGAGCGACTTCCCCGACACCTTCCGCACCGCCGTGGAAATCCGCAACGAGATCGCCGAGCGCGGCTGGCAGAAAGTGGTGGCCTTCCAGACCCGCAACCCCATGCATCGCGCCCACGAAGAGCTGTGCCGCATGGCCCTGGAGCGCCTCGAGGCCGACGGCATCGTCATTCACATGCTGCTCGGCAAGCTCAAGCAAGGCGACATTCCCGCGCCGGTGCGCGACGCCTGCATCCGCAAGATGGTGGAAGTGTACTTCCCCAAAAATACCGTGATGGTCACCGGCTACGGCTTCGACATGCTCTACGCCGGGCCCCGCGAGGCGGTGCTGCACGCCTTGTTCCGCCAGAACATGGGCGCCACCCACTTTATCGTCGGCCGCGACCACGCCGGTGTCGGCGACTACTACGGCCCCTTCGACGCCCAGAGCATCTTCGACGAGCGGGTGCCCGCAGATGCCCTCGAGATCGAAATCTTCCGCGCCGACAACACCGCGTTCTCGAAAAAACTCGGTCGCGTGGTGATGATGCGCGAGGCGCCGGACCACACCGCCGAGGACTTCATCAACCTGTCGGGCACCAAGGTGCGCCAGTTGCTGAGCGAAGGCATCGCCCCGCCCCCGGAGTTCTCGCGTCCGGAAGTGGCGCAGATTCTGATGGACTACTACCGTTCCACGCTGTGACGCGCCCCTGATTGAAATACAGGAAACGGGGATGGGACAAGCGCCCTTCCCCGCTCCCTCCCCAATAACGACAACGGCGGATCACTCTCAATGACCGACTACGATGTTTTCAATGGCGACGCGGACGGCCTCTGCGCCCTCACCCAATTGCGCCTGGCGGAGCCGCGGGACGCGGTGCTGGTCACCGGCGTCAAGCGCGATATCGACCTGCTCAAGAAAGTCGACGGCAAGGCCGGCGACCGGATTACCGTACTCGACGTGTCACTGGACAAAAACCGCGCCGATCTCGACCGGGTACTGGCCGCCGGCGCCTCGGTATTTTATGTCGACCACCACTTTCCCGGCGACGAACTGCCGCAATCCCACGCCCTCACCCTTATCATCAATGAAGCCGCGGATGTCTGCACCAGCCTGCTGGTGGACAACCATCTGCAGGGTGCGTTTCGCGGCTGGGCCATCGTCGGCGCCTTCGGCGACAACCTGCGCAAGAGCGCCCTCGGCCTCGCCAAGAACAGCATTTACGGCGAGGAGCAACTCAAAAGGCTGGAAGATCTCGGGATCTATATCAACTACAACGGCTACGGCAGCAACCTCGAGGATCTGCACTTCACGCCCGAGGACCTGTATCGGAAAATCAGCCGTTACGCCGACCCGCTGGACTTCATCAAAGATGGCGGCGCGGATTTCGAAAAGCTCGAAACCGGCTATCACCAGGACATGAAAGCCGCCGCCGAGCTGCCCCCGGAAAAGGCCACCGCCAAAACCGCGGTGTTCATGCTGCCCGACGAACCCTGGGCGCGGCGGGTCAGCGGGGTGTACAGCAACGACCTGGCCAACAACAATCCCGACCGGGCCCACGCCATCATCACCCGGCGCAAGGATGGCAACTATCTGGTCAGCGTCCGTGCGCCGCTCACCAACAAGACCGGCGCCGTCGATCTGTGCAAGCAATTCCCCACCGGCGGCGGCCGCGCCGCGGCAGCGGGTATCAATGTGCTGCCGACGGAGATGCTCGACCAGTTCATCGATACCTTTACCGCGTTCTACAGCTGAGCCGGATCGATGGAGTCAGAGTCATTGATCTCGCAGGTCAAAGTCGCTGGCGTCGTGGCGTTCGCGCAATTGTTCCTCAGGTTCGCCAGAGGTGCGATTGACCATGCGTCCGCGTTTGACCGCGGGGCGGTCGTCGATCGTCCCGGCCCAACGCAACACATGTTCATAGGTCTGCGCCTGCAGGAACTCCCCCGCGTCGTATAAGCGTCCCAAGGCAAGCTGGCCGTACCAGGGCCAGGTGGCGATATCGGCGATGCTGTAGTCGTCCCCACCCAGATAGGGCGTTTCAGCCAGGCGCCGGTCCAGCACATCCAGCTGGCGCTTGCTTTCCATGGCGAAGCGGTCGATGGCGTACTCGATCTTGGCGGGGGCATAGGCGTAGAAATGGCCAAAGCCGCCGCCAAGAAACGGTGCGCTGCCCATCTGCCAGAACAGCCAGCTCAGCGTCTCGGCCCGCTCCGGCTGCCCCGCCGGCAGGAAAGCGCCGAACTTTTCCGCCAGATAGAGCAGGATCGAGCCCGACTCAAACACCCGGGTCGGGGTTGGCGTGCTGTAATCGACCAAGGCAGGAATCTTGGAGTTGGGGTTGACCGCGACAAAGCCGCTGCCGAACTGCTCGCCATCACCGATCTGGATCAGCCAGGCATCGTATTCGGCGTCCTGATGCCCCAGCGCCAGCAGCTCCTCGAACATGACGGAGACCTTGACGCCGTTCGGTGTGGCCAGGGAATACAGCTGGAAGGGATGCTTGCCGACCGGCAGTGCCTTGTCGTGCGTGGGTCCGGCAATGGGACGATTGATATTGGCGAAACTGCCGCCATTTTCCTTGTCCCAGGTCCACACGGCGGGTGGAGTGTAGTCGCTACTTTGGCTCATGGAAACTCCTAAAATGAAAACGCCCGCTAAATAAGCAACGCGGCACGAAACAACTGCAAGTGTACGTTGACCAAAGCATCCAGGTCGCGCTGGTAGCCGCCACCGATCACCGCCGACACGGGCAGGCCGGCAGCGGTGCACTGCTGGAATACCAGATTGTCACGCTGGTACACGCCGCCAAGGCTGATGTCGAAATGCCCCAGTTCGTCATCGCAATGGATGTCAGCGCCAGCGTCGTAGATCACCACGTCGGGCTTGAAGCGCGCGATGGCAGTGGTCAGCGTATCATTAACGCACTGCAGATACTGATCGTCGCCAACGCCCCCGGACAGGTTTACATCCAGATCTGAAACCTGCTTGTGAAAGGGAAAGTTCTTTTCGCCGTGGATAGAGACGGTGATGATATCCGGGTGCCGCTGTGCGAGTTTGGCCGTGCCGTCGCCCTGGTGAACGTCGCAGTCAAACACCAGCACCCTGCCAACACCCGGCTGGCGCAGCAGATCGAGTGCACTGAGATACAGATCGTTGATGATGCAGAAGCCCGAGCCGGTGTCGTGGAAAGCGTGGTGGTAACCACCGGCCAGATTGATGGCGCGGCCATGCTCCAGCGCCATTCTGCCGGCAAGAATGGTTCCGGCGACCGAGGTAAAGGTCCGCCGCACCAGGCGTTCAGACCAGGGAAAGCCGATCTTTCTTACAGCGGCGGGTTCCAGCGCGCCGGCCACGAAACGGTCGACATACTCGCCGCACAGAGGGCCCTTGACCAACTCGGGAGACAAGGGCGCGGGCCTCGCAATAGCAGCTTGGGGTATCCCCTCCTCACCCAGCCGATCCCGCAGCATCTGGTATTTCCGGATGGGAAACCGGTGCCCCGGCGGCAGTTCCAGGTCGCTGTAGACAGGATCGAATATCAGGGCAGTCATCGATTACTCGTATGGTTCGGGCCCCTTCCCCCGGGAATTCCACACCCATCCCCGCCTCGACGCCTGCGTTGCGGCTGAGCGAATGCTCTCCCGCAATGGGTCAAGGAATATGCCCCGGGGACAGTATCTGTCTTATTCAAAAACAGGGGTGCGCGAAGGGCTGGATTGGAAATAGATATACTGTCCCCCTGACTGGGTTCGGTCGTCTGTCAAGGCCTTCTGTCGAAGTCATCGCTTTGCGTACTATAGTCATATTGCGGGCTTCCCGCGTGGACCATGTATACTGGTGGCGTACTTCAGTCGAAAAATGGATGTTTTTCTTCGCTACGATATTTTTCATACATTTGGTAAGAGGTTTTTGATATGAAACATTGGATGTTAGCCGCCCTATGCATTATGGGCATCTTTTCCCTGGCAGGCTGTTCGAATAACCATCTGATCTATACTACCGACGGCCAGGTCATCGAGGCAGCCGACAAGCCGAAAATTGATGATGACACAGGGATGATTGAATACAAAGACGAAAACGGACGCAAGAACCAGATTTCGCCAAGCGAAGTACGCGAGATCAAGGAACGTTAACCGCTGACGCCAATCGCTTGCTCGTCCGGAGGGGAAGTCCGGGTCAGTATATCTATTTCTTCAGGAACAGCGGGGCCGCACACCCTGGAACGACCTTCCCGCTGAGGCTGGAGGGATTCAGGACGCCAGCCAGGCCTGCGCCTCCGTTTCCTGCTGTGGGGTGAAGGACTTCACCTGCAGGCCGGGAATCACCGCACCTTCGATTTCGCTCAGTGTCCTGATCCAGTCCTTGGCACAGATGACCGCGCAGCGGTCGAATTGCCGGATCAGCCGGAACAGCTGCGGCAGGTGTGACAGTTCCACAGCCAGGGCGCCGGCAGTGGGCAACTGAAAGTCGCCGACACGCACCAGCATCCGCCCACCCTCTATGCCGCGTGCCTGGGTGGAAAGTTCGTCCAGGCAGGCGCGCATCCCATCCCTGTCCAGTTTTCCGGAAAAAACCATATCCAGCCGGTCATCACCGTTGCGGGTTATCTGGAACATCGGTTGCCTCTTTCTTTGTGTTCGGGCTCACCAACAGTATAGACACTCTACGAATCCGGGACGGTCTACCTGATTCAGGGTCTGATTCGTGATGCGGGGTCAGAGTCATTGATCTATTGCGACTCCAGATATTTTTTAGACTTCCTATCTCCCCCTCGCCCTAACGCTACGGCTCGTCGTCCGGTTGCCTTTTCAAAATGCTCGCTGAAACGCTGGCCACCGAGAACCCGGGCCTTGTTGGTAGCAGAGTGAACATCATCCAGATCGTGCCGGGCTATTGAGGAACCTGCTCCATCGGGCTTGCGGGTAGTCCAGTGGATTTTGGCGCTGGCCTCATGGGGAAATAAAAAAGCGCCGCGGCGCCTGCCGGTCAACCACCGCCGGCTCGCCGGCTCATCATCCGCGACAGGATCCACAGCAAGCCACCAAAAAAGACCACCCCCACGAACAGCCCTGCATACATCTGGCTGAAATTGCCGCTCGACTGCAGATGCGGAATGGTCGCCACCGTCAGGAACAGCATGGTGGCATTGTTCACCACCAGCACCAGCCAGCCCATCACCTGGCAGTACACCAGCGCCGCCACGGCCAGCAAGGCAACAGCCAGGCCACTGCTCCCCCAGAACTGGGGAAGCTGGTTGATGGCCAGCGCCGCCAGCAGCCCGACGCTCGCCCCGAGCACCGCGGCGTTGAGGCGCTCGAAGCGCATCTGTTCGATGCCGGCCCAGAAAAACAGGAACAGAAATCCCGCCCAGAACTCGGCGATCCCCAGGGCATTGGTGAGCAGCAGGAAGGCCACCACCAGCGCGGCGATGGCCACTACCACCATCAGGCCCCTGGCGGCGGACAAAGAGCTTTTCACCGGAATAGAGGACGAGCCGTCCGCTGCTTGATCAATCATCACTTTACTTACCTCGCTCGAGTTATTGGTAT
>JBAZCN010000182.1:0-6106 GCA_041655035.1 Porticoccaceae bacterium | reverse complement strand
GCCCAGTGCCAGGTCGTCGTCCAGATCCGCTCCATCTCCAGCCGCGCAAACTCCGCCGACGTGTAGCGACGCGGATCGATAAAATCGGCGCGGACTTCTGACAGACTCTCGTTAAAGCGTTGTTGTGTGTTCATGATTCTGATTCCTACCCCTGGCCCCGATGGTGCCGACCATTAATGATTCTGTTTTTGGGACAGCCACAAGGGCTGCTGCTACCGGGCGACCGCGGCCACCTCGGTCAGGCGGAACAAAACTAATCATACGTCAGCTATTATTCAAAAACAACAGCGTGGGCGGCCCCGCCGCTAGCCTGTCAACGCCGGCAGTACCTGGTCCTCGATCAGCCGCAGGGAGGTCCAGGCGAGGGCCGGCGGAATCCCCCCGCACTGCGGGTGCAAACCGAGAAAGCCGTATTGCTTGACCAGCGCCACAGCATCCTCCGGTGTCACGATCCGGTAGCTGCCGTTCTCGGCGCGCAACTGGTCCACGGTCTTCGCCGCCGAATAGGTGCTCGCCCCCATTCCCGCCGCGTCCATCCACTCGCTGTACACCACCGCATCGTGCAGCAGGTAGGGGCCGATCTCCCGCCACGCCTTGTCGACATCCTCGGCGACGAACAACGAGGTCGGGAAGCCCTTCGGCACCACCCGGTAGTTGCCCGTCGCATGGCCCGCCTGCGCCGCCGCCTCGTCGTAAGCCGCCTGCAGTTTGGGCTCGGCGCTCTGCGGCATAAAGGTCATGCCCCGGCTACCGGCGCGACGTGCCGCCGCCACCGTGCCGCCGCCATAGCCCAGCATTCCGGCATTGGCGGTGCGCGGTCGCGGGCGCACCGTCACTGTGCGCTCCCGCCAGGTGAAGGTATCGCCGCCCAGCGCCCGCACCAGCACGTCCAGATACTCTTCCATCAATTTGCCGCGAGTCGAGGGATCGATGCCGAACATCGCGTACTCGACATCGCGATAACCCAGGCCGACGATATAGTTGACCCGCCCAGCGCTCAGGTGGTCGAGCACTGCGATGTCCTCCGCCAGCTTCACCGGGTCGTACATCAGCAACAACAGCGCGCCGACGGTGATCGGCAGGCGGCTGGTCTGTGCGGCGGCGGCCGAGGCGATCAGCAGGGGTGACGGCAGGTAGCCGTCGGCCGATGCATGGTGCTGGCAGAACAGGGCATTGAGGGCCCCTGCCGACTCGCCCCAGCGGGTCATGTCGAGGGCCGCGGCGTACTGCTCGCCCATGGTCGCCGGCGAGGCGGGTGACAGGCGGAAATCAAAACGCAGGGTAAACATCAGTGACTCCGGTTTTATTGTTGGTCGGTGGTCGGATGGCTGGGCGGGCTAGCCCTGGCGCGCCAGCTGCTCGACCAGGTCCGCGCTGGTGGTCAATGTCGCGTACAACGGCAGCGCGTTGGCGACCATGAAAACATGACTCTCGAGGCTCGCGCCAGCAGTACAGTCCTCCGGCACCACCACCTGGTAACCGAGGTCGGAACCACACAGCGCCAGACCGTTGATGGCGATATTGGTGGACACTCCCGTCACCACCAGGGTCTGCACGCCGCGATGGCGCAGCTGGGCGTCGAGATCGGTGCCGTTGAACCCGAGCAGGCTGAAGCTGCGGCTGTGGACGATATCTCCCGCCACCGGCGCCACTTCCGGCGCCGATTCGACTTCCGCCGAGCCCAGGCGCATGCGCCCGTTTTTCTTGCTGCGCGACATGATCAGGCTGGTGATGGGCAGATCGGCATAATCCGGCTGGTGAGCCACGTGAAGATGGAACACCGGCCAGTGGCGGGCGCGGAAGACCTCGGCCAGGCCGGCGATGCGCCCCAGTATGCGCCGCTCCTCCACCTGCTCGGCCAGACCCTCGAAATCCGTCATGCCGCGTTCGATGACGCCGCGCTGGCATTCACTGATGAGCAGGGCCGCCTTGCGCCCGGACTCGAGACCGCGAATCATGAATCACCTCGTACTTATCGTTAGTATCTACCGGTCGTTGGCATCTGCCGGCCAATCAGCTGCAAAAGCGGTTGACCGTCCGGCATAAAAACTTACACTATGTCAGCTATTCTACACATTTGGCCCCTCGACACAACACCCACGAGCACGCATATCCAGCCATGACCACCGATAATGAACTGCATACCCTGCTCCTCGACAGCCTCAACGGTTTTTGCCGCGACTGGCGCGAGCACCACCCATTCGCCCAGGCGGCGATCGCCGACACCCCGCCCCGGCCCGACACCGCCCTGTGGCAGCAGCTCGCCGAACTGGGCTGGCTGGGCCTCGCGCTGCCGGAATACCTTGGCGGTTCGGGTCTCGGTCTCGACGAGGCCGCACTGATCGCCGGCGGCCTCGGCCGCTGGCTGATCCCCGCGCCCTTTGTCGCCAATGCCCTGATGCCGGCCATCCTGCTGGCCCAGTGTGGAGAATCCGCCCTCGCGGGGCAGCTCGCCGAACGGCTGGCCGGCGGCGCGACGATGATCAGCCTGGCCTGGCAGGAACATATCGGCCAGCTCGACCCCGTCGCCGGCGCCACCCGCTATCGGGACGGCGACCTGCACGGTCGCAAGGTGGCGGTTGCCGATGTCGCCGGAGACGGCATCGTGCTGGTCTTGGCCGATGATGGCGACGGCCAGCCGGTGCTCGCCGCCATCGCCGCCGATGCCCGGGGCGTAGCCGTCGACCGCGCGCCGGCAGGCTCCGGCAGCCTCGCTACCATCACCTTCAGCGATGCCCCCGCGCTCGGTATCCTGAGTCGTGGCGAGACCGCGACCCAGGCCCTGGCTGTCGCTCTCGCCGCCGGCAGGATCGCCCTGTGCGCCTGGCTGGCGGGCGCTGCCGCCAGCTGCCTCGACAAAACCCTCACCCACCTCCGCGATCGCCAGCAGTTCGGCAAGCCCCTGGGCAGCTTCCAGGCGCTGCGCCACCGTTGCGCCGATCTCCATATCCAGCTCGAACTGGCCAATGCCGGCTGGCGCCACGCGCTGGCCCGCTACGCCGACGCGCCGCTCGCCGCCGACACCCTCACCGCGATCGCCGCGGCCAAGGCCCGCGGCGCCGACGCCGCGCTGCGGGTGGTCCGCGAAGCGATCCAGATGCACGGCGCCATGGGTTTCGTCGAGGAAGGCGGCGTCGGCCATCACCTGCGCGCCGCCCTGTTCGGCGCCGCCTGGCTGGGCAGCGCCCGCCGTCACCGCCGCGGGTTCATTGCCGCCCAGGACTTCCACGGTCAGGGCCGCCATGACAGCCACCGCAACGACCGCGTCGCAAACGCCGCGTCCTCCGCGCCCGCCACCCATGTCACCCCCGGCGAGAACGTCGATGGCCTGCCCGACGACGAGTTCCGCCAGCGTTTTCGCGCCTTTCTCGACGCTCATTACCCGACCCATCTGCGCCAGGACTACCTGCGCCCCTTCCGGCGGATGAACGGCGCCGAAACCCGGGAGTGGATGCGCCTGGTCCACCAGTGTGGCTGGCGGGCTCCGGAATGGCCGCGGGAGTACGGCGGCCTCGGCCTGTCGTTTCGCAAGCAGCGCATCTACAACGAGGAAATGGAGCGCATCGGCGTGGCGCGGATGATCGACAACGGCGTCACCCAGCTCGGTCCGACGCTGATGAAACACGGCACCGAAGAGCAGAAGCGCCGCTACCTGCCGCGCATCCTGGCCTGCGAGGACTACTGGGCCCAGGGCTACTCGGAACCCAACGCCGGCTCCGATCTCGCCAGCCTGCGCACCAGCGCGGTGCGCGAAGGTGAGCATTTCATCGTCAACGGCCAGAAGATCTGGACCACCCTGGCCATGGAAGCAACCCACCTCTATGCGCTGGTGCGCACCGGCAACTATGGCAGGAAACAGCAGGGTATCAGCTTTCTGCTCATCGACCTGACCCTACCCGGTGTCGAGATCCGGCCGATCAGGCACATCGCCGGCGAGGAAGAGCTGTGCGAAGTGTTCTTCAGCGATGTCAAAGTACCCGCCGCCAACCTGGTGGGCCCGCTCGACGAAGGCTGGACCGTGGCCAAGGCCCTGCTCGGCCACGAGCGCATCTGGCTGGCGAGCCCCAACCTCGCCACCAAGGCGATGATGCTGGCCCGGCAACTGGTGGTGGAAACCGGCGGCGACCGGGACCAGGCGGTGCTGGACCGTCTGGCGCAGTTGGCCGCGGACCTGCACGACTACCGGCAATGGTATGAAGCCATCTGCCAACGGGTGGAGAGCGGCGAGGAGATAGGCCCGGAAGCTTCGGCCCTCAAGATCTATATTACCGAACTGACCCAGCGCATCACTGAATTCAACCTCGACATCGGCGATGAACTGGGCGCCATTACCGGGCAGGTGAAGGTCGGCGCCATCGCCACCGACTTATACTGGCAATTGGCCATGTCGCGGCCGGGCACCATTTATGCGGGCTGTAACGAGGTGCAGAGGGATATTCTCGCCAAGAATGTATTGGGTCTGCGGGCTGAGGCCTGACGCGTTTCGCGGATTTCCCTGGTGCGCTTCGTGCCTCAGCGCACCCTATTGGGCTGTCGCCAGCTCGCGCATGACGACTACCACACCAGGGGCAGCTGGTCCTGGGCCATCACGCCGCCCAGGCGCGTCAGGATCCGCGCGTCCGGCGCGAGCCGGAAGGTTGGCAGGGCGGCGAGGACTTCCGCCATGGCGACATGCAACTCCCGGCGCGCCAGGCGCAGGCCCACACAGTTGTGCACGCCGGAACCGAAGGCCAGGTGACGCGACTTGCGGTCGAACCGCACTTCGAAGGGATCCTCGTAGGCCTCCGGATCGGTGCTGCCGAGGGTGGTCGATACCATCACCCGGTCGCCGGGCAGCAGTTGCACGCCGCCGACGGTCACCGGCTTGATACACTGCCGGCCGGTGGTGACCGCCGAATAGGCGCGCAGCATTTCCTCGACCGCATCGGGAATCAACTCGGGATTGTTGCGCAGCGCTTCCTGATGCTCGGGATGGGTAGCCAGATGGCGAAACTGCCAGCCGAGGTTGGTGGTGACGGTGTCGAGCCCGCCCAGATACAGGTTGAAGCAGAAACCCCAGATCTCATCGTCGCTGGCCGGCTGGCCGTTTACCTGGCAGTTGGCGAAATAGCTGAGCAGATCGTCGCGGGGCTGCTCCCGGCGCTGGGCCACCACGCCCATCACATAGGTTTTTACCGCCCGGGTTGCATCGGCGATACAGGCGATGTCGGGGTTGTGGAGCAGGTCGTCCTCCCAGGCGAGAAACTGCTCCACCTCGTCGATGGGCAGCCCGAAAAGCTCCAGGAACACCGCAATGGGGAAACGCGCGGCAAAATCGGCGATGAAATCGCAGTGGTCGCTATCCTTGAACCTGTCGATATAACTGCGCGCATGGTAGCGGATCCGCTCGTCGAGTTCGGCGATCCGGCGCGGTGAGAACAGCGGGTTGAACAGTGTCCGGTAATGGATATGCTGCGGGGGATCGGACTCCACCGGCAGGACATTCCAGTTCTCCTGCAAGAGCATGGCGAACGGCGCGAAATCCTTGCTGGAGAAGTGCTCGGTATCCAGGTAGATCTGGGTGATGTCCGCGGCGCGGCGGAAAATCCACGCCGGCGACACACCTGACCAGGCATCAGGCGCCCAGTAGGCTGCCGGCCCCCGATGCATTTCGGGAATGATGGTCTCGAACGGATTGTCGTAGGTTTCCGCGCCGAGTCGCAACGGATAGGACCTCACCAGATCGTTGGGTACGTGGCCGGGGATATCACCGGAAAAAGCTTGCAGCACGACGTCGCTCCTCATGTTTATTTGCAGAATATATGAGCTTCTGACCGGCTGGCAACATAACCTCTGCGGGGCGGATCGTCAAACGGTATGCATCGCTGCCGGCAATTCGGCCAGCCAACCGTTACAATCGCCCACCCAGCCGTTGCAAAAAGCGGTACGCTTGATCGGCGCCGCCTTAGAACCTACCATTGCTGACACTTTGTCAGCTAGTGGGTCGTCGCCGAATCGGACCTCGAAGGCCGCGGCCATAACATTAACCCACGGCCATCACATCAAGGAGCCACATCATGAGCCTCTCCGGCAAACGTATCGTCATCACCGGCGCCGCCGGCGGTCT
>JBAZCN010000181.1:0-6135 GCA_041655035.1 Porticoccaceae bacterium | reverse complement strand
CAGCCGGTAGCTGCTGTCCGGCAATTTCCTGATCAGATCGAACCGCTCCGCGGTCACCAGATCGGTGCGGTAATCGTCATCCTGGGTGCGAATCAGCAACAGCGAACTCGTCGCACGGAACAGCGCCGGGTCGGATGTCCGCCAGATCCGCACGCTGGTCACAAAGCGGCGGGTGCGGTTGACAGGATCCGTCGCCCAGGCGAGGGTCTCCAGCATTCTGCGGATACGAAAACTCAGCGACGAAAAGTCTTCCTCCAGATGCATCGCCGGGCTCTCGTAGGCTTCCTGGCTTCCCCGCCGGCGGGTCACACAGACAGGCATGCGATACCTGATGCCCTTATCGAGCATGTCTTTCCAGCCTTTCAAATCCTCGCGGTCGAGGATCGCCGCCTCGTCCCACAGGAACTCGAGCAGGTCGAGATAGGTCGGGTCGGAGGCGCGCACCCGCACACCGGTTTCGACGGTATCACCGATATGCGCCCTGCTGCTGCCCGGCACTGAAGATTGCGCGGTTTCGGCGAAATCACCCTTCATTGCCGCCTCCCATCACTTCGGCATAGCGCCGCCACCATGCCCACTGGGCGTCGTCGCGGGAAAAACCGGCATAGACGTCGCCGCCGCCTTCAAAGCCGTCGGGCTTGGTGGGCCCGAGCCGAGCCTGGTATTTCGCCGTCATCTGCCGGGCAACCGGCCCCTTTACGGTGCGCTGGATACCTTGCCAGGCCTCCGCATCGTCCTGTTCGATAAAGCCGCTGATACCAAAGTTGCGAACACTGGTGAGCCGCGTCTGTTCCCGCAGCTCATCACTGGCACCCCGCTCAACCATGATCCAGCTCAACATCTCGAACATGTCGGGGCCGCGGGGAATCCAGGCGCGCGCCACCATATTAGGGCCGAAACCGCCGTCGTCGCTGCCGCCGACCCCCATGAAGGTGAAGAAATCGGCGCCGGGAAACAGGCCCATGATCATCGGCGGCGTTTCCGCCAGCATTTTCATCTGCCCTTCGCTGAGGTTACCGGGAAACTCCCTGGTCAGCGCACTATCGGTGCCCGGGGGCGGTATCGCCGCCAGTTTGTCCGCAACCGGCGCATCGCCGTCCATCCCCGCAAAGCTGTACGTCGACTTGGCATCGATGCAGCGCATCGTGTGCCCTTGCACCGTCGACACATTGATGCCGATCAGCCCCCAGGACGCCGGATCGTGACTGTTGTGTCCAAGCGCGCCCATCTCGCCCGCCGACTGGTGCAGCCCCCGGGTGTGGTAGCCATCGGCAAGCTGCTCTGCCAACAGCTTCCAGTTGGCGCGCATAATGTGGCGCTGGGGAGGCCCGACAACTTCAAGCCCCTTGTCGGTGCGCTCCAGCGCGGCACGCAGGTACCAGCCGGCCTCGCCGAGATAGGACTCGAACGGCTCGGCCTCGAGGTCCCAGTTGATAAAGATCATCCCGCCCAGCATCGCCGTTTGGGCCTTGCGCAGGGCAATGTCGTCACCGGCTTCGCGCAGCGTATTGCCGTACATCTCTTTTTCAAACGGTGCGCCGACAAACTTGCCGCGCTTGTTGAAGGCCCAGCCGTGGTAAGGGCATTTGAATGTCTGCGAACGCCCCTTTTCATCGCGGCACAATGGCATGCCGCGATGTGAACAGGCATTGAGCAAGGCGGAAATGCTGTCATCCTCGTTGCGGACGATAAGGCAGCTATCCTGGCCGGCAAATCGACGCACATAATCACCGGCTTGCGGAATTTCGCTTTCATGGGCGACCGGGAGCCAGGAATGGGCGAAAATACGCTCCATCTCGAGATCAAAGATTTCCTGGTCGTGATGGACACGCAACGACACTTCACGTTTGTCATGGTCGAACAGGTCGCGGATCAGCGTACCGTCGGACAGGCGCGGACCATCGGCCCCGACCTGCAGGTTACCCAATTTAGTCATACCGCTTCTCCGCTGCTCAACCAACCAGCTGAACCTGCTCACCGCGCTTCATGCGCTCGAAAATCTTGAGTACCGCCGGGGACGACCAATAGATTTCCGAATAGCAGCCCAGCTGTGCAACCGTGTCGAAATAGGCCCACACCCCCATACCTTCAACTTCGCCGCCCATCGCGAGAGGGGCGTTCTGGCTCTCGAACCAGGCCGCCACCTGGTCATACTCCTCGCGGGTATCGAGCTGGAAGCCGAGATGGTGGAAGCCCGGGCCGCGGCTGTCCAGCCAATCCTTGTAGATGCTGGAACCACCATCGTGGTGGCACAGTTCGATCTGGGTATCGCCGACAAAGCCGTAGGAACAACTGAACTCGAAGTCACCCTTTTTGCCGTAATACTGCTTGTTGAGCTGGCCCGAGGCCAGGTTGTTCCAGGTGTTCCAGTTTGTTATTCCGTAGAGGCGGCCGAAACTTTCCCGGGCCTTTTCGAGGTCTTCCACTACAAAGGCCACCTGGTCGAATTGCCGCCCCATGAATGGCTCCACTTTTAACGTCATGTCATTCACCTCAGAAAGAAATACGATGTCCTGATTTATCTGTACGGCCGGGAGCCGCCTGTTCCAATCGTTATTCGCATTGCCGGACTTTCACCGGATTTATTTAATCAGCGTCCCGGATTGCATACAAATCGTACCGACCTAGCCATTCAGCCATGAGCATCGAAAATCGGCCACGCCTGCAACCATCCAGGGTGTTTTTCCCCGTCGCCGCACCGGCCGGACGCCAGCCGCCATCGACCAGCGCCACCCTCGCCTTCAGCGCGCTCGGGGCTGGCGAAAAGAGCGACGGCGCCTGTGTCTTGCCCGGTCGACGTATCTGCCCCGGATCAGCCTTCAGGAACCCATCCTGTATACTCCTGACGCTGTGTGCCCGGGCCTGTGGGCTTGTGATTCCGCTGACCGCGACGGGCGCCACCCAGGTACGAAACAACACCGTGTCGACAGAATACCGTCACCCAACGCTAAACTGTGGGCAAAACCCGGTGTCGAATGCATCGCAAGCCAAGGGGAAGGACAACCAATGAAGAATGAGCAAGCGTCTCGCCGGTACCGCTGGCGACGGCTGCCCGGCAGATTCGCGATACCTGGACAAGCGGGGCTGGCCCTGCTGCTCAGCCTGGCGCTCGCCACAACCTGTCTGGCCGCCCCGGCGGATAGTGAGAGTCCCCTCGGTCTGGCCGATTCGGCGGCGTTGCGCGCAATGGTGTTCGGCCCCGATCCCGAAAACCTGGCGCCGCTGCCGGAGACCGTGCCGACCCGGGAAATGAATATCGCCATCGAGGGCGGCCTGCCGGTGCCCGATGTGTTCTGGTTCAACCGCAAGTTGCGCGTGCACTTCTCGGAACAACCCGGCCCCGCCCCTCTCGCCATTCTGATCGCGGGCACCGGCGGCAATGCCGACAGCCAGAAACTGCGGCTCCTGCGGCGCGCCCTGTACGCCGCCGGCCACCACGTCCTGACCCTGCCCTCGCCGACCTTTCCCGGCTTTATCGTCGCCGCCTCGAGCACCGGCGTGGCCGGCGATCTGTACCAGGACGGCCTGGACCTTCACCGGGTCGCAACCCAGCTCGTCGGCCAATTGCGCGGGCGCAAAGGTGACCGCTTCACCGAGATCAACGTGATCGGCTACAGCCTGGGCGGCGCCAACGCGGCAATGCTCAAGGCCATCGACGGCGAGGCCGGTACCCTGGGTATCCGCCGCGCGGTGGCGATCAACCCGCCCGTCAGCCTATTCAGCACCATCGGCCGGCTCGACCATCTGCTGGAGCTCAGCGTAGGGGACAACGAACAGGGCTTCGACAGGCTGTATCACGACATCTACACCCAGCTTTCCAGCCTGTACGCAGTCTCGGACGCCATGCATATCGACCAGGATTTCCTGCTCGGCGCGGCGGCCTCGGTGCTCGATTCCGACCGCCGGCTGGCGGCGGGCATCTCGCTGTCGTTCCGTATGTCGCTGATCAACCTGTTTTTCGCCGGCGACATCTACACCGGCGCCGGCGTGGCGACCGATCCGCAGCATCCCCCCCGGCGCGGCGACTCACTGGAAGAGGCGATGCGCGTGCTGCGCCATCAATCGTTTTCGGCCTATTTCGAGCGGGTCTTCGCGCCCTTTTACCTGGCGCGCCGACCGGGAGCGACACGGGAATCGCTGATCGCCGACAATCACCTGGAAATCATCGGCGACCTGCTGCGCAGCGACCCGGACTATTACGCCCAGACCAATGCCGATGAACTGATCCTCGACCGCGAAGACCTCGACTGGCTGCGGCGCACCTTCGGACCGCGGCTGGTGGTCTACGACCACGGCGGACACCTGGGCAATCTCGGCGAAAAGCAACAGATCCAGGATCTGCTCGACATGGTGTCCGGACGCTACGCTAGGAGCGCACCATGAACAAGATCGTATCCGCCGCCTCGCTGGCGCTGTTGATGGCCGGTTGTGCATCGCACCATCCCGCTCCGCCCGCCACTGGGCAGCCGTCCGCGACAATCGTCGAGAAGGCCGCCCACGGCGCGGCCGCCAGAGGCGGCACGGCGCCGGACTGCCAGATGGAATCGAGCGTGGCCGATCCCTGGGAGCCCTTCAACCGCGCCGTCTACAATTTCAACGCCCGTTTCGACGAAGCCATTTTCCTGCCCGTCAGCAGGGGTTATACGCGAATCCTGCCACGGCCCGTGCGCTCGAGCGTCACCAACTTTTTCAAGAACCTCGGCGAACTGGGCAACATCGTCAACCACGGCCTGCAGGGCCGGATCAGTGGTAGCGCCCACAGCCTGTCGCGCTTCCTGATCAACACCACCATCGGCATCGGCGGCCTGTTCGACCCCGCAAAACCCCTGGGCCTGGAACGGCTGCCGACCGGCTTCGGCCACACTCTCGCCCACTGGGGCGCGGGGCCCGGGCCGTACCTGGTGCTGCCGCTGGCCGGGCCGTCCAGCCTGCGCGACGGCGGCGGCCTGCTGTTCGACGGCACCGTGAGCTACTCGGTGAATCTCGCCGGCCTGTACCAGAGCGACCACGCCTGGGCGCTGGGAACCACAGCGGCCATCGACACCCGCTCCAACGTCAATTTCCGCTACTACGCCAGCGGCTCGCCCTTCGAATACGAAACGGTGCGCTTCCTGTACTCGAACATGCGCATGATCGAGTCCGGGGTGGACACGGCGTTGCCGGACGGATGTGAGTGAGGTTCCCAAGCTCCTTGTATGTGATACATAGAACATAGGGGGCGCCGAGGAACGAAGCGCACCGCGGGAACAGCAGCTATGAATTTTTAGTTATCAATGCCTACCGACAGGCAAGGGTTTCAGCCAGTATCAGCAGCAACGACCTTCAGTGGAAAAGCCCTCATCGATTGCCGCCTTCGGCAAAAACATTATCCAGCGAAGGCGCGTCGATGGCCCTGTCGAACCAGGTTTCGATCTGCGCCAGAGAGGCCTCGTCGATACGGCTATCAACATTGGCCGGCAATGGGCCAAAACGCTTGTCCAGCAAGCGGCGCAGCGCCATGGCTTCCCCCGTTTGCAAGCCTTCCTGACGACCTTCCTGACGACCTTCCTCACGGCCTTTTTCGAGACCTTTTTGAAGCCCCCGTTGCTCGGCCTCGTCGAACCACCCTTCGATACGCTCTGCCAGCATGCTGTCCGCCTCCATGATGTCGTTGATCCGTTCGATCTCATTGATGCTACTGCGCGGCGCCTTGCGCCGCAAGAGGATGCGCACCCACACGCCAAAGGCCCGCCGCAGGGATTGCAGCTCCGGTGTGCGCATCACCTTGTCGAGCGCTTGCAGTACCCGACGCAGGTCGTCCACCGTCCGGCCCCGCTCCAGGCGGAACAGGGCTTCGCTGAAGTTGCGTACGCTGTCCAGTGGATGCAATTTGAGGCGCGCCTCGTCCACCAGATGGTAGAGCAGCCTTGGCTGGAAGACGTCCAGCCCCTTGGGCGGCGGCACGAAGCAGTCCGCCACTTCGCAGGAGGGTTTCCACGCCGCCTGGCCGTTGTAGAGCACGATGGGTAGGATCGGCGGCAGTCGGCCCTGATACAGCTCGCCCTCGCGGATCAGGTTCTGGGCCAGTAGCCCGATATAGACCAGCATCCGCACCGCCATCCAGGGGTCCGGTTCGCTCTGGAATTCGAGGATGAG
>JBAZCN010000180.1:0-6161 GCA_041655035.1 Porticoccaceae bacterium | reverse complement strand
ACCCTCGAGGCCAGTGATGGCAACACCTACAGGCTCTCCGACTATCGCGGCCAACAGGCGGTGGTCGTCGCCTGGTTCCCCAAGGCCTACACCAAGGGTTGCACCATCGAGTGCAAGTCCCTGGCCGAGAACGGCCAACGGATCCGCGAATACGACGTCACCTACTTCATGGCCAGCACCGATGAACTGGAGGACAACGTCGGTTTCGCCGAGGAGAACAACGCCGATTTTCCACTGCTCAGTGATCCGACCAAGGACACCGCCAAAGCCTATGACGTGCTGATGCCGGTGGTGGGCATGGCCAAGCGCCACACCTTCTATATCGGCGAGGATGGCCGCATCCTGAAAATCGATACCGACATCCGGCCGGCCACGTCGGCGGAGGATATGGCAAAGACCCTGGGGGAACTGGGCGTGGCCAAACGTTGAGCCTATAAGCTACAGGGAGGGGCTGAGATGCCGGTCTTTATCGGTGCGGCAACCCACCGCATCATATGCATTTCAGGCCACCAGCTGGCCCTCTGTGCAGTGCCTGGCGTGTGCGCGCGATACTGCCAACTCGTCACCGGGCGCTGTACGGTCGAATGGTTCAAGCTGTCTTATTGATGAAAGCGCCCCAGGGTTGGATCGGGCAGCCAACCTTTGGGGTTCCTTCTACTGGCGGGTTCTTTTACCGTGGCCCCGTATATTTTCCCGCAGTCACAGCAGTTTTATCAGTGGAACGGCCGCCAGCATATCTCCCCTGGTTTTCAGTTTGCCGGACATCAGCGCCATCTGCACATTCATTTTCTTGTCAATGATTTTGGCGAAATCCTCGAGTGTCGCGGTAACCGTGATATCCGCGTCGCTATCCTCTTCGAGGATGGCGGGCGGACTGGCCGTACCATCCACGAGGATGACGTTGCCGTCGAGCACCAGCTTGATTTTCTTGCCAAAGGGCGCCACCGTCGCGGATTTCGCGCGCAGCAGGCCGATGATATCGTTGACCTTGGTCATCTCGCCTCCCGGGGTCGCGCTGTATTTGTTGACTGTCTCACCAGCACAGCGGCAGATTTTTCGGTTGCAGGATCGGCCCTACATCGGTGACCAGTTCCTCCCCATCGGCAATGCGAAACTCCGGCAGCGCGGCGAGCATTTCCTCGATGGCGACGACGGATTCACGCCGCGCCAGCGGCGCGCCCGCACAGCGGTGAATTCCGAAGCCGAACCCCATATGCCGCGGTGGCTTGTCGAAATCCAGGGTGAAGGGATCTTGCCAGGCATCGGGATCGGTATTCGCCAAGGTGGTCGACACGGCCACCTTGTCGCCGGGCATGATGGTCAGGCCGCGGATCGCGGTCTGTTTGACGCAGGTGCGGAAAGTGGTTACCGCGGCGTAGCGGCGATACATCGCCTCCACCGCCACCGGGATCAACTGCGGATTTTTCCGCAGACGCCGCTGATCGGCGGGATGCTCGGCGAGGTGCCTTATCTGCCAGGCGATATTGGTGGTCACCGTGTCGAGACCGCCGATATAGAAATTGAAGCACATGCCCATTAGTTCGTCGTCATTCAGTGCGCGCCCATCGATCTTGGCGGTAACCGCCATGCTGACCAGATCATCGCCCGGATTCCGGCGGCGCTCCTCGATGATCTCGCGCAGGTAGGCGACCACCTGCTGGGTGCCCTCGATGATCCTGCCGAAATCCATGCTGTGGAGCAGCATATGTTCCCACTCCAGGAACTGCTCCAGGCGCTCCCTCGGCATCCCCATCAGGTCGAGAAATACCACGATGGGAAAGCGCTGGGCGAACTCGCTCATGAACTCGCACTCGCCGCGCTCCCTGAACCGACCGATGAATTCGCGGGCCGCCTGGCGCACCTTGTTTTCCAGCGCCTTCATCCGCACCGGGGTAAACAGCGGTGTCAGCAGCGCCCGGTAGGCGGTGTGGCCGGGAGGGTCGATCTCCGCGGGTACGAGGTTCCAGCTTTCGCCAACCAGCATGGCATAGGGCGAAAACCCGGCGCTGGAAAAGTGCTCGGTATCCAGATATATTGCCTGCAAGTCCTCCAGGCGACGGGGAATCCACGCCGGTATCCCGATCGGATAGGCATTGGTGGAGTAGATGATGTCGGGGCCCTGGTGAATCTTTCTGGTCATGGTGTCGAAAGGGTTTTCAACCGTGGTCAGGCCCATGATGAACGGATAGTCATCGCGCACCAGTTCCGGCGGCACGTGATCGGGAATATCGATGGTGATACTGTCCATTGCTTTTCCTCGCTTTGATTGCAGGTTGCCGTGCGCAGCAATTCCTTGGCGCAGATCGGTGCATGGCGCGCAGTCTAGCAACAGCCGCGGGAAATCCCCCTCGCGTTCGTTATAGTGTGAATCAAAGCAACGGGGGCGGTGCCCGGTGACCGGTGACATGCATCGCTGCGACATTCACCGCTCAGGGACCGGACGAACAGGCAGGTGATATGGCAACCACCAGGGTGATCAAGCGACGCCGCAGCGACAAGGACGGCATCAACCGCATCCTTCTTGCCGCCCGCAATGAATTCTGTCGCGCCGGCCTCGCCGGCGCCAAGCTCGACCTCATCGCGCTGGAGGCGGGTGTCAGCAAGCAACTGATACATCATTATTTCCGTACCAAGGCCGAACTGTATATTGCGATACTGGATGATATCTCGGCGTCAGCCATGGAGGAGCTGGCCAACCTGGATTACGAGAACCACGATCCCATCGAGGCGCTCCGGCTCTTCCTGCTCGGGGTTTTCGACCTGTTCGTTCGCTGGCCCTTTCTCGCTGGCCTTTTCAATGACCAGAGCCTCTACGGGGGCCAGCACATTCCCGAATGCCGCGAACTGGTAGCCCTCTCCCCCAAACTGATGAGCCGCCTGGAAGAAGTGCTCGATCGCGGCCAGGAGGCCGGCGACTTCCGCACAGATATCGATGCGCAGGAGGCTTTCGCCGCCTCGTTGATGGTGGTCATCGGCTGTTTTACCAATGGCAAGATTCTGTCGTCGCTGGTCGCGGTGGACTTTTCGGTGAAGCATAATGTCGAGCACTGGCGGGACTTTTCCGTCCGATTCGCTGTGGACGCCCTGCAGCCAAGGTGACCGGGCCGGCCACCAGGCACTGGGATTTCTGGGTCTTGCTGGGCATCCCAGGCACATCTCGAGGCGATAACGCTGGAAGAGTCATTGAGACTTGAGTGTTTAGGTCGGGATGGGCCGAAAACAGCTTGCCTCGCGGTTGATTTTGATAAATTTCCACAATATGGATCCGGCTCTGGGCGGGAATGGCTAGAATAGCGATAAGCAGACAGATAGCGGGGTTATCGCATTATGAAAGCCATTTTTTCAACCACTGCCGTGGCGGCATTGCTGGCAGCAATGCCCGTATCCGGCCACGCGGTGGGCGCCACCACTGACTTCCGCTCCTGCCTGGCGACGTTACAGCAGCGGGCCCGCGAGCAGAATTTGCCGGATAGAGCGGTCGCCGTGGTCGCTGGTATGCAACAGCAACAGCGAGTCCTGGAACTGGACCGCAAGCAGCCGGAGTTCGCCCAGACCTTTGGCCAGTATCTGACCACCAGGGTCTCCGAGGATCGTATCCGCCGCGGGCGCGAGATGTATGCCCGCCACCGGGTGTTTCTCGACCAGCTCGCTACCCGGTATGGCGTACCGGGTCAGTACCTGGTGGCGTTCTGGGGGCTGGAGACCAACTTCGGTGGCTACCTGGGCAATATGCCCACCCTGGACTCCCTCGCCACCCTGGCCTGCGATCCGCGCCGCAGTGAGTTTTTCACCAGCGAATTTCTCACCGCGCTGCGGGTGATGGAGCGGGAATCTCTGCGGCCCGAGCAGATGCGCGGCTCCTGGGCCGGGGCCATGGGCCACACTCAGTTCATGCCCTCCAACTATATCCGCTACGCGGTGGACGGCGATGGCGACGGCCGCACCGATTTGTTTGGCAGCGAAAAGGATGCCCTGGCCTCCGCCGCCAACTTTCTCAGCCACCTGGGTTGGCGGGACGGTTTCCGCTGGGGCCGGGAAGTGATCCTGCCGGAGAATTTCGACTATGGCCTGACGGGGAGAAGTAACCCCCAATCCCTGACCCGATGGGCCGGCCTTGGCGTGCGGCTGGCCGATGGCACACCGGTGCCAGCGGCGGAGATACAGGGCAGCATCCTGGTTCCCGCTGGCCACAGGGGGCCGGCCTTTATCGCCTACGATAATTTTGCCGTCATCATGAACTGGAACCGCTCCGAGTCCTACGCGCTCTCCGTTGGCCTGTTGGCAGACCGCATCGCCGGGGGCGGCGGCCTGCGGCGGCCGCCCCCGGCGGATCAGGAGGCGCTCTCTCGCAACCAGGTGGAGAGCATGCAGCTCGCCCTCAACCAGCGGGGGTACGACGCCGGGGAGCCGGACGGTGTTTTCGGCCCCGCGACCCGCAATGCCCTGGGGGCCTATCAGAGGGATACCGGCCGTATTGGCGACGGTTTTCCGGATCGCGAAGTGCTTGACTCATTGCTGAAGTGAATAGATGACGTAGAAGAAGACAGCCGTCGAGCGGCCGGGGGAGCGGCAGCCCCCTCAGCCAGCGCCGGACAAGGTCAGCAGTCCCAGACCAGCGGCAGTGTGGTCGGTTGAATGACGCCGCCCACGAGGTTGCTGATGCGGGCGTCGGGCCTGATGCGGAAGGACGGTATGGCGTTGAGAAATTCCTCGAGGGCGATACGCAGTTCCCGTTTCGCCAGGTGGATGCCCAGGCAGGCGTGGGCGCCGTTGCCGAAAGCCACGTGGTGGGAGCCGCGGTCGAGCTGGTACTCATGGGGATTTGGGTAGGCATTTTCGTCGCGGCAGGGCAGGGCGGTGATCATCGCCACCTTGTCTCCCGGCTTGAGGGTCACGCCGCCGATCTCGCTTTCCGCCACGCAGGTGCGGTAGATGGTCGCCGGGGCGTAGAGCCGCATCAGCTCGTTCACCGCGTCGCCGATCCTCTCGGGGTGGTCGCGCAGGTATTGCTGCTGTTCAGGGTGGGCGGCCAGATGGCGGATATGGTTGCCGATGCTGGCCGACACCGTGTCCAGGCCGCCGATGTAGAGATTGAAGAAATAGCCTATGAGCCTGTCGTCGCTGAGTTTCTGGCCATCCACTTCGGCGGCGATGGCCTGGCTGACCAGATCCGTGCCGGGATTTTTCTTGCGTTCTTCGATAAGCCCGCGCAGATAGTCGGTCACACTGCGAATCGCCCTCTGCACACCGTCCATGTCGCCCATGTTCATGATCATGTGCTCCCATTCCAGGAACTCGTCCATCCGCTCCTGGGGCAGGTTCAGCATATCCAGCACGACGCTGACGGGAAAGGGAAAGGCGTAATCCGCCATCAACTCGCACTCGCCGCGCTCGCGGAAGCCGTCGAGACAATGGCGCGCCGCGGTGCGGGCCTGGTCTTCGAGTCTGGTCATGGCGGGCGGCGAAAACTGGCGGTTCAGAAACCCCCGCATTTGCGTATGTTCCGGAGGATCGAGCTCGGCGGGCACCAGGTCCCAGTCCTCGCCGATTATATGGCTGAGGGCGCTGAACGCCTTGTTGGAAAAGCGCTGGGTATCCATGAAGATCGCCCGCTGATGCTTCATGCGGCGGAATACCCAGGCCGGCCCTCTGCCGGGGAACAGGTTTGTCGCATAGATCGCATCCGGCCCGGAGCAGACCCCCGGCAGCATCGTTTCCCAGGGATTTTCGCTGCTGAACTTGCCAAAAACCAGAGGGAAGTCGTGGGTTACCAGCTCCGGGGGGACATGGGCGGGTATGGTGGTCGCGGATGGCTTCATGGTGTCCTCTCACACTTGTTATTCGAATTAAGACGGATTACTTATTTCCTATGCGGACTCTACCGGCTTTCTCGACGTAAGAATAGTCCGGGCGGAAGTGCTGCGCCTTGGTGCGGCTGCATTCCTTCTCGAACCGAGGAGCTCCTGGTGACTCACTGATATCTGCGGCGCTGGCGCTGGCACTTTCGGACACGGCGAAAGTTCTTCGCCCCATAAATGGTGATCTATCAGTTTTCTGGAAGTAAACCCTTGTCACACTTGGTATAGACTTCATCGCTCTTGAGGGTAGTCCCGTCAGCGGGCGGACAAGGCCGGGACCGTCGCTTGACAAAATAATTTGCG
>JBAZCN010000179.1:0-6172 GCA_041655035.1 Porticoccaceae bacterium | reverse complement strand
CGCGGATCGACCCCATGGTCGCCACCCTGAAGTCGCTGATCGGTCACTACTGCTTGTAAGACCCTGCTTGTAAGACCCTTCTTGTAAGCAGCCCCTGCCGACAGGGCACCGGGGTCCGCGAGTCCCGGCCCCCTTTCTCAGAGGCCCAGGACGATCTTGCCAAACTGCTCGTTGGACGCCATGTAGCGATGGGCCTCGACCACCTGGGCGAAGGGGAAGACCCGGTCGATCATCGGCCGCAGCGCGCCCGAGGCAAGCCCTTCGTCGAGAAAGGCCCTGTCGCGTTCCAACTCCTCGTGGCGATTGACGTAATCGAGGCGGTAGATCGTCATGGTCAGCAGTTTGTCGAATGCCGCCGCCACCGGAAACGGCGTGACTTCACCACTCATCGAGCCGTACAGCACATAGATGCCGCGCATCGCCATGGCGTCGGCGAGCACCGGGGTGGCTGGGCCGCCCACGGGATCGAACACCACCCGCGCGCCTTTGCCGCCACTGATTTCCGCGACCGCGGCGCCGATATCATCCCGCTCCATGACCAGCACATGGGCGGCGCCGGCCTGGCACAGGCGCTCCGCCTTGGCCGCGCCGCGGGTAATGGCGACCGCGGTGGCGCCCACCATGTTGGCGATCTGAATGGCGGCGAGACCGACGCTGCTGGACGCCGCGGTAATCAGTACCGTATCCCCGGCGCCGAGGCCCGCGACATTGACCAGGCCGCCGTGGGCGGTCAGGTAGCTGGCCCAGAAAGCGGCGTTCCCCGCGGTGTCCAGGTAAGACGATGACGCCATGACCATGGGCGCGGGGATATTGATCAACTCGCCATAGGTACCCCGCCCCGGGTCCATATGGGGCACCACGGATACCGCATCGCCGGCAGCGAAACCGCTCACCCCCGGCCCCAGCCTGGCGACCACCCCGGCGCCCTCGGCGCCGTTGCCGGAGGGTACCCGGGGTTTCAGCGGGTGGTGCCCCGAGCGAAAAATCAGGTCGGAACGGTTGAGGCCGATGGCCGCGACCTGGACCTGCACTTCACCCGGACCGGGATCGGCAACGACAACATCCTCGACACATTGCACTTCCGGCGGACCGGGTTGGTAAAAGTGGATGACTTTGGCCATGATCTTGCCCTTGGGGTTTTCCGACGCACCCGATTAAACAGCCGTACGGGCGTCAGCGCAACGCTCCGCTGCGCCCGGCCGATTATTGCCGCTGGCGCCCCGGCCCCCTTGTTTTATAATCACTGCCAAACTACGCCCGGGACCGCCATGATCGACTACGTCAAGTTTTTCCGCGAAACCCTGCCCTATATCAACATGCACCGGGGCAAGACGTTCGTCATCGCGATCAGCGGCGACGGGGTGCAGGACGGCAACTTCGCCTACGTGGTGCAGGATATCGCCCTGCTGAATTCCCTCGGCATCCGCATCGTACTGGTCCACGGTGCCCGGCCCCAGATCGAGGAGCGCCTCGCCGCCCTGGCCATCGCCCCGCGCTTCCAGGGACATACCCGAATCAGCGATGAGCCCACCATGAACTGCGTGCGCGATGCTGTGGGCCACACCCGGATCGCCATCGAAGGCCAGCTGTCCCTGGGGCTCGCCAGTTCGCCGATGCACGGCGCACGGCTGCGGGTGGTCAGCGGCAATTTCATCATCGCCAAGCCTCTCGGCGTGCGCAATGGCGTGGACTTCCACCACAGCGGCGAGGTGCGCCGTATCGACCGCGCCGGGATCGAGCGCCAACTCGATGACAATGCCATCGTACTGCTGTCATCCCTCGGCTACTCCACCACCGGCGAGGCCTTCAATCTCACCTACGAGGACGTGGCCACCCAGACCGCGATCGCGCTGCGGGCGGAAAAACTGATCCTGTTTTCCGCCGCGCCGGGGATCCCCGACTGCGACGGCAAGCTGATCCGCATCCTGTCGCTGCCGGACGTCGGCCAGTGCCTGCAAGGCCTGGAACAGGAACGGGAACTCACCAGCCTGCTCGCCGCCGGCGCCCTCGCCTGCCAGCGGGGGGTCGCCCGCAGCCATATCATCAGCTACCAGAAAAACGGCGCCCTGCTCGGGGAACTGTTCACCCGCGAGGGGGAAGGCACCCTGCTGCTCCACGATGGCAACGAGGTGATCCGCAACGCCACCATCGAGGACATCGCCGGCCTGCTCGACCTCCTCTCGCCCCTCGAAGAGGCCGGAGTGCTGGTCAAGCGCTCGCGGGAATTGCTGGAGACGGAGATTTCCCGCTTTACCCTGGTGGTCGATGCCGAGAACGTCGTGGTGGCCTGTGCGGCCCTCTATCCCTTTGCCGACCACCGCTCGGCGGAGCTGGCCTGTGTCGCCACCCACCCGGATTATCGCGGCCGCGGCCTGGCGTCGCGGCTGCTGGCCCATATCGAGAAGCTGGCCCGCTCCCAGGGGCTGGATCAATTGTTCGTGCTCACCACCCAGGCCGCCCACTGGTTCCTCGAGCACGGCTTCCTGCAGGCGCCGCTGGATGCTCTGCCCGCGCAGAAAAAGGAACTGTACAACTTCCAGCGCAACTCGAAGATCTTCATGAAAGGGCTATCTTTATGAGCTGGAGCCGCAGCTTACGAAAGAGCGGGAGCTATAAAAGAGCTGTAGCCGCCAGTCGCTCCTCGAGCAGATCGAGCCTCGGCACCCAGGCCCGGGTCTCGCCGATGAACGCTTCCCAGGCCAGCAACTCCAGGCCGTCCCCGGCCGGCCGCAGCACGGTCCCGGGGACCACCTGCACCAGGCGGGGGATGGCGGCGAGGGGCAGGGCGTAGAACCCCAGCCCGGCGGCCCGGTCGATGGCGTTGAATATCGCGACATGACCGGGCGCTGTCTGCTCGGCCCGGCCACCGCACGCGGCGGCGAAGGAAACCAGGGGCACCTGTTGCTCGCGCCAGCGCAACCAGCCGTGCAGCAGCCCGCCATCCACTCCGCTCCGGATCACCGGCGCGGTGATGACCTCGGCGACGGCGGTGACCGGCACCAGTAGCCGGTAGTCGACCAGGGGCAATAACAGACAACTGATCCGCGCCGGCACGGTGCCGGCGCAGCTGTCCACCGGCAGCGGGTTCCCCGCCTGCGCCGCGTTGTCGCCGACGTCGCTCATCATCGCCCCGCCTCGCGGCCGGCGACGGCGCTGCCGCCGGCCAGCAGCTCCCTCACCACCTGTATCAGCAGCTCTTCCTGGTAAGGTTTACCCAGATAGTGATCCACTCCCATGGACAGCGCCCGCTCGCGATGTTTTTCGCCGCTGCGGGAAGTGATCATGATGATGGGCAGGTTTTTCAGCCGCTGGGTCGAGCGCACCAGGCGAACGACCTCGAAGCCGTCCATGCGCGGCATCTCGATATCCAGCACCATCAGATCCGGGGCCTGGTCTTGCAGCATCCGCATCGCGTCCAGGCCATCGCGGGCGGTGATGACCCGCAAGCCCTCCCGCTCGAGGAAGCGGCCGGTCACCTTGCGCACCGTCACCGAGTCGTCCACCACCATCACCGTGGGGCAGCGCGCCGCCGGCACCGGCGCTGCGGCGGCGGGCAGCATCGAGCCGGCGACGGCCGGCTGATCCCCGAGCAGGGCCTGGAGGTCGAGAATCACCACCACCCTGCCATCGCCGAGCACGGTGGCGCCGGACAGGCCCGCCACCCGGTTGAATTGCGCGCCGAGGCTTTTGCCGACGATCTCGCGGCTGCCGATCAGGGCGTCCACCTGGACCGCGTAATTGCGCCCCTGGCCGCGGATCAGCACCACCGGCAACTGGCGGCCAGCGGCGCTATCGATGACCGGGCGCGCGTCGGCAGCCAGCAGGCTGCCCAGGTAGCGCACACGATACTGTTCTCCGCCGTGGAGGAACAGCTCCTCCGGATCCTGATAGAAGCGGACCAGGTCCTCGGCGGCGACCCGAGCCACCCCACCGATGGCATTGAGCGCCAACGCATAGGTATTGCCACCGGCCTCGACCATCAGCGCCCGGTTGACGGACACGGTGAACGGCAGGCGCACGGTGAATCGGGTCCCACGACCCGGGCGACTGTCGATGCTGATCGAGCCGCCGAGCTTGCGCACATCGCTGTTGACCACGTCCATGCCGACACCGCGGCCGGAGATTGCCGTCACGCTCTGCGACGTGGAGAATCCCGGGGAGAAAATACAGTGCTGGATCTCGAGGTCGCTGGGCTCCAGCCGTTGATCCAGCAGCCCGCTGGCGAGCGCCCGGGAGCGAATCGCGTCGACGTCGAGGCCGCGACCATCGTCGGCGAGATGGATCAGGATATCCCCGCCTTCACGGGCGAAACTCAGCGACAGCGTTCCCGGCCCTGGCTTGCCGAGGGCGCGACGCCGCTCTTCATCCTCGATGCCGTGATCCACGGCATTGCGGATCATGTGCTCCAGCGATGGAACTATGCGCTCGAGAATGCCGCGATCCATCTCCCCGTCGACACCGTCGAGACGCAGTTCGACGCGCTTGCCGAGCTCGTCCGCGACCTGGCGCGCGCTGCGTCTCAAGCGCGGCACCAACTGCGAGAACGGCACCATGCGGGTGCGCATCAGCCCTTCCTGGAGATCGCTGTTGATCCGCGACTGCTGGAGCAGCATCGACTCCGCATCCCGCGACTTCTCCGCCAGGGTATCGCGCAGGTCCTGCAGGTCCGATGCGGATTCCAGCAGGCTGCGGGTCAACTGCTGCAGTTGCGAATAGCGGTCCATTTCCAGCGGATCGAATCCTTCGCCGCCCCCGGACGACTCGACCCGGCCGCGGCGGAACATCACCTGGGCATCGGTCTCGACACCGAGCCGGCGAAGCTGATCGTGCATGCGGCGGATGGTGGCATCCATCTCATCGAGCGCCAGCGCGAAATCATCGATATGCTGCGCCACCTGGCTGTGGGCGACGCTGGCCTCGCCCGCCAGGTTGACCAGGGCCTCGAGCAGCGGCGCAGCCACCTTGGTCAGCTCCTGGACCGTCTGCGGACCGGGCCCCGCCGGTTTCGGGACATCGACACCGCGATGCGCGCCGCTGAACGGCAGGATCGCCGCCGACACCGGCGCCCCGGGCGGCCGGTCGCCGCTGTCGAGGCCATCGTCGCCGGCGCGTTCCCCGGGATGGCCGTCGCCGGCCAGCAATGCCTGCCTGGCGGCGGCGACGCCGCTGACCAGGGTGTCATGGTGATCGAGCAGGGCGGCAAAGGCGGCGGCGTCGCCACCGGCAATAGCCTGCTCAGCGTCGACCACCGCCGTCTCGAGTTCGTGGCAGGCCTGGCCGAGGCCGCCAAGGCCGGCCATGCGGGCGCCGCCCTTGAACGTGTGCAGGCTGCGCTTGAGCGCAGCGGCGTGGCGGCCGTCGCCCGGGGTCTCCCGCCACTGCTGAAAATCCTGCTCCATGGCGTCGAGCAGTTCGCCGGCCTCGTCGAGGAAAAGCGCGACGATATCCTTGTCGACCTCTTCGTGCAGGGTCGCGGGTATCTCCGTCGGCGGCCTGGATTCAGGCCCGGCGGCGACGGTCGCAGCCGCTGCGCCGGCAAGTCTGGCAAGCCCGGCAAGCAGCGCCTCGCCGGCGGGCAGCAGTTGCTGATGCGCCGCCACCGCGTCCACCATGGCCAGCAGTTGCTCATGGGCGGCAAGCAGGGTGGCGACCTGTTCCCGATGCGGCGGCGTAGCGGCGATGGCGCGATAGCAGGCGGCGAGACTCCCTGCCAGTGTCGCCAGTGGCGCGAATCCGGCGCGCAGGGCGGCGGCCTCGAGTTCGCCGAGCTCCCCGGCGAGGCCTTCGAACCGGGCGTTGTCGAAACCATCTGCCGCCAGCCAGGCGTCGAGGGTCGCCTCCACATCCAGCACCTGTACCATGCCTACGGCCATGACCAGGTGCAGGAATGCCGGGTCCACGGCATGGGCGCCGCCGGCGGGGCCTTGCCTGGCCATGACCCGCTCCCGCAGCCCGCGGATTCGCGCCAGCAGGTGCGCGACCTCGTCGCCAGCGGCGTCGCCGCCGGCGACGATGACCCGGGCGGCGTAATCGGCGCAATCCGCCAGCGTGTCGACGAGGTCGCCCTCCATCGCCAGCTGGAAATCGAGCATTTCCCGGATCAGCCCTTCGAGCGCCGTCACCAGCCCCGCCAGAGGTTCGATGCCGGCCATATGGGCACCGCCCTTGAGGG
>JBAZCN010000178.1:0-6190 GCA_041655035.1 Porticoccaceae bacterium | reverse complement strand
GCGGCCGCAGCCCCAGTAATAATCGTAGAGACTCGATTCGACGATCAATCGCTCGCCGGTATCGAGCAGGGCCTCAGCCACTTCCGGATGGGCGTGGCACTTGATCCAGGTGCCGCGGGTCATCACCACCACCTGGATTTTTTTCCAGTCGCGACACACCTTCCAGAACCGCCAGCGCGCCAGGCGGGCAGCCGCTTGCGGGTGGGGCACACGGTGAATCTTGTCGCGCAGCAGCGGATCGGTGAATTTCATCGCCTGGAAATAGTGCTCGACGGATGGCCATGCCTGGCCATCCAGTTCGAATCCGTGGCGCGAATAACTGGCCAGCAGGTGATGCGGATCGTCGCGCCCCAGAAAAACCGCATCTTCCGGCAGTGTGGGTAGAAAAACCATGGCCTCTGCTCCCGATCAGGCAAGGTGGCCGGCGGCACCGAGATGCTCGCGGTACAAGGCGGCGATATCCTCGGAGAAACAGCAGAAGACGATCCGCTCGAGCCCTGTCAACAGCGTTGTGAACGGCAGCACCGCGCTGATCGCACAGGGTACGGCAAGCTCCGGCGGATAGCCGTAGACGCCGCAACTGATGGCCGGGAAGGCGATCGAGCCGAGATCGTAGTCGCCGGCAAGTTGCAGGGCGCGGCGATAGCAAGAGGCGAGGAGTTGCTCCTCGCCCTGGTCGCCGCCGCGCCACACAGGGCCCACGGCGTGAAAGATATAGCGCGCCGGCAGGGCAAACCCGGCCGTCACCCGCACCTCGCCGGCAGGGCAATGCCCGATGGCGCGGCACGCCGCCTGCAACGCCTGCTCGCCCGCCGCCCGGTGAATGGCGCCATCCACGCCCCCGCCACCAGCCAACCGGCTGTTGGCGGCATTGACCACCGCATCCACCGCCAGAACAGTGATGTCGCCTTCGACAACGAGCAGTTTCGTCACCTGCATTCCTCCGCGGCCATTACCGGCGGCTGGCCGGATTCCACCATCCTGCACTCGTTTTACTGTATCAGCCTTGCGGGTACACCTCGGCATTCTGGCCGATATGGTAGAGGCCCTCGCCACCATCGACAAACAGATGCTGGCCGGTGATGTACTCGTTGTCGAGGATATACAGCAAGGCCTTGCCCAGCTCTTCCACTTCTCCCTGGCGCTTGAGGGGAATACCCTGCACCCGCCAGCGGATGTAGTCATCGGTACGGCTGGCGCCGGGCAGGATCACCCCGGGGGCGATGCCGTTGACCCGGATGCGCGGGGCGAACTCCATGGCGGTCATCTTGGTCAGCTCGGCCAGGGCTTTTTTTGCCGACAGATAGGCACCGTATTGATACTGCTGGAAAGCGATCTTGTTGTCGAGAATATTGACGATGTTGCCCTGTTGCACGCGGCGCGCAAAAGCGCCGCTGAGCAGGAACGGCGCGAAGAAATTCACCGCGAATTCGTTCTGCAGCACCGCCATGGACGTTTCCGCCACCGGCGCGGCGTTGTAGATGGATGCGCAATTGACCAGCACCGACAAGCCGGGGAAGACCGCCAGCACGTCATCGATCAGCGTCGAAGGATCGCGACCGGAGAGGAAATCACAGGGAAATATCTCGCACGCCACCCCCAGTGCGCGGATGGCTTGCGCCGCCTCCTGCGCCTTGTCCGCCGAGCTGTTGTAGTGGATGGCGATATCGTAACCTCGCCGGGCGAGGGTGGTGGCGAAGTGGAGCCCCACGCGGATGGCGCCACCGGTCACCAGGGCGGCCTGTCGTTCACTCATTTGCTTACCTGCCAGTCGTTTATCAAGGGTCTTCAAACAGTCTGTCTATCAACGGGATTTCGCTTGTCCAAGAGCCTGCCAAAATCTTCCTGACAGAAGATATCCCCATACATAGGCTGTGCCGAGGCACGAAGCGCACCGGGATTGCCGCCAGCCTCTGGTGCGTTTTCTTCGTCAACGCACCCTCTGGAGTTTCACTCGATGCTTCTTGAGAGGCTTTGAACAAGCTCCAAGGTCTTGTCTATCAGGCCCGCGCCTCGCGGAACAGACCGCTCCCGGCACCCGCAACGGGGCGCGGCAAACGGCCACTATAAACAATGCCCCGGCGTCACTCCAGCGCTTCACCAAGCGGCATCGGCGGCGAGGCGCGGCTTGCGCCAGATCATGCGCGCAGCAGAATTCCGTACAAACCGGCAGATTTGTACGACCATCACCCCGTCGACAAATTGTGGGCCGAGGCCGGCTGCTGCTACTATCTGCGCCATCCCCAACCGCCTCCCGAGGCTCACGGCGGACCAACCCCATTGAACCTGATAACGAAACTGTCGGTGTATCCACATGTCCCAAGACGTCAATCTCAACCAGCGCTGCATCATCATCGGCGCGAGCCACGCCGCCGCCCAGTTGGCCCCAGCCCTGCACAACAATGGCTGGCAGGGCACCATCGGCGTGATCGGCAATGAATATTCGCTGCCCTACCACCGCCCACCCCTGTCGAAAGACTTCCTGTCCGGCAAAAAGAGCCTCGACGACATCCTGATCCGCCAACCGTCGATCTACGAAAAAGCCAGGATCCGCTTCGCCCTGGGGCTGACCGTTACCGCCATCGATCGCGGTACAAAGAACATCGTACTCGACAACGACCAGCGGATTCCCTACGACAAACTGGTGCTGACCACCGGCGCCCATGTGCGCAAGCTGAGCATCCCCGGCGCCGAGTTGCCCGGCATCCACTACCTGCGCAACATCAACGACATTCACCACATCAAGGGCTTCGTCGGCCACGGCAAGAAAGCGGTCATCGTCGGCGGCGGCTACATCGGCCTCGAAACAGCGGCATCGCTGCGCAAGCTGGGCATGGAGGTGACCGTGCTCGAAGCCATGTCCCGCGTGCTGCAACGGGTCACGGCTCCGGAGATCTCGGCATTCTATACCCGGATCCACAACGAGGAGGGCGTGACCATCGTCACCGACACCATCGCCAAGGCCTTTGAAGGGACCAAGCACGTCGAAACGGTGGTCTGCGAGAACGGCGATCGCTTTCCCGCCGACCTGGTGGTGGTCGGGGTCGGCGTCATCCCCGCCACCGAACTGGCGGAGCAGGCCGGCCTCGAAGTCAACAACGGTATCGTGGTCGATGAATATGCCCGCACCAGCGACCACGACATCCTCGCCGCCGGCGATTGCACCTCGCACTTCAACCCGATCTACGGACGCCAGATGCGCCTCGAATCGGTGCAGAATGCCCTCGACCAGGCGAGCGTCGCCGCCAACACCCTGTGCGGCGTGCTCAAGCCCTACTCCGCCCTGCCCTGGTTCTGGTCCGACCAGTACGACCTGAAGCTCCAGATCGCCGGCCTCAACCAGGGCTTCGACAAGGTGGTGATCCGCGGCGACATCGAACGCGGGCGCAGCTTCGCCGCCTTCTACCTCGCCGGCGGCAAGCTGCTCGCCGTGGACGCCATCAACAAGCCTCAGGAATTCATGCTCGGCAAGCGTGTCATCACCGCGAAGGTCACCGTCGACGAGGCCCTGCTGGCGGACGAAGGCGCCTCCCTCAAGGCCCTGCTGGCCTGATGTCACCCCCGCCCCGGCCGGCGTCCGCCCTGGCCGGGGCGGGGTTTGCCACCGCTCATCCCCCGGCAGTTCAATTCGGCAATTCGATTTGATAAATCACCCCATCTTCGCCAAACTAACGCCCCTTATACTCCCGCCCCAGATACAGATTGGATACACCATTCGACAACCACAGGAGATTACCTGATGTCCGGGTTTGACAAAGTAGTCAACAGTTACGAAGAGGCCATGCAGGGCCTCGAGGATGGCATGACCGTGCTTGCCGGCGGCTTCGGCATTTGCGGCATCCCCGAAAACCTCATCAAGCAAATCAAGACAATGGGCGTCAAGGGCCTGACCGTGGTGTCTAACAACTGCGGCATCGACGGCTTCGGCCTCGGCATCCTCTTGGAAGACAAGCAGATCAGCACCATGGTCGCCTCCTACGTGGGCGAGAACAAACTGTTCGAACAGCAGATGATGAGCGGTGAGCTGGAAGTCATCCTTACTCCCCAGGGCACTCTCGCCGAGAAGATGCGCGCGGGCGGCGCCGGCATCCCGGCCTTCTACACCGCCACCGGCTACGGCACGCCCATCGGCGAAGGCAAGGAAGTGCGCGAATTCAACGGCCGCAAATACATCCTCGAAGAAGCCATCAAGGGCGACTTCGCCATCGTCAAGGCCTGGAAGGCGGATCGCTACGGCAACGCCATCTACCGCCATACGGCCCAGAACTTCAACCCCATGGCGGCCACCGCCGGCAGGATCACGGTGATGGAAGTAGAGGAAATCGTCGAGCCCGGCGAGTTGGATCCCACCCAGGTCCACACCCCCGGGATCTACGTCGACCGGTTGATCCAGGGCACGTTCGAAAAACGCATCGAAAAGCGCACCGTGCGCAACGGCTGAAGGAGGACAGAACATGACACTTTCCCGCGAACAAATGGCCATGCGCGTCGCCCGCGAACTGAAGGACGGCTACTACGTCAACCTCGGCATCGGTATTCCCACCCTGGTGGCGAACTACATTCCCGAGGGCATCGAGGTGATGTTCCAGTCCGAAAACGGTCTGCTGGGCATGGGCCCCTTCCCCACCGAAGACAACATCGATGCCGACCTGATCAACGCCGGCAAGGAAACCGTGACCACCATCAATGGGGCGTCGATCTTCTCCTCCTCCGACTCCTTCGCCATGATCCGCGGCGGCCATGTGGACTTCACCGTGCTCGGCGCCTTCGAAGTCGACGTCGAGGGCAACATCGCCTCCTGGATGGTGCCCGGCAAGTTGATCAAGGGCATGGGTGGCGCCATGGACCTGGTCGCGGCGGCGCCCAACATCATCGTGATGATGACCCACGCCGACAAATACGGTAACTCCAAGCTGCTCGAACGCTGCGCCCTGCCCCTCACCGGCGCCAGCTGCATCAAGAAGGTACTCACCGACCTCGCCTACCTTGAAATCGCCGACGGCGCCTTTATCCTCAAGGAGCGCGCCCCGGGGATTTCGGTGGAAGAGATCGTCGGCAAAACCGCCGGCAAGCTGATCGTGCCGGACCATGTGCCGGAAATGCAATTCTGAACGATCCGGTGCAAGCGCACCTTTAACCCGGCCTCTGCGCCGGGTTAATTTTATCGTGCGACCGGCACTAATCTCCCCACCCCGACACAAAAGACAGGACACGCCATGCGCCACCCACCCTGGCGGCTCGTTATCGACAACTACCCGCTGATCAACGAGATCCCCACCCGCTTCAACGACATGGACTACAACGCCCATATCAACAATGTGGCGATCTACCAGCTTTACGACGAAGCCCGGGTGCAAATCAACCAGGTGCTCTACCCCAAGGAGCAACAGATCGCCAGCAACCTGAAGGTCTATATCGTCGACGTCCACGTGGCGATGCTCGGGGAAGCCTTTTATCCAGCCCCCGTACAGGTAGCCACCGGGTTCCTAAACATCGGCACCAGTTCCATCACCTATGGCCAGGCGATGTTTCAGCAAGGGCGCTGCCTCGGCCTTGCTGAAGCTGTCGCGGTGTACGCCATAGACCGCAAACCGGCGCAGCTGCCGGAGGAGCAGCGGGGTTGGTTGGAGAGGCATAGGCTTGTGGCACAGGATGCGAGCAACTGAAAGTTCGTGGGGCGGTTATCTTTCCCCCACCCCATACCTGGAATGGATGGCTACGCGGCAGAGAATTAGTACAGAGTGCCGATCCAGTATGGGGATTTTTCTGAGCTGCCTATACGGCAGTGAAGATCAAGGGTGGCTCGCGCGAGGATTTAGCGGTTTTCTGAGCTGCCTATACGGCAGTGAAGCTGCTGAATGTACCCAGGGACAGACGGATTAATTTCTGAGCTGCCTATACGGCAGTGAAGGGCACTCGCATGAAGGGTATCAAGTTCCTCCGTTTCTGAGCTGCCTATACGGCAGTGAAGTGTCACGCGGATAGTGTCGTTATCGAAGGCGCTGGCCCACTGTGAGAAAGGGAGGTTGCTGGTGATCCCGCCAGCATAACCACGATCCTGAATCTCTCTTACTCATAAGTCGGAAATATAGTCTACATCTGGATGTTTAAAGAAAGACCGAATCAACTCTGGACTACTCGCAAGATGGCGCATTTGTTGATCAACTCTCTCGGACAGTTTTTCGCCTTT
>JBAZCN010000177.1:0-6209 GCA_041655035.1 Porticoccaceae bacterium | reverse complement strand
TCCTGTCGCTGCCGTTCGCGGTGTTCGGCGCCTTCGCCGCGGTGTGGGCGCGCGACTTGCACAACGATCTGTACCTGCAGATCGGCCTGATCACCCTGGTTGGCCTGGCGGCGAAGAACGCGATCCTGATCGTCGAGTTTGCCGCGGCCCGGGTCAGGGAGGGCGCGGCCGTCGCCGACGCCGCGATCGAGGCTGCGCGGTTGCGCTTCCGGCCGATCCTGATGACGTCGCTGGCGTTCATCCTCGGCGTGCTGCCGCTGGCGATCAGCAGCGGGGCGGGCGCCAATGCGCGGCATTCCATCGGCACCGGCGTCATCGGCGGCATGATCGCGGCGACCTTCCTCGCCACCTTGTTCACCCCGCTGTTTTTCTGTTGGGCCGAGCGCGGCGGGCGCTGGTTGAAGAACGTATTCAATGTCAAGAGCAGGCCTCGTCCAGACTAGCCGGGCAGGCGGGCGGCTGATGCGGGGTGACGCTGGTCCATAGACGGTGGCCCATGGCAGTAGCCCCGCGGCCCCTGGATCGGGCCGCTGCCGTCGCCGAAGGCAGCGGCCCGGGATCGATGCCGTTGCCGCGCCAAGGAACTCGAGGGATCAGAAAGGTTCGTACTTAGGCAGATACGATCCTTGCGTCGTGGTATGTCTTGTGGCGCGAGATCGCTTTCAGCGGCCCTGCCTGTCAACAAGATGAAGACAAGGAGATAACGATGTCACTTTTCGTCCATCAATCGCGCCGGCCCTCGCCCGGTTCGGGTGCCTTCAAGGTATCCGGTTATATGTTTGCGGTGGCCTTGCTGCTCGCGTCCTCGATCCTCCCGCGCGCTACCGTGGCGGCGCCCGACCTCGATGTGCCTTTCGTTCCGACACCCGAGGACGTTGTCGACCGCATGCTGGAAATGGCCGCGGTCAAGCCCGACGACCGTGTCATCGATCTCGGCTCGGGCGATGGCCGTATCGTTATCTCCGCGGTGCGGGACTGGGATGTGCGCGCCGCGCTGGGTATCGACCTCGATCCGGAGCGGGTTGCCGAAGCGCGGGAGAACGCCCGCCAGGCGGGCATCGACGATCGTGCCGTTTTCGAACAGGGCGACCTGTTCGAGAAGGATTTTTCGGATGCCACGGTGTTGACGATGTATCTGTTGCCGGACGTCAACCTGCGCCTGCGCCCGGTCGTCCTCGAGACGATGGCCCCCGGTACGCGCATCGTGTCCCACGCCTTCAAGATGGGCGACTGGGAGGCCGACCAGTTCGATACCGTCGGTACCAACAATATCTATCTGTGGATCGTCCCGGCGAAAGTGGACGGCCGCTGGCAACTGACCACCGCCGACGGAGGCCGGGTGAACCTGTCGCTGACCCAAAAGTACCAGCGGTTCGAAGGCAGTGCGGAGATCGACGGCGCGCCGGTGGCATTGAGCGATACGAGGCTGCGGGGCGAGCAAATCCGTTTCACGGTGGCGGGTGATAGCTATATAGGCAAGGTCGAGGGCGATACCATCGTGCCTGTGGAGGATGCCGGGGCAGCGCGGAATTGGCATGCCCGCCGTCTCTAGGAAACCCCCGTCCACCCTGCTCGGGGCGTCCCGAGGGAGCCTGACGGTCCTCGATGGCGTGGCGGTGCTGGTTGGCGTGGTCATCGGCATCGGCATCTTCGGCTTTCCGCCGCTGGTGGCCCAGCAGACCGACAGTGCGCTGGTATACATGGGCCTGTGGATCGCTGGCGGACTGGTCATGCTGGTCGGCGCGCTGTGCTACGCGGAGCTCGGTTCGGCCTATCCCCACGCCGGTGGTGAGTATCACTTCCTGCGACGAGCCTGGGGTCCGCCAGTGGGGCTGTTGTTCGCCTGGGCCAGGGGCACCGTGATCCAGACCGGGTCGATCGCCGCGGTGGCATTCATCTACGGCGAATATGCACAGCAGTTGTTGCCCCTCGGCGAGCGCGGCGTGGCCATTCACGCGGCGCTGGCGGTGGTGGGGCTGACGCTGCTGAATATGGTGGGCACACGGCAATCCAAGCGTCTGCAAATCGTATTCACGTCGCTTACGGTGGTGGTTTTACTGGGCGTCATCGGCGCGGGCCTGCTCAGCACCGCGCCGCCGCCCGTCGCGACGACCGCCCCGGGCGCCGCGACGGGCAGTCTGGCCGGAACGCTGGGGATGGGTATGGTGTTCGTGCTGCTGACCTACGGGGGCTGGAACGAGGCGGCATATCTGTCCGGCGAGTTGCGCGACCCGGCGCGCAATATGCCCCGCGTGCTGCTGATTGGCGTGGTCGTGGTCAGCGCTGTCTACGTGCTGGCAAATCTCGGATACCTGAAGATATTCGGCCTCGACGGCCTGCGCCAGTCCACCGCGGTGGGCGCGGACCTGATCCGTCTGGTCGCCGGGCCCATGGCCGCCGCCCTGTTGAGCGTGACGGTCTGTGTGGCGGCATTGAGTACCATCAACGCCTGTATCCTCACCGGCGCGCGGGTCTACTATGCGCTCGGCCGCGACGTTCCGCGCCTGTCCGTGCTCGGCGCCTGGAACGACAGTGGTGAAACACCGGTGCAGGCTCTGCTGCTGCAGGGCGCTATCACCCTCGGACTGGTGGTGTTCGGCGCGTTCAGTGACAACGGCATCGCCGCCATGGTCGCCTACACGGCGCCGGTGTTCTGGCTGTTCATGCTGCTGACCGCGGCATCGGTACTTGTGCTGCGGCGCAGGGAGCCCTTTCGGCCGCGCCCTTTCCGGGTGCCTCTCTTTCCCTTCACCCCGTTGCTGTTCGTGGCAACCTGCCTGGGGTTGCTGTGGTCGAGCACCCTGTACGCCGGTCCGGGCGCCTTCGTCGGCCTGCTCGTACTGGCCACCGGACTGCCCTTGCTGTTGCTGCGCAGGAGAGAAGCGGATAAAGGGACGGATGACAAGAATGGCTTGCCGGAATCGAACGTGTTTCCCGATTGAGCAGCTTTTGAATGCCAAAAAGCCGACAGGCCCGCTGTCGGCATCGGACCCGGAGGAGATATTTATGCAGCTTCATCGAGGCAGGCTTTTTGACCACGTGCACCTGCGGGTGAAGAACGTCGAGCTCAGCAAGCGCTTCTATCGCGAAGTCTTTGCGGCGCTCGGTTTTCCGGATATTCTCGTCGAGGGCGAAGGTTTCTTCTATGCCGACGAACTGTTCGTCGACAAGGCGGACGGCCAGCTATCGCGCGTCCACCTCGCATTCCAGGCGGCAAGCCCCGAGGCGGTTCAAGCCTTTCACCGGGCGGCACTTGCCGCTGGCGGCCAGGACAACGGCGCTGCCGGCGAGCGCCATTACCATCCCGGCTACTACGGCGCCTTCGTCCTGGACCCGGACGGCAACAATATCGAGGCGGTTTGCCACGGTCCGTCGACCCGCTCTGCCGCGTCGGTAGTCATCGTGCCCGCCGCCGGGTCAGCTTGAAGAAAGGCATCTTCGTGCACCGCGCACGGTTACGCGTACCCGGCGTCTCTCCAATAAACGACAGGAGCCAATTCCCATGGCCACGAGCAAGGCCGTCCGCATCGACCGCCACGGCGGTCCCGAAGAACTCAAGCTGGTCGAGGTGGAGGTCGGCGAACCCGGCCCGGGCGAGATCCGCATCCGCCATCATGCGGTCGGTCTGAATTTTGTCGACACTTACCAGCGCAGCGGCCTCTACCCGTCGCCGATGCCGCTGCAACTGGGCATGGAAGCCGCCGGCGTGGTGGAGGCGGTGGGCGAGGGCGTCACGCACCTCCAAGCCGGCGACCGCGCCGCCTATGCCAGCCAGCCGCCCGGGGCCTACTGCGAACGGCGGGTGATGCCGGCCCTCTGTGTCTGCAAGCTGCCCGACACTATCTCCTTCGAGACCGGCGCGGCGATGATGCTCAAGGGCATGACGGCGCAGTATCTGCTGAAGAAGACGCTGCCCGTCGAGGGCCTGGAGGAGGGCGACTTCATCCTCTTCCATGCCGCCGCCGGCGGTGTCGGCCTGATCGCCTGCCAGTGGGCCAGGGCGCTCGGCCTGCAACTGATCGGCACGGCGGGATCGGCGGCCAAGTGCGAGCTGGCGCTGGCCCACGGCGCGGCCCACGCCATCGACTACAGCCGCGAGGACTTCGCGGCGCGGGTCAGGGCGATCACCAACGGCCGCGGCGTCAAGGTGGTCTACGATTCGGTGGGCAAGGACACCTTCGAGGGCTCGCTGGACTGCCTGCGGCCCTTCGGGCTGCTGGCCAGTTTCGGCAACGGCTCGGGGCCGGTGCCGCCCTTCAATCTCGGCACGCTGGCCACCAGGGGCTCGCTCTACGTCACCCGGCCGACGCTGTTCACCCACCTGGCCACGCGCGCCGGCACCCAGGCCATGGCCGACGATCTGTTCGCCGTGGTGGAAAGCGGCGCGGTGCGCATAGCCATTGGACAGCGCTATGCGCTCGGCGAGGTGCAGCAGGCGCACTGCGATCTCGAAGGGCGGCGGACCACCGGTTGCACGGTGCTGACGCTGGATTGAGCGCGCTCCCGGCAAACGTCGCCGGCCACGGATTCGCACCCCGCGAGACAGAGGATAAATAACAATGACCGAACGGAATGTTACCGGCTCTCCGGACCAGCCCCCGCGCTGGCGACTGGTTGGCCCCGGCCTGATCGCCGCCGCCACCGGCGTCGGCGCCGGGGATCTGGTGGCCACCCTGGTCGCCGGCAGCCGCTTTGGCTACACGTTGCTGTGGGCGGCGGTGTTTGGCTGCGTGCTCAAGATCATCCTGGTCGAGAGTGTCGGCCGCTGGTACCTGGCCAGCGGGCAGACGCTGTTTCATGGCTGGCGCTCGCTGGGCCGCTGGACCACGGCATACTTTGGGATCTATGTGGTGATCTGGGGGTTCGTCTACGGGGCCACCGCGATGAGCTCCACCGCGCTGCCGCTGGCGGCGCTGTTCCCGGCTGTCGACCTCAAGGTGTTTGCCATCGGCTCCGGCCTGCTGGGGCTGGCGCTGGTGTGGGGCGGCAGCTACGCGCTGTTCGAGAAACTGATCGCCGCGCTGGTCGGGATCATGTTCCTGGCGGTGGTCGGCTCGGCGGTGATGGCGGCGCCGAACCTCGGCCAGATCGCGGGCGGCCTGGTGCCGCGCATGCCGCCGGGCTCGCTGTTCTATGCGCTGGGGCTGGCGGGCGGTGTCGGCGGCACCATCACCCTGGCGGCCTACGGCTACTGGCTGCGGGAGAAGGGCTGGCGGCAGCCGCGCTGGATGGCGGTGATGCGCATCGACAACACGGTGGCCTATGTGATGACCGGCGTCTTTGTGGTGGCGATGCTGATCGTTGGCGCCGAGCTGTTGTACGCGTCCAGTATCGCGCTGACCAGCGGCAGCCGGGGCTTGCTCGATCTGGCCGATGTGCTGGGCGAGCGCTACGGCCGGGTGTGGGCGGTGATCTTTCTGATCGGCTTCTGGGCGTCGTCGTTCTCGTCGCTGATTGGCGTATGGAACGGGGTGAGCCTGATGTTTGCGGATTTTGTCGCGCACCTCGGCCGGCCCGCCGCCACCGGTGCGGTGGAGGCGCCGGGCCTGCACAGCAGGCAGGCGCGCGCCTATATGCTGTGGCTGACGTTTCCGCCGATGCTGCTGTTGTTTCTCGACGAACCGTTCCTGCTGATCGTCGGGTACGGCGTCCTGGGTTCGCTGTTCATGCCGTTCCTGGCGGTGACGCTGCTGCTGTTGATGAACAGCAGCCGGCTCGATCGCCAGTGGCGCAACGGGCCCCTCAGCAATCTGCTGCTGGGCATCACCTGCGTGCTGTTCGTGGTGCTGGGCGCGCACGAGCTGTATGGCGCGCTGAGGCCGCTGTTTGGCTGATGCCGGCGGCTCCGTGGCTCATGGATTGTTGGTTCGATGGCGGTGATGATTGGATGTACACTGTCATTGTCACGGGTTCTGGAAGCTTCTGCGTATGCCGATGAAAGACCAACCGATCGAGCTGCACGGCTCGCTGTGGATGACCGTTGGGGACGCGAATTTCGGCGGCAGGGGGCGGGTTGCGCTGCTCGCCAGGATCGCCGAGTGCGGCTCCATCACCCAGGCGGCCAAGACCTTCAGGATGAGCTACAAGGCGGCCTGGGATGCGATAGATATCATGAATAACCTGGCGGGTGAGCCGCTGGTGGAACGCCGCGCCGGCGGCAAGGGCGGTGGCGGCACCCGGCTGACGAAACGGGGCGAGCAGTTGGTGGC
>JBAZCN010000176.1:0-6298 GCA_041655035.1 Porticoccaceae bacterium | reverse complement strand
ATACAGCTCGCCCTCGCGGATCAGGTTCTGGGCCAGTAGCCCGATATAGACCAGCATCCGCACCGCCATCCAGGGGTCCGGTTCGCTCTGGAATTCGAGGATGAGATACACCCACAGCCAGCGGTCCTGCACCCGGACCCGCCACACCATATCGTCGTGGCGCTGGCGTTCGGATTCGGCGACATAGCTGCCGTTGATATGTTCGAGGGTGGTGAAGTCGGCATCCTGTATCCACTCGCCCGGCACATAGCCGAGCAGCAGGTCGCGGATCATTTCGGGGTGGGAGAACAACAGCTTGTAGCCGGTATCCTGGGCCATCGGATCGAACCTCCATGTTCGTGTGTTTCCACGCTATCACAGGACGCACGATGAGAAAAGGCAACAGGGTTGTTGTGCATGTTCAGGCAACGGGCGAACACCTGTTGCGACAGGCGTCTGCATTTCCCCAATACGCGGATGCGCTCGGACAGTATGGGTGACAGGCCGGGCTGCTACGGCCGCTCCAGAATTTGCGGTCCAGCGCCTTTTTCCCCGAGCACATCACCGGGGTTGCGAAGCGGACACTCTTTCAAGGACAGGCAGCCACAGCCGATGCAGCCGTCCAGCTCATCGCGCAAGCGCATCAATTTGGTGATGCGTTCGTCGAGGTTTTTCCTCCAGCGCGAGGACAGTTCCCGCCATTGAGCTCCCGTCAATTTGCTTCCGGACAGATAGCGGCCGAGCGCCTCCTTGATCTCTTCCAGCGGTATCCCCGTTCGCTGGGCGACCTTGATGATGGCGATATAGCGCAGTACCACCGCCGGAAAGCGCCGCTGGTTGCCTTGGGTGCGCGTACTGTAAATCAAACCTTTGGACTCATAGAAATGGATGGTGGAGATAGGCAAGCCGCTGCGCCGGGAAACTTCGCCGACAGTCAGCAACCGGGAACTGTCGATCGATCTTTTTTCCGTCATACCTCTTGACCTCAAGTTAACTTGAGACTTTATAGTGCGCGCCCAGTGGCTTTGCAACCCCTGTTGCGAATACCACGACCACTTATTCTGGCCAAACGATAGATCGGGAGTGACGGGCTATGGGGCGTTTGATGGCGGCAGTACTGGACAGCGGCAATATTGGACAGCCTCTGGCTTTGGCTGATTGCAACGGTGATCGTCTGCGGTATGCTGGTCGGAACGCTGTTCACTCTGTTCGTGCTGCCCACGATCTACACTGTACTGGCCCGCAATCATATGCGGCAGACGGCGCGCAGCCGCCAGCTCGCCGACGCCGAACCGGCCCTCGGCCCGAGGACGTCTTGAGCAGGCCGCTCGAGGATACTCTCTGCCTCGAGGTCGGCGCCGTGGATCAGCGCCGCCCCCGCGCCAGAGCGGCGATACGGAATTCCACGGCATAAATTTGACAAACGGGAGGATCATCCTTGAACGACGATACCAATCGCCAACAAGCCTTCGACGCGCTGAAGCGCGCCATGGACAGCTACCACCCCTTGACGAACGAAACATGGGAAGCGCTGCGGGCGATCTGCAAGTTCGTTTCGGTGAATAAATACCACCACCTCTACCCCGCAGGGCAGATTCCCGCTTCCTTCGCCTTTGTGTTCTCCGGCCTTTTCAGAGTATTTATCACTGACGGAAGCGGCAGTGAATATACCAAGATATTCTTCGAGGAAGGACAATTCCCCGGCTCCATGAGCGCGCTGCTGACGGTCACACCATCACGTTTCACCATCGAAGCGCTGGAGCCCTCGCAGGTCATCGAAATCCACTTCAAAGCCTATCGCCAGCTGTTAATGGATAGCGACGATCTAAAGCTGTTCCAGATCCATTACCTGGAAAAAAACTGGTTGCTCGCCAAGGAACCCAGGGAGGTCGAACTGGTCCAGGAAGACGCCACGCAGCGCTACCAGCGCTTTGTCAGCCATTATCCGTCACTGGTGAATCGCGTTCCGCAGTATCACATCGCGTCCCATCTGGGCATCACTGCCACGCAACTCAGCCGGATACGAAAAAAACTGCAAAATCAACCTATGTAAATGCCACCAGCCGCAGGCGCCGCTACGATTACCCAGTGTTTCCACTTACCGAGGTGCAACCCATGGATATCCTGCAAGCCCTGCATTGGCGCTACGCCGTCAAGCAGTTTTCCAGCCGGCGACTCCCCGATCACCAGCTGCGCGACCTGCTGGAAGCAACCCGGCTGTCGGCGTCGTCCTACGGCTTACAGCCCTACCAACTGGTGGTGGTAGAATCGATGCCGTTGCGACACCAGTTACTGGACTACTCCCAGGGGCAGGACAAGATAGTGCACAGTTCTCATTTGGTTGTGTTCGCTGCAAAAACCGACATCGACCAGGCATTTATCGCGGAGCATCTCCACCGGCTCGCCGCTGCGCGCGCTATCGCCGCCGAGGCGGTGCACGGCATGGCGGCTCACTATGAGCACGTCCTGATAACTGAAAAAACCGCACAACAGCGCCGCCACTGGGCGCAGCAACAGGCCTATATCGCACTGGGCAACTTCCTGACCTGCGCCGCGCTGATGGGCATCGACACCTGCCCGATGACCGGCATCAGCAGCGACGACTATGACAGGGTGCTGGGACTCACCGGGCAGGGGCTGACCACATCGGCCATCTGCGCCGTCGGTGAACGGCATCCGGCGGATGCCGCTGCCCTGCTTCCAAAGATACGGCGCCACTACGACGATCTGGTCATCAGGATGCGGTCATGAATTACTCCGGCCTCCTCGCCCTGATCGCCGGCGCCGCCATCGCCACGCAGGCCAGCATGAACGCCAGGCTGGGCGTCATTCTGCAGAGTTCTCTGCTGGGTACCGCCGTAGCATTCGCGTTCAGCTGTCTGTTTACGCTCGTGGCCGCCGCGCTGCTGACGACCGACTATCCATCCGCAGGCGAAGTGCGCTCGGTGCCGCCCTACCTGTGGTTCTCGGGAGGCGCCCTGGCCGCACTGGGAGTAGGCCTGTTTTACTACCTGATACCGAAAATGGGTATCGGCCCGATGATGAGCTACGCGCTGACCGGCCAGCTCCTGGTGGCAATCACCGCCAGTCATTTCGGCTGGTTCGAGTTGCCGGTAAAATCCTTCAACGCCAGTCGGGCGCTGGGAGTCGTGGCCCTGGCCATCGGCATTATTTTAATCAACAGGGAGTAATCCGGTGATCAATCTAGACGCATACTTTTCCCGTATCGGCTTTGGCGGCGAGTTCGCGCCCACCTTGTCGACCCTGCAGGCGCTGCACCAGCTCCACCCGGCAAGCATTCCGTTTGAAAACATCGACGTGCTGCTGGATCGCGATATCGACATCGACACCCGGGCCGTCGAAACCAAGCTGGTCACCCAGGGGCGCGGCGGCTATTGTTTCGAGCAGAACGGCTTTTTCCTGCAGGTTCTGCGGAGCATGGGTTTTGAAGTGGAGCCGTTGATCGGCCGGGTGATGTGGATGCTGCCCGACGATGCGGTGGTGCCGCGCACCCATATGGTTCTGCGGGTGCGCGTCGAAGACCAGTGGTGGCTGAGCGATGTCGGCTTCGGCGGCCTGGTGCTCACCCGTCCGCTGTTATTTGCGACTGACCAGCCACAATCGACAGGCCATGAACTCTTCCGGGTGATACCGACACCCCATGGCTATCGGCTGGAAGCCCATCTGAATCAACGCTGGCAACCGGTATACCAGCTATCCAATGAACCGCAGCAGCCTGTCGATTTCGAGGTGGCCAACTGGTACACGTCCAAGCATCCGTCGTCAAAATTCCGTCACCACCTGATGCTCGCCCGGGCGACATCCGACACCCGCTACACGCTGCTCAACAATCAGCTGACCATTCGCGAGAAAGAAAAAGAGCCGGTTAAAAAGATATTGAGCGCCGCCGAGCTTGAAAAAACACTTGGCGGAGTGTTCTTGCTGCCGGTGACCGACCAATGGCGGTCGATCATAGAAAATGCGGTGTCGAAATCCAATCCGGGAACATGAGTCTCAGGTGGCGCTGTTGTCGCTGACCGCCAGCGCGGCATCGCTAACGCCGATGCATCGAGGCGGGCAAGGAAACAGCCATCAGCCATGCGTCACCGGCTCCAATGTGAGCTTGAAGCCCATGGCATGGATGACCTTGAACAGCGTGTCCGAGCTCGGGGCGCGCTCGCCGGAGAGGCTCTTGTAGAGACTCTCGCGGGAGAGGCCGGTATCGCGCGCAAGCTGGGTCATGCCGCGCGCACGGGCAATGTCGCCCAGGGCCGCGGCCAGTTCGGCGGGATCACCATCCTCCAGCACTTGTCCCAAGTACTCGACTACTTCTTCCTCGTTGCCCAGATAATTCGCCATATCAAACGGGCGGGTCTTGATCTTGCTCATTCTGCAACTCCAGAGCCATCGCTTGGGCTCGTTCAATATCGCGCTCCTGGGTGGACTTGTCGCCGCCTCCGAGCATCGGGATGATGGTGGTTCCTTGCTTCAGGTAGTACATGCGCCAGCCCGGGCCGAAGAATTCGCGCATCTCCCACACACCTTGGCCAACGGGCTTGACGTCGCCCAGGTTGCCGCGCGCGGCCTTGCCAAGGCGACGGCGCAACCGAATGCGGGTAGGCATATCGCGCAGGCTGTCTACCCACTGCACGAATGACTCGGTTTCGATGACGCTGTACATAGCGATATTGTAGTCTCCTGGCTACAGATTACAAGCGCTGCGCCCTGGCCGCAGGCACCAGGCGATCAGCACGATGGGAACGCCCAGCATCACCCACGACAGCACATCCCACAGCTCATCGCCCACCAGCGCCGACACCAGACCGATGATACTCAGCACAGCCAGCAAAACCGGAACGCGGAAGATGGCCCACAGCGATTGCCGCTGCCGCCCCGAGGTACGGCTCATGCCTGCCCTCGCCCTGGCGCGGATGCAGCGCGCGCCCTGCCGGGTTTGCGCAGCCATAGGTAGATACCGCTGCCCAGCACGACGATGGTGATCAGCGTCAGCAGCGCCCAGATGATCTTCAGCGGCAGGCCGCCGTAGTCGCCGAAGTGCAGCGGCTTGGACAGGTACAGCACCTTTACGTACCAGGGCATCTCGCGGATGTCGGTCAGCGCGCCGGTCTGCGCGTCGATCAGCGCGGGCTTGATGAGCCTGCTGGTCAGCGGCGTGTTGCCGACGAAGATCGCCGAATAATGGTGGTCGCCGCTGGAATCCCTGCCGGGAAAGTGCATCGCCACCAGCCGCATGTCCGGTGCAGTCTCGCGCGCCGTGGCCAGGGCCACGTCCAGCGGCACGCGCTGCGTCAGCGGCGGGGCGTCCTTGTATGGCGCGATCATCTCGGCCAGCTCGGTCCCCTGCCACAGCGACGCCGCCGGCTGCGCCAGCGTGCTAATGACGCCGGTCAGGCCGACCACCGACACCCAGGCCAGGGTGACGATGCCCAGCAGGTTGTGCAGGTCCAGCCACAACACGCGCGGCCCGCGCGCGGCACGGATCGTGGCGAAGTCCAGCTTGCGCATGAATGGCGTGTAGACGACCACGCCCGAGACCACCGCCACGATCAACAGCAGCCCCATCGCGCCGAGAAACAGCGTGCCCGGCAGGTGCAGGAACATGTCCACATGCAGCCGCAGCATGAAGTACATGAATCCCCTGGCCGGCGGCTCCTGCCCCAGTAGCTTGCCGTTGCGCTGGTCGAACTGGTGAAAGTGCAAGCCTTCCCAATCGCCGGTGGCGGGCGGCTTGATGGTCGCGGCGGTGGCGATGACCACCGCCTCGGGCTCGTCCCCGGGGAAAAAGACGAAGGGCACCACATGGTTGGCGGACTGGGCGGACAGGGCTTCCTGCACCAAGTCCTCCAGCGCGGGCCTGGGGGTGCCCGGCGCAACCGCTTCCAGCTCCGGATGCGGATCGAGCCAGTGTTCGATCTCTTCGTGAGAGATCAGCGGCAGGCCGGTGAGGCACAGCATCAGCAGAAACAGCATCGACACCAGGCTGCTCCACTTGTGCAGCCAGATCCAGACGCGCAGCGTGCGCGGCTTCATCGTTTAGAAATCCACCGTCGCAGAGAGCACGACGATCCGTGGCCAGCCCAGTTGAGCGTTGCCGAATGTGCTGACCGTCCAGTAGTTCTCGTCCAGCGCGTTTTCCACGGTGGCGCGCAGCGTTACCGGCTTGTCGGCCAGATGGAGCCGATAGCGCGCGCCCAGATCGATGCGGGTCCAGTCCGGCGCGTGCTGGGTATTGGTGCCGCCGGTTGACCAGGTGTCATCTACATACACCTTGCCCGTATGGATGGCCGCCGCGGTCAAG
>JBAZCN010000175.1:0-6302 GCA_041655035.1 Porticoccaceae bacterium | reverse complement strand
GGCGGAGCCCGCCTCTGCGGGCACCGCCTGACCATCGGTCGTCTCGAGGTCGGTTTCAGGCGCTTCGCCGGGCTGTTGCGCCGGCTTCAAATCGTTGTCGTCTTGCTGTTGATCCGTGGACACGCTAGCCCTCCATCATTGTGTGTGCCATGCGGCGCTAATATTGGGCCTTTGTGGAATTATTCAAGGGTGCTCATCTGAGCCAATGACACTCCCGGCCATATCCGGTATAAATACGGCGACAATAACCCCCTTATAGCGTGGATACCTCGGCCGTGCTGACATCCCTGACCATCAAGAACTTCACCCTGGTCGAACACCTGGACATCGAACTCAGCCCGGGCATGACGGCGATCACCGGTGAAACGGGCGCCGGCAAATCCCTGGTGCTGGGGGCCCTGGGCATGGCCCTCGGCGACAGGGGGGATACCGACCGCATCCGCGCCGGCGCCGAGCGCGCCGAGGTCACCGCCACATTTCTTGTCGCCAACAATCCGCTCGCCATCCAGTGGCTCAGCGACAATGACCTGGGCGATGGCGACGAATGCCTGCTCCGCCGCACCCTGTCGATGGAGGGCCGCTCCCGCGGCTTTATCAACGGCCAGCCCGCGACCATGCAGCAACTCCAGCAACTGGGGGAACTGATGATCGATATCCACAGCCAGCACGAGCATCAGTCCCTGCTCAAGCGCGACACCCACCGACGGCTTCTCGACCTGTTCGCCGACGGCGCCAAACAGGCAAATGACGTCACCCGCCGCTACCACGAGTGGCGCCAGGTCCGGCGGCAGCTGGATGAACTCGAAAACCACGCGGAGGAGATCGAGGCGCGCCGCGTCCTGATCCAGTTCCAGGTGGACGAACTGGACAACCTCGCCCTGATGGACGGCGAGCTTGAAGCACTGGAAAAGGAACAGCATCTGCTGGCCAACGCCGAGCAGATCCTGCGCGATAGCCACGCCGCCTTGAGCCTGTGCCGCGACAGCGAACACGGCAATGCGCTCAACCTGCTCGGCCAGGTGCGCCAGCTGCTCGAAACCATGCCGGAGAAAACCCGCCACCTGGAGGAAGCGGCGACCCTGGTGGACTCCGCCCTGATTCAAATGGACGAAGCGGCGCGGGAAATCCAGCACCATGTCGACAGTTTCGAGATCAGTCCGGAACGGCTCGCCGAGATCGAGGAGCGGCTGAGCCTCGCCTATCAGATCGCCCGCAAGCACCGGGTCCAGCCGCAGGCTCTGGTCGCTCTTCACCAAGCACTTCGCCACGAGCTCGACAGCCTGGGCGGCGGTCAGGGCGGCACCGCCAGCCTTCGCCAGCAGGCGACCGCATTGGAACAACAACTGGAAACCGCCGAACGCCGGCTCGGCACCCTGCGCCGCAAAGCCGCCGAACGCTTTGCCGCCGCGGTCAACGAGCAGCTGGCGAGCCTCGCCATGGGCAGCGCCAGCCTGATAGTGGAACTGAACCCTCTCGACGACCACGGCCCCTACGGCCGCGAATCGGTGGAGCTGCTGGTCAGCACCAATCCGGGCCAGCCCCATCGCCCGCTACCCCGCATCGCCTCTGGCGGCGAACTGTCCCGCATCAGCCTCGCCATCCAGGTGGTGGCGGCGCGGCACACCGATATTCCCACCCTGGTGTTCGACGAAGTGGACGTGGGGATCGGTGGCGCCGTGGCGGAAGTCGTGGGCAGGCTGCTACGGCAGTTGGGCGGCACGGGGCAAGTCATCTGCGTGACCCACTTGCCTCAGGTGGCGAGCTGCGCCCACCAACAGCTGCTAGCCAGCAAGCGGGGTAATGGCGGCGGCGTGGAAAGCCGACTGGAACAACTCTCGGCCGCCGACCGGGTCACCGAAATCGCGCGCATGCTGGGCGGAGCCAGGATAACCGCGCAAACACTGGCCCATGCCGAGGAAATGCTTCAGCTGTCGGCGCCGGCCTGAACGGCCGGTCAGATTTTGGTCGACTTGAGAGGTTTGACGTACAGCACCAGGCTGTGCCCCACTATCTCGTACCCTTTCTCGCTAGCGACCTCTTGCTGCAGTCGTTCGATCTGTTCATCGTGGAATTCGATCACATCACCGGTTTCGGTGCAGACCATGTGATCGTGGTGGTCGCCGTGGTCGATCTCGTATACCGCCGGGCCACTGCTGTCAAAATTGTGCCTCATCACCAATCCCGCCGACTCGAATTGAGTCAGCACCCGGTATACCGTGGCAATGCCGACATCTTCACCCGCTTCCAGCAAGGTGCGGTAGACGTCCTCGGCGGTGAGGTGACGCTGTTCGTTTTTTTCGAGTATCTGCAATATTTTGACCCGCGGAAGGGTCACCTTGAGGCCGACTTTGCGCAACTCATGATTTTCACCAGCCATTGTTCTACGCCCCTTCTCTCTGATCCAGTGAGGGGGTATTATCCACCTTCGTACTGGATACTGGAACCCCATAATGCCTTCACGACTTGCGGCCGCACTGTTGCTCGCCATGACGCTGACGTCCGGCTGCGGCTATTTCCAATTTCCCGGCATTCACCGGGTGGAAGTACAACAGGGCAATATCATCACCCAGGAGATGATCGACCAGTTGCGCCCGGGCATGACCAAGTCCCAGGTGCGCTACATCATGGGCACGCCGCTGGTGGCCGACAGCTTTCATCAGAATCGCTGGGACTACTACTACAGCATCAAGAAGTCCGACGGAGAACTCAAGCGCGAACAGATGACCATCCATTTCTCCGACGGCAAGCTCAGCAGCATCCGCGGCGACTATATGCCGTCCGGAGCAGTGCCATCAGGGAAGGCCTCCGATGCCGGGCAGACGTCCCGCGAAGGGGATGGGGATGGGGATGGGGACGGAGCTGGCGCCGGCTGAACTCCGCCTTCGTCCGTCCCGCCAAGGCCCGCCACCCGGCGGGCCTTTTCGTTTTTCAGCTGCCCATCTGCTCCAGCACCTCACCCACGAAGGGCTGGTGGGTGGTGATGCCACCGTCGACAGAAAATATCTGGCCGGTGACGAAACTGGCATCATCGGAGGCGAGAAACACCACCGCCCCGGCAATATCATCGGGGCGTCCGAGACGCGGCAGCAGCGTATGCCGTTCGAGCATCTGCAACTGCGCCTCGGCCAGCATCTCCTTGGCCAGGGGAGTGACGATCATCCCTGGCAGAATGGCGTTGCAGCGAATGTTCTGCTTGCCGAACTGGGCGGCCACGTTGCGGGTAAGACTGTTCACCGCCGCCTTGGAGGATGAATAGGCTGGATTGAACACATCGCCGAGGATGGAGGTTCCCGAACTGGTGTTGATGATCGAGCCACCGCCGCCCTGAATCATCGCCGGGACAATATGCTTGATCATCAGCATGGTGCCGCGGGCGTTGACCGTGTAGGCGCGGTCCCATACCTCGGCCGCCAGTTCCAGGATGGGGCCGTCGGCGGCCATCTGGCTGATGCGGGTATCGGCGGCGTTGTTATGGAGGATGTCGATGCGGCCGTAGCGCTCCAGCACCGCCGCAGCGAGGCCGCGGATATTGTCCTCGTCCACCAGATCGAGCGGGTAGGCAAAGGCCTCGCCACCGCCATTGCAGATGTCCTGCGCGACCTTGGTTGCGCCATCGATATTGATGTCCGCCAGCACCACCTTGGCCCCGGCCGCAGCCAGGGCGCGGGCGCAGGCTTCGCCGATATTGGCACCGGAGCCGCTGACGATGGCCACACGGCCTTCAAGTTTTTTTTCGCTCATGGGTTCACTCTTCATGGAAGTTATGACGAATAAAGCCCCCCACTCCGCTGCGGCTGGCGCCTGGGCGTGTGGGGGGCTTTACAGTGTCGCCCGGGTACGGAGGGCAGGCAAACGCTTTCGTTTGATCAGGAGCCTAACAGTGCCGTCCAGGTACCCAGATCCTCACCGGCGGTGAAGAAGCGCTGGTTCATCGGCAGCCCCAATTGCCCCCAGTGGTCCATATTGGCCACCCAGGCTTGCATACCGTACAACACCCAGCGGCGGTACTGTTCGAAAATCTCGTCGACATCCGGCACGCCCTGCGCTCCGGTGGCCACCAGGTTCTCCCGATAATGCTTGATCAGATCGCGCTCGGAGGCACGGCGCTCCTCGATCGTCAGGGCGCCGACGGTGAAGTAGGTGAAATCGCGCCAGGGGCGCCCCTTGCGCACCAGTTGCCAGTCGAGCCACATGCGCCGGCCGTCGGGCAGATGGTAGGTGTTGCCCTGGTGGCAGTCGCCGAGGTTGATGCAATAGGGATGATTGCGACTGTTCTCCCACTCCGCCAGGGCATCGAAGGCGCGCTGCAACTTGCCCGGGTCGTCGAGAAAATGCTGGGGCAGGACTTCCTGGAATTCCGGCTTGACCAGATTCTTGTCGATCCACTCCTGCATGATGCGAATCTGATCATTGTCGATGGGGGTAGCCATCGATACTGGCAACCAGGGCTGGTCCAGCAGCGGGCTGTTCCACAGGTCACCGTGCATCTGCGCCATGCCTTCGAGGGCCTTGGCGACGCCGTCCACGCCCACATCGTCCATGCTGAAACCGAACTTGCCACCGCGCAGCGTCAGATCCTCGAGGATCACCACGCCATGCCCCTTGCCGTCGTCATCCCAGTCGGCGTAGTAGCACTTGGGTACCGGCACCGTCATTTTGTCGCCCAGGAAGTGGTAGAACTGGGCCTCGAGCTGGCAGATATCGACGTTATCGAACAGCCCGGAAAAATTCGACTTGAGGCATACCTGATCGGGCAGGCCGGCCTCCCGGCCCGCCTGGTTGAATTGCAGTTTCATGCGCAGCTTCGAGGTATGGCTGTCGATGAACTGCAGTTCCTCCATGCTCTCCACCACCACCCCCGGATAACGGTTCTGGAAGACGCTGGTGAGCCACTGGGGGGTGACTTCATCCTTGCTCCAGGGGAGTTTTCCGGTGCGCGCGGGATAGGGACGGGGCACGACTGGAGGTACTTTGACTTGCACTACCATGATGTTTCTCCACAAAACAGATGTTATATATTCAAAGGCAAACGGATTTCCCGCACCACGCCTGACAATGAGCCGTGGATTCGCCCGGTTTCCCCCCGCCCGGGTGGGCGGCGAAGCCGTGACAAGAGTAAAATCAGCATTATTATAAGTCAATCGAATTAAAATAGGCGTTTTACCCCCATGATGGCCCCTGTCGGCAGCCTTGTCGCCCGCCTCCTTCTCCCGCACCGGATCCCGCACCGGAAAACCTGCATCCGCCCCAAGCAGGGCGCTTGCTGACAATGCATCACCTTTCCTTGTCCCCCAGACCCCGCCGCGGCTGAGCGCCGGGCTACCACCGCCCGGCAACAACCGGCGGACGTAAACGTTACAGGCGAATTAATCATTACCCTGGCGATTCCCCTTCAGAGCCCTGCCGGCACCGTCCGCCCGGTGCCCCCGGGCTTGATTCTTCACCGGCGGACAGGGAAACTTGCTCCGACACCGCCCCAAGAGAGACTTCCAGGATGCGACACACGCTATGACAAAACAAAAAAATACAAAAAAAACCAGAGCCTTGCCCGCAAAGGGCGCCCTCAAACTTATGGTGACCGCCGAGCGCCTGTTTGGCGAACGGGGCATCGACGCCATCTCCCTGCGCCAGATCGTCAGCGCTGCCGGACAGGCCAACAGCTCCGCCGTACAACATCATTTTGGCACCAAGGAAGGGCTGATCCAGGCGGTCTACGACATGCGCCTGCCGCAGCTGGACCTGGGACGACAGCAGCGTCTCGATGCCGCCAAGGACAGCAACGGCTACGTCTCGGTGCCACAATTGCTGGTCGCCATGTACATGCCGGTGGTGGAGGATTTCGACGAGATTGCCCAGAAAAGCTATGCGCTGTTCAGCTCACAACTGCTCCAGTTCGACCTCGCCAACCACCCCCACATGCGCACCACCGTACCGCAACCGGCCTACAACGATATCGTGGCGCGCCTCACCGAGCACTTTTCCTACCTGCCCGAGGATGTGCTGATGGTAAGAATGCGCTTCGCCTCGGAGCTGTTCTTTGGCGCACTGTCGGAATGGCGCCATCTGGAGCACATGCCCAACACGCCCTACCCGCTGCCGGAACCCTTCTGGAACGAGGTTCTGCAAGCCATCGAAGCGCTGTTTAGACTGCCTTATACCGGCGCCACGTATCAGAAGAATGCGCCCGCCAAACCCAAGTAGACGTGGAGGCGGCCCAGGCATGGGCAAGTCGTGAGCGCGATGTGCCGGCAATCAGCGCGCCGAAGCTGCCTCCCCCTCACACTCGCGCCGGACCTTTTCAG
>JBAZCN010000174.1:0-6315 GCA_041655035.1 Porticoccaceae bacterium | reverse complement strand
CGGGACGACCTGGCGACCGCCGATCGGGTGACCATACGCGACAATGATACCGGCGAGCACCGTGCCCTCTCGGAGAGCGAGCGCCAGAGCTGGCACGACAGGCTGATGGACGATATTCGCAGGTATTGCCGCTGAGCCGGCACGATCACCGCGCAGATGTGTTCACTAGGCGGACACCGCATTAACAATGCCGTCATGACAGGTCATGACGGCTGCGGATTCAGCCCGCCTCCCTGATTAAGAGGTTCCCGCTCGGCAGCTGGCCCGAGACTATTCCGGCTCCGTCACGAATCCCAGCTTTGCCACCCCGGCGCGCTGAACTGCAGCCATGGCTTTCAGCACATGCTCGTACTCGACCTGTCGGTCACCGCGGATATGCACTTCCGGCTGCGGCTTTTGCTGCACCGCCTCGGCCAGGCGCAGCTCCAGTTCATCGAAGGTCACCGTGGTTTCGTTCCAGTGGATCTGGCCATTCGCGGTCACCGCCAGGTTGATGGTTTCCGGCTTGATCTCGTTGGGCGTATTGTCAGCCCTCGGCAAATCGACCTTCACCGAATGCGTAAGCACCGGCACGGTTATGATGAAGATGATCAGCAATACCAACATGACGTCCACCAGGGGCGTCATGTTGATTTCGCTCATGACCTCGTTGTCGTCGTCCAGCCCGCCGCCAAAAGCCATGTCACACCGCCTCTTTTTGGGTAAGGGCTTTCTGGTTCTGGGCCGGAGCCGCCTGGTTCTGGGCCGGGGCTTTCTGGGTATCCAGCTTCGCCACTGCCGGGGTCTTGCATTTCGCCGGCGGCGCGCCGGTAATCAGATAGGAGTGCAGCTGATGGGCGAAGCGGTTGAGCTTGTTCATGATGCCTTTGTTGCCCCGATTCAGGGCGTTGTAGCCGAGCACCGCGGGGATCGCCACGGCGAGACCGAAGGCAGTCATGATCAGCGCCTCGCCAACGGGGCCAGCCACTTTGTCGATACTCGCCTGCCCGGAAACACCGATGCCGACCAGCGCGTGATAGATGCCCCACACCGTGCCGAACAGACCGATGAATGGCGAGGTGGAACCCACCGACGCGAGTATCGCCAGGCCGCGCTGGAGGCGCTCGTTGCTCTCATCCATCGAGCCGCGCAGGCATGCGGTGAGCCAGTCGCCGAGCGGCAGATGGCCGTGCAGATCGGCCTTGTGATTGGCGTGGTGATCGAGAGCCGCCTGCCCCTCTTCCGCCAGGTAGCGGAACGGGTTGTCCTCCCCTGAATCGCCCAGAATCCGCAGGCCTTCGTCAAAACTTTGCGCATGCCAGAAATCGGCCTGGGCCTGGACGGACTTGCGCAACCGGAACAGTCCCCAGGAGCGCACCACGATTACATACCAGGATGCGACGGACATCACCAGAAGCATGATGGCCACCACCTTGATCACCATATCACCCTGGCTCCACAGAGCTTCGATTCCGTATGGGTTGTTCATTCGTCGATTCCTCGCATCAAATAAGGTTGCATCAGCCGCACCTCAGTGCAGCGAAAATTCCAAGGGTTGCAGATACCAATAGGCTATCGTCTCGTCGCCCTGCCGGGCGGGTATATATTTCCACTGCTTGACGGCTTTTATCGCGGTATCGTCGAGCCGTTTGTAACCACTGGACTCCTTGACACGCACTTCACCGACCGAGCCATCAGGCAAGATCAGCACCTGCAGCAGAACCGTCCCCTGCTCGCGCATGCGCCGCGACGCCGTGGGATAGGCCGGTGCCGGATTGTTCAGCGGATTGGCATCCTGGCGAGGCGGGATGATCGGCGCCCCGAGGGTGTCATTGTCCTTGACCGCCGGGGTCGATACCTGAGGCTGGGGCGCCGGCGCCGCCTGCTCCTCCACCACTTCCTCTTTCTGGGTGATAGCGTTTTCCGATGGCGGCGCCTCGACCGGGGGCGGCTGCGGCTTTGGCTTCGGCTTTGGCGGCACCTTCTTGGGCTTGGGTTTTGGCTTGGGCTTTTCCGGTTCCGGCGGACGCTCGACTGGCGGCGGAGGCTCCTTGGCGCTCGGCACCTGCACGGTCTCGGCTGGGGGTGCAGGTATCACCACCCCCTGAATGGTAGGCAACACCAGCTCTTTCGATTTCGGGGTGGGCGCCCACAGCATTGCCCCCAGCGCCCCGCCGTGAACGGCGACGACCAATGCCAATCCCAACAGTGACTCACGGGTACTATTCATCATGCCCGCCACTCCACGGCCAGCCATCCAGCGCTGCTGGAAGCCGGATCGACAGCCGCGGGAAAGACCGCCGCGGCATTGAGCCAGGGCCTCGCCAGGCAGTGCACAGTACAGCCGGAATACACCAGCGCAAATGCCAGTAACATGCTCAGTTCAATTCCTGTTGTCGGGTTTCGAGCCGGAAAACTGGGTCAGGAAACACCGAAATCCAATGGCGATGACCGTCGCGGGCGAACGGCAGCGACAAATTGCAAACCTCGCGTTCGCAGTCAGCGCGCCCACCACAAGGCCACAGCCAGTCCGTTAGACAAGGCTCCCCACGACCAAGACACCTGATGCGACAACTGCCAGCGCGTCGTCTGAAAAAAAATGAGAGCCGGGTTGCCCACAGCCCTCCAAGCGCCTATCGAGGATGGATAAAACCTTACTGCCAATCAATTGATATGCGTTACCATTTTCATTCGCAAAATTTTACCAAAGAATTCGTCTAAAGTGAAGATTTATTCCATCATAAATGATGTAAAAATACCCATCCTTTTGGTTCCCGGCCATCCCAGCCACACTGCGCAAGAGCGGCATTGCCCTTTCCCACGGCCCTCCCACTGCCAATCCCATCTCCACCGTCAATCAAACCACCGCGACCGATAACAAAGCTTGCCCTGCATCAACCAACCTCATCAAAAATGGGTGATCGGCAACACCGGTGCGACACGCAGCCCGGCACATTCGGCAACGCCGCCTCCCAGGTCGCGGACAGTGAGGCTCATGTGGAGCCGGGTGCGATGACAACCATCGAGTAGCGCCTCGTGCCGGGATGGGGCGAGAGAGGGCCTGTTCAGTTGCCTCAGGAGGATACGGTGCACCTGGGTCAGAACCTCGAGAGCCTTGGCTGGTTGGCCATCCAGCAGCAGGGCGTCGGCCAGATTGTGATGACTGACCACCAGGGCGGCAACGGTTCCGTAATAGTCGAAACTGAGACCGAACAGGATTTTTGCCCGTTCACAGGCACTTGTGTAGCAGCCGATGGCCGCGCCGAGATCATGGTTGCGAAATGCCCGATTGCCAGCGTTGATGCGCTTTTTCCAAACCTCCATGGAGAACTCCCGACTTACGCCGTTAAAGGTCTTGCCATACCTGCCTGGCATCCGACGATCACTGCTGTCGCGCCATTACTCCGCCGATGCCTGGCGCCGGCAATCGAGAAAATAACGCGCCAGCGATGACAGCTCCTGCTGGATCGCCAGCACCGCGGATTTCTGCCGTTCCGTGACGGCAACGGCGCGCATCAGGCTCAAGGGCTGATGGCAATGGTCGAGGCACAGGCACCGCCAATGGAACGGCACGCAATCGTCATAGATCGCCTCTACCAGTATTGCGAACATCTCCTTGTAGACTCGCGCCCTCGCCTCGACAGCCGAGCCCTCGGCGCGGGCGGCGCCGAGCTGGATATAGGCCTTGAGATGGCCGGGGTCATCCGGCTCGAGTCCATACCGGACCAGTTCTTCCAGGTATTCAAAGGTGGGTGCATCTGTACTCGGCATCGAGACCTCCATTTATTACCCATGTCATGCCGTCATTATCGATAAGCGGTTTTCAGGTGCTGGCCAGGCCATCGCTCAGTGCAGCCGGCCGGCATCGTGGCGATAGGTGGCGGCAATCCGGTACGGTCTGTCGCCCGCCCTGGCCCCATAACGCAGCGGCAGTGACAGATGCACCGCCTCGAGCGCCGCCGCCAAGCGCATGGCCAGGGACGACGCAACCCTGACCGCCGTTGGTTGCAGCCAGCGGGCGAGGAGGATTTCCGCTTCCAGCATCTGCTGGTGGTGATAATTGGCGATACAGCCGAGAAACACACTTTCGTCGCGACTGATTCTTCGGCAACCCATCTGCTGCACTTCCGGGACTCGCCTGGCACCGGAAAAAACCGTCTCCATCAACGGACAAAACAGCAGGTCCACCGCGCCTGCCAGGCCCACGCTGTCCAGCCCTGTGCGCCAGCTCGGCAGTGCGGCTTCCGGGCCCTGCGCCTGGTGCAGCGCCCAGAGGCGAAAGCTGACCAGCAGCAGACTCTCTGCGGTGGTCAGGTCACGCACGGAAAAATCCTTGTGATAGTCAACTGTTTGAGAACAGGACATGGCGCCCCCCAGCAATCGTCGATAGCGTGACAATAAACGAAACAGGTCTCTGATGCAAACAGTTATCATTTATTTGATTAAAGAATGACGGCCTGCCTCGCGGAGGGGGGGCGAGCGCGCTCCCTGCGCCCGTACCTCTAAGGTTTTGGCGGTCAGAAGGCGTACTTTGCAGTCACCGTGACAGTTCGCGGCGAACCGTAGACGCCGGCATAGGAAAGGCCGCTGTAGTAAGTCTTGTCGAGCAGATTGTTGACGTTGACATTGACAGACAGCGCCGGCGTCATGGCGTACCTGGCCATCAAATCGACAGTGGCGATGCTGCCCTGGCTGAAATCCTCGTCGTTGGGCCCGGCGTCATCGATATAGGCCCGGCCCTGCCAGCGCAGGTTGCCGCCCAGGGTCAGGTTATCCAGGGTGTCGGACAAGCGATAGGTGCTGAACAACTTGAAGGTATCGCGAGGCACGTAGGTCAACAGCCGGTCGCCCTTGGAGTCCTCGGGTTCGGCGCGGCTGAAACCACCGCCCAGCTGCCAACCCGGTCGCAGCTCGCCCGCTGCCTCTACCTCGAATCCCTTGGATACCGTGCCCTGTTCTGAGCGGTAGGCCTGGCCGCCATCCGGCGTGAAAGTATCGGGTATGGCGACAGCGAAATTATCCTGCTCGATGCGAAACACCGCAGCGCTGGCGTTGATCAACCCATCGTTGAATTCCGCCTTGATTCCGACCTCGTAGTTCACTCCCTCCAGAGGGTCGAGCGTCCGGCCGTCGATATCTTCGGCGCCCTGGGGTTCGAATATCTCGGTATAGCTGGCATACAGAGATAGGTTGTCATGCACCTCCACCACGATGCCCGCATAGGGCGTGACCACACCGCTCTCCTTGCTCAGGGTGCGGTAACTTTTGCCGCCGCCTTCAGGGCGCGTCCAATCGCGCTCCTCCCAGTCACTGACGCGGCTGCCGAGAATCACCGACACCGCCTCCAGCGGCTTCAGCCTGACGGCGGCATAGGCCCCGCTCTGCTCGGCGCGCCCCCCGTACTTGGTGCTGGTCCGCCCCAGCTCGGGCTTGGCCGCACGACCGGTGGCGAGAAACTCGAAAGCGTTGTCCAGTGGCCGCGAATAATCGCCGCCACTCCACCAGCCTGGATAATTGTGGCCCTTATCGGTGGAGACGCTGTGGCTGCCGCCGAGCACCAGTTCGTGGGTCCGGCCGAACAGGCTGAATGGCCCGCTGGCGTGGACGCCGAACACATTCTGCTCGAGGTCCCCCGCCCAGCGTGCGGAGAGCATATCGGCGCCCTGTCCTGTCAGCGGATCGAAGCCGCCGCTGATGTACAGATAGCCGATGCTTTCGTCATAGTCGGGACGCGAATGCTCGTACTCCAGCTTTATTCGCCAGTCATTGGTGAACCGGTGCTCAAGAGAGGCAAACAGGCTCATACTAGTGTTGGCAAAATCACTCCACTTGGCGCCGACGTTGGTCGAGCGGGAAAAACCGGTTCTCGTGCCATCGCTATAAAACAGCGGCAAGCCTCCGCGGGGGGCGGCGGTATTGTCGAAATCCTGGTATTCCAGGCCCAGGGTCAGCAGCGTGCCAGGCAACAGATCCATGTCGACGACACCGTACAGCACCTGCTTCTCGATATGCATCCGGTCGAGATGGGAATCATTTTCCTGCCAGGCAGCCACCAGGCGCCCACGGACATTGCCCGATGCCGTCAGCGGGCCGCCGACATCGGCCTCCAGCCGGTAGCGGTCGTAAGAGCCGGCCTGAACGGCGATATAGGCCGCGACTTCGGCGGTCGGCCGCTTGCGCACGAGATTGACTGTGGCCGAAGGGTTGCCCACACCATTGAGCAGCCCGGTTGCACCGCGCACGATTTCGACCCGGTCGTACACCGCCATATCGGATGTCGTCTCCTCGAAACCGTACACCGTCGTCGGTCGCGACGCGCCATCGACCTGATAGTTC
>JBAZCN010000173.1:0-6349 GCA_041655035.1 Porticoccaceae bacterium | reverse complement strand
GCGCAAACCGAATTCCCCGAACTGGCAACACGGCGAGCCAAGGCGCACCGACGCCCCGAACCAGACCATGACGCGACCCACCATCCTGTCTCCGCACAGGCAAAGCCATTACAATGGCGACATTTGACGATGTGAGCTTTTCCTATGACTGCTGACAACAAGCCCACTAGAGGGGCGGCGCTGGTCATTGGCGGCAGCGGCGGCCTCGGCCGCTCTGTCTGCCGGGTGCTGGCCCGCGAGTGGGAAAGCGTGTTTTTCACCTACCATGCCAACGAGCAGGCGGCCCTTCAACTCGCGACCGAGCTCTCACCCCACTGCCCTGTCGAGTACACCGCCATGGACGTTCGCGACGCGCAGTCCGTGCAGGCCGCGGTCGACCGGGCGGTGGATCGCTTCGGCCATATCGGGGCCGTGGTGTTCGCCAGCGGCGCCGCCATCGGCCAGCCCTACGTCTCCCAGATCGAACAGGCGGAATGGGAGCGGGTATTCGATATCGAGTTGTGCGGCTTCACCCGCCTGGTGCGGGCGGTGATCCCCGTATTCCGCAACCAGGGCGGCGGCGCCCTGGTCAGTGTAGTGTCCTTCGCACCCTATCATTTCCCCCCCGGCGACGCCCTGTCGGCGGTGCCCAAGGCGGGCATCGAGGTGCTTTGTCGGGCCATCGCCAAGGAGGAAGGTCGCTACGGGGTCCGCGCCAACTCCGTGGCCCCGGGGATCATCAACGCCGGCCTCGGAGACGCTTTCCAGAAAACCCTGTTCACGCCCGACATCTGGGAAAACCAGCGCCAACGGGTGCCGCTGAAAAAATTTGGCGAGGGCGAGGATATTGCCGAGGCCGTCGCCTTCCTGGCGTCGGCACGCTCAGCCTATATCACCGGCCAGACCATTATCGTCGATGGGGGACTGAGCCTCTGACCCAGCACCTGGCGTGTGAAACCTGACACCAGTGCTCGCCTCCGACGACAAAATGACTCAAGCCACGGGGTGATGAGCCACCCCTCACCAGGAGTAGTACATGCCCACAATCACCCGCATTCGCATGGGCCGCAAACCCGACACGCAGCTGGCGCCTGAAGACTTCGCCATCGAGACCACGACGATCGCCGGTCCCGGCGCCGGTGAAGTGGCGGTGAGACCCCGGTATTTTTCCCTCGACCCCTATCTGGTCGGCATGATGCGCAGTTGGCAGGGGCCCGACCCACGCTGGGGCGATGGCATCATCGTCGGTCGGATGGTCGGCGAGGTGATCGAATCCACCGACTCGCGCTTTGCCGCCGGCGACCTGGTCAAGGGCGAAAGCGGCTGGCAGTCCCTCGCCTGTGTCAGCGCCGACACCCTGGAGAAAGTCACGGCCGTTCCGGGCGCGCCGATCAGCGTGCATCTCGGCGTACTCGGCACCTCGGGCCTGACCGCCTGGGTCGGAATCAACCGGATACTCGCCATCGAACCCGGAGAAACCGTCACTATCTCCTCCGCGGCGGGCGTGGTCGGCGGTATCGCCGGGCAGTTGGCCAAAAAGGTCGGCGCCAGGGTCATCGGTATCGCCGGCGGCGCCGAGAAGTGCCGGCAAGTAGTTGCGGAACTCGGCTTCGACGCCTGCGTGGACCACCAGGCCACCGATCTCCAGGCGGAACTGGCGGCGGTGACGGGACAGGGCGTCGACGCCCACTTTGAAAATGTCGGCGCCAAGACCCTCGACCCGGCGCTCGCCCAAATGCGCGATGGCGGGCGAATCGCGCTCTGCGGCCTGCTCGCCCACTACCAAGATGACAACCCCGTTGCACTGGCGAATTTCCGCCGCCTGCTGAGCGGGGCACTGACCCTTCGCGGCTTTCGTTTGTTTGATTTTACCGAAGACTACACCCTCGCCCGCGATAAACTGGCGGCGCTGGTGGCGGCGGGCGACGTGACCGTCCACGAAACCATCACCGACGGCCTGGAACAGGCGCCGCGGGCGTTTCTCGACATGCTCGCGGGCCACGGCAGCGGCAAGCACATCCTGCGACTCTAACCCGCCAGCCCTACTGTAATCCTCCTCCGCGCGGAAGCGCGGACCTCTACCCCGCCCCCCAGGGGCGCAACGCGGAGCGAGGCCTTCTGTCCATAAAAAAACGGGGGACAAAATCCCCCGTTTTTCATTCTGCTCCATCCGTCCAATGTCGGACGTCCGGCTATTCGCTATCAGTTCTTGCTCTTGTCGATCAGCTTGTTGGCACCGATCCAGGGCATCATCGCCCGCAGCTTGGCGCCCACTTCCTCGATCGGGTGCTCGGCACCGATACGGCGGCTGGACTTGAGGATGGGGTTGCCCGCCTGGTTGTCGAGCATGAAGGTGTGCACGAAGCGGCCTTCCTGGATGTCCTTGAGCACGCGCTTCATCTCGGCCTTGGTCTCATCGGTGATGATCCGCGGGCCGGTGACGTAATCGCCGAACTCGGCAGTGTTGGAGATCGAGTAGCGCATATCGGCGATGCCGCCCTGGTACATCAGGTCGACGATCAGCTTGAGCTCATGCAGACACTCGAAGTAGGCCATCTCCGGGGCATAGCCAGCCTCGGTGAGGGTTTCGAAGCCGGCCTGCACCAGGGCGCTGACGCCGCCACAGAGCACCGCCTGTTCACCAAACAGATCGGTCTCGGTCTCTTCGCGGAAGTTGGTCTCGATGATACCGGACCGGCCACCACCGTTGGCGCTGGCATAGGACAGGGCGATGTCCTTGGCGCGGCCGGAGTTGTTCTGGTAGATGGCGATCAGGGTGGGCACGCCGCCCCCTTCGAGGTAGGTGCTGCGCACGGTGTGGCCGGGGCCTTTCGGTGCGATCATGATCACATCGATATCGGCGCGGGGCACGATCAGCTGGAAGTGGATGTTGAGGCCGTGAGCAAAGGCGAGAACGGCGCCTTCCTTCAAGTTGGGAGCGATGCTGGTGTTGTAGATGTCGCGCTGGTGCTCGTCGGGAGCGAGGATCATCACCAGGTCGGCGCCTTTCACAGCATCTTCGATTTCCGCCACCTTGAGACCGGCATTCTCGGCTTTTTTCCACGAGGTGGAGCCCTTGCGCAGGGCGACCGTGACGTTTTCCACTCCGGAGTCCTTGAGATTCAAGGCGTGGGCATGGCCTTGGGAGCCGTAACCCACGATGGCGACGCTCATGCCGCGGATGATGGAAATATCACAGTCCTTATCGTAATACACTTGCATTGTTGTTCACCTGTTGCGTTGTAAATTGATTGGGTTCCCGCGGCTGCTGCTGTCCAGCTACAGGCGCAGGGATTTTTCACCTCGGGAAAGTCCGGACACACCGCTGCGCACCACTTCGACGATGTCCCCTTCCGGCAGCGCAGCGACGAAGGCATCCAGCTTGTCGCTGCTGCCAGCGACCTGCACGGTATAGCCCACCGGATTCACATCGACGATCTGGCCGCGGAAAATATCGACACAGCGCTTGACCTCGGCGCGCTGGGCGCCGCCGGCGCGCACCTTGATCAACATCAGCTCGCGCTCGATATGCGGGCCTTCACTGAGATCGATGACCTTGACCACGTCGATCAGCTTGTTGAGCTGCTTGGTGATCTGCTCGATGATGTGGTCGTCGCCATGAGTGGTCAACGTCAATCGCGACAGCGTCTGGTCTTCGGTGGGAGCGACCGTCAAGGTGTCGATATTGTAGCCGCGCTGGGAGAATAACCCCACAACCCGCGACAGGGCGCCAGGCTCATTCTCCAGCAGGATAGAAATAATACGTCTCATCAGGTGCGCTCCGTCTTGCTCAGCCACAGGTCGCGCATGGACCCGTTGGGTGCCACGTGCATCGGATAAACGTGCTCACTGCTATCCACATAGATGTCGAGGAACACCGTGCGGTCCTTGAGGGCAAAGCTTTCGCGCAGCGCCGCCTCGAGTTCCTCGAACCGGGTTACCTTGATGCCCACATGGCCGTAGGCTTCCGCCAGCTTGACGAAGTCGGGCAGCGAATCCTCGTAGAGGATGTGGGAGTAGCGGCTGCCGTACTGCATGTCCTGCCACTGCTTGACCATGCCGAGCGCCTGGTTGTTGAGGTTGATGATCTTCACCGGCAACTGGTGCTGGGTGAGGCTCGACAGCTCCTGGATACACATCTGGATACTGCCTTCGCCAGTGACGCAGGCCACGTCGGCGTCGGGAACCGCCATCTTAATGCCCATCGCCGCCGGCAGACCAAAGCCCATGGTGCCGAGTCCGCCGGAATTCACCCACTGGCGCGGCTTGTCGAACAGGTAATACTGCGCCGCGAACATCTGGTGCTGGCCGACGTCGGACGACACATAGGCCTTGCCCTCGGTGACCTTGTGCAGCAGCTTGATGACATCCTGGGGCTTGATGATGTCTCCGCCACTGGCGCCGTGGCGCGGCGCGGTGTAGAGACCGTGGCGGCTGCGCCACTCATCGATCTGCTCCCACCAGGCGGCAATCGCCTCGGCGTCCGGCTTTTTGGCCGCGTCGCGGATCTGGTCGATCATGTCCTGCAACACCACATCGCAGGAACCGACGATGGGAATATCGGCCTGAATGGTCTTTGAAATCGATGTCGGATCGATGTCGATATGGATGATGGTCGCGTTGGGGCAAAACAGCGACGTGGTATTGGTGACCCGGTCGTCGAAACGCGCGCCGACCGCGAGGATCACATCGGCGTGATGCATCGCGGTATTGGACTCAAAGGTGCCGTGCATGCCGAGCATGCCGAGGAACTGGCGGTCTGTCCCGGGATAGCTGCCGAGGCCCATCAGGGTATTGGTGACCGGATAGTTGAGCATCCGCGCCAGCTCGCGGAGCTGTTCGGAGGCATTGGCCATGATCACTCCGCCGCCGGCGTAGATCATCGGTCGCCTGGCGGCAAGCAGTTGCTTGACGGCACGCTTGATCTGCCCGGAGTGGCCCTTGGTCGTCGGCTGGTAGGAGCGGATCTTGACCTTCTCTGGATACTTGTAGGGCACCTTGTGATTGGGGTCGGTGACATCCTTGGGGATATCCACGACAACCGGCCCGGGGCGACCGCTGGAGGCGATATAGAATGCCTTGGCGATGGTTTCGGCAATGTCTTCCTGGCGCTTGACCAGATAGCTGTGCTTAACGATGGGCCGGGAAATACCGATCATGTCGGTTTCCTGAAAGGCGTCGTCGCCGATCTTGTCCTGGGCGACCTGCCCGGAAATCACCACCAGGGGAATGGAATCCATATAGGCAGTGGCAATGCCGGTAATGGCATTGGTGGCGCCGGGGCCCGAGGTCACCAGCACCGCGCCCACTTCACCGGTGACACGGGCATAGGCATCGGCGGCATGAACCGCGGACTGCTCGTGACGCACGAGGATATGGTTGACCTTGTCCTGCCGGAAAATGGCATCGTAGATGTGCAGCGCCGCCCCGCCGGGGTAGCCCCAGATATGCTTGACGCCCGCATCGTGCAAGGCACGAAGCAGGATGTCGCCACCAGATAATAACTCCACTGTGATTCACCCTCTTTTTGAAACAGAAAAAAGGCCGGGCCTGGGTGGGGAATCAAGATCGCTGTGCATCACAGGTTTGCGAGGGCAACACACGGTCAGGCACGGGGCCGGATTCAGACCGTATCGGAACCACTGGTAGGTGCGCTCCGTCTGTCGATGACCAGCGAGCGCCATTCACGCCCACCTGGTATGGCTTGCAGCCAGAAATGTCTGCCGCCTAATGCGGCAGACGGGAAACTTTAGCATTTTTTGCCCATTAGTCAACCTCGCTCGGCAGCACCGCTCTCGCCGATTGGATGCCAATCGGCAATGGGTGATAATCTGGGTCTCTCCATCATTGGATTCCGTTCCGAACATGGCACAAGGAGCCACGATGAACAGACTGCTGGCCACCACGCTCCTGACTCTGTGGCTGACGGCCCCGGGCGCCGAAGCTGGGAAGGTCTACAAATGGGTCGACACAGACGGCCTCACCCACTATTCGGCCCGCCCTCCCGCAGAGGGCGGCGCTGAAACCGTAAACATTCGCACGGGCGAAGCCTCCCGCCTCATCGCGGAGGAACACCCCGCCACAGAGCAGGCCGGAGAAGCGTCGCCGGAACGGGAAACAGCGCCGGCAACGAACCCGATGCCGAGGGAACGATCGGATGCTACACGGTGCGACGAGGCGCGCAGAGCGCGGGACGATCTGGCGACCGCCGATCGGGTGACCATACGCGACAATGATACCGGCCAGCACCGTGCCCTCTCGGAGAGCGAGCGCCAGAGCTGGCACGACAGGCTGATGGACGATATTCGCAGGTATTGCCGCTGAGCCGGCACGATCACCGCGCAGATGTGTTCACTAGGCGGACACCGCA
>JBAZCN010000172.1:0-6364 GCA_041655035.1 Porticoccaceae bacterium | reverse complement strand
CCGAGCCGCAGCACAGGTGGCTGTCGGCCGCCGGCAGCAGGTCGTACCCCGCGGCTGTCAGCAGCCGCTCGACGCTGCCGGTGATGCCGAGGCCATGTTGGAGGGTACAGGGCGACTGAAAGACCACCCGTCGCCGTGCGCCATCGTCGTTCACCTGTTCCAGCCGGGCCCTCAGAGCGTCTTCCTCGCGGACCAGCAACTGCGAGATATCCAGGGTCAAGCGGGCGACCCGTGCGGCGCGCTGGGCGTAATCGTCGTCCGCCAGCAGTTTGCCGTAATCGTTGAGGTGGGCGGCGCAACCGGAGGCGGTGCTGACGATGGCTTCCGCACCCGCTTCGACGGCCGGCCACCAGGCGTCGATATTGCGGCGCATATCCGCTGCGGCGGCTTCGCCGGCGTTGAGATGATGGCGCAGGGCGCCGCAACAGGTTTCCCTGGCGACGCTGACGACTTCGATGCCGAGCCGGTCCAGTACCCGCGCCGCGGCGGCATTGGTGCCGGGGGCGAGGGCCGGCTGCACACAGCCTTCCGGCAGGATCACCTTGCGTTGATGAATCCCGCTGGGCCGGCGCCGATCCGCCTGGCGACGGGCCGGCGTCTTGTCGCGGAGCGCGGCGGGCAGCAGCGGCCTGGCCATCTGGCCGATGCGCAGCAGCGGCGTGAACAGCCAGCGGCGCGGCATCACGGTGAGCAACAAGCGGCGCATCAGGCGCTGCGGCAGCGGGCGTCGCACCTGCTTTTCCACCTCCTCGCGGCCGATGTCCAGCAGCCGGTGGTAGACAACGCCGGAGGGGCAGGTGGTCTCGCAGGACCGGCAGGTCAGGCAGCGGTCCAGGTGCAGCTGGGTTTTCTCGGTGGGCGTTTCGCCCTCGAGAACACTTTTGATCAGGTAGATACGGCCGCGGGGCCCGTCAAGTTCGTCGCCGAGCAGTTGGTAGGTGGGACAGGTGGCGGTGCAGAAGCCGCAGTGCACGCAACTGCGCAGGATGCTGTCGGCCTCCCTGCCCGCCGGGGTGTCGCGAATGAAGTCTGCCAGTTGGGTTTGCATCGACGATTCCTCTGGCGCCTATAGCTGGGGATACAGCCGCCCGGGGTTGAAGATCCCCGCCGGGTCGAACTGCGCCTTGAGGCGGCGGTGCAATTGCAGCAGCGCCGGCGCCGGGGGCGCAAAGGCCGGGGTGGCGCCGGCGCCGCGAAACAGGGTGGCGCTGCCGCCCAGGGCCGCCGCCGTGGCGCGGAGCTGGTCCGCGGCAAACTCGCCGCGCAGCCAGCGCTGGCCGCCGCTCCACTCGATCAGGGTTTCGCCGAGATCGAGGGCGGCGACGTCGGCGGGCACGGCGAGGCGCCACAGCGGCGCCTCGCCGGCGCTGAAAAACGGCAGTTGCTGGTCGCGCAGCCGGCGCCAGAAAACGACGGATTCGGCGGCATCGAGGTGGTCGCCACCGAGCTGGCGGCTGGCCGCGGCGACGGCGGCACTGGCGCCGCACAAGCGTACCTGGAGCCGGCCCTGGTACCAGGCGGTAGCGGCGACCGGCAGGGGTTGGCCGCGCCAGCGGCCGACCAGCCGGAGGGCGTCGGTTTCGCTGGCGGCGATGGCCAGGGTGGTTTCCGCCATCGGTTTCGGCAGCACCTTGAGCGACACCTCGGCGATCACCCCGAGAATGCCGAGACTGCCCGCCAGCAACCGGGAGACGTCGTAGCCGGCGACATTTTTCATCACCTGTCCGCCGAAATCCACCACTTGGCCGCGGCCGTCCAGCAGCCGCGCGCCGAGCACGAAATCCCGCAGCGGCCCCGCTTGCAGCCGGCGCGGGCCGGCAAGCCCGGCGGCCACCGCGCCGCCGACCGTGGCGGAGGTGGCGGCGCCGAAGTGCGGCGGCTCGAAGGCCAGCACCTGGTTGTGCGCGGCGAGCGTGGCCTCGAGCTCGGCAAGCGGGGTGCCGCAGCGGGCGGTGATCACCAATTCGGTGGGTTCGTAGCTGACGATGCCCCGGTAGTCGCGGGTGTCGAGCAGTTCACCGGTCGCCGGGTTGCCGTAGAAGTCCTTGCTGCCGCCGCCGCGCAGGCGCAGGGGGTTGCCGCTGGCGGCGTCGCGGATGCACTGCGCCCATTGGCTGAGTATCGGGTCCATTCAGAATCTCGGCAGGTCGGGGAAGGGCAGCTTGCCCTGGTGGACGCGCATTGCGCCGTATTCTGCGCAGCGGTGCAGAGAGGGGATGGCCTTGCCGGGATTGAGCAGCCCCGCCGGGTCGAGGCTGCGCTTGATGCCGTGGAACAGCTCCAGCGCCGCACTGCTGTACTGGACGCACATCTGGTCGATCTTTTCGGCGCCGACGCCGTGTTCACCGGTGATCGAGCCGCCGAGGGCGACGGACAATTCGAGAATGTCGGCGCCGAACGCCTCGGCCCGCTCCAGCTCGCCCGGCCGGTTGGCGTCGAACATGATCAGCGGGTGGAGGTTGCCGTCGCCGGCGTGGAATACGTTGGCGCAGCCGAGACCGTATTTTTGCTCCATCGCGGCGATGGCGGTCAGCATCCGGGCCAGGTGCTTGCGGGGGATGGTGCCGTCCATGCAGTAGTAGTCGGGCGAAATGCGACCGATGGCGGGAAAGGCGGCCTTGCGCCCGGCCCAGTACAGCAATCGCTGCGCTTCGCTGGTGGAAACTTTCAGGGAACTGGCGCCGCTGGCATTGAGGACATCGCGGATACGGGCGATTTCCTCGGCCACTTCTTCCTCGGTGCCGTCGGATTCCACCAGCAGGATGGCGGCGGCGTCGAGATCGTAGCCGGCGTTGACGAAAGGCTCCACCGCCGCGGTGGCGGCCTTGTCCATCATTTCCAGGCCGGCGGGAATGATCCCCGCGGCGATGATCGCGGCGACGGCATCGCCGGCCTGGTTGATATCGGCGAACGAGGCCATTACCACGCGTGCGCAGGGCGGTTTTGGCGTCAGCTTGACCGTCACCTCGGTAACCACGGCGAGCAGTCCTTCGGAGCCGACGCACAGTGCCAGCAGGTCGAGGCCGGGGCTGTCCGGTGCTTCGCCGCCGAGCTGGATGGGCGTGCCGTCGGCCAGCACCGCGCGAATACCAAGAACGTTGTGCACGGTGAGGCCGTACTTGAGACAGTGCACGCCACCGGAATTTTCCGCGACATTGCCGCCGATGGTGCAGGCGATCTGCGAAGACGGGTCGGGGGCATAGTACAGACCGAGGGGCGCGGCGGCTTCGGAAATGGCGAGGTTGCGCACCCCGGGCTGGACCACCGCCAGTTGCCGGTGCCGGTCGAGGCGGAGGATCTGCTTCATTCTGGCGAGGGAGAGCACCAGGCCCTGGGCGTGGGGCAGGGCGCCGCCGGAGAGGCCGGTGCCGGCGCCCCGGGGCACGATGGGAACGCCGAGCCGGTGGCAGGTTTTCATCACCGCGATCACCTGGGCTTCGTTTTCCGGCAGCGCCACCGCAAGCGGCAGTTGCCGGTAGGCCGACAGGCCGTCGCATTCGTAGGGGCGCAGATCCTCCGTTTCCGACAGGAGGCTGGCGGCCGGCAGGCATTGGCGCAATGCCGCCAGCAACTGTTGGGGGTCGACGTCGAAGCGGCTGTCGTTCTCAAAATTCATGCGGGATCACGTGGGTCCGGGTGGTCCGGCAGGCTGGCGGCCGGTCAAAACCTTGTCGGTGGTGATTTATGCTTGACTGCTGGTCAAAAGCTGACAAAGTAACAGTTATGAACTATGCATCAGCGCGCGGGGCAGGTCAAGATGATGTGCCGGTCGAGGCGGGGAATCCGGGGATGTGCCTACTGGCGGCGAGGCTGCTTTGCTTGGCGCGAGCAAGCGTTATAAGATAATTCGGATATTTTCAGCGCCGGTGGGCCGCCGCGCAAACTCGCCGGCGGCCCGGCATCCATAACGCAGGGAAAAATGTGAACACACCAGTCACCAGTAACAAACAGGGCCAGACGCTCGGGCCCAAGGGGCTTGCCACCCGCAAGCGATTGATGGACGCGGCTGAGAGGCTGATGAAAACGCATTCCCCCGTCGAGCTGACCGCGGTCTCGGTGGCCAAGGAGGCGGGTACCTCGTCGGCGACCTTCTACATGTACTTCGACGATATCAAGGACGTGCTTTTTGCCCTGGCGGAACTGGCTGGCAAGGATGTCGAAAGGACCCTGGCCGCTCTCGACCGCCCCTGGCCCGCCGATGACCTCGAAGAGGCGGCCCTCGAACTGGTGGAAAAATTCCACGCGGTGTGGAACCGGCATCGCGAGGTACTGCGTTTCCGCAACCTGGAAGCGGACCGCGGCGACCCGCTGTTCGACAAGCTGCGCATGGATGCCTACGTGCCGGAGCTGACCTTTTATGTGAACCGGATTCTCGAGGCGGCGGGAGAGGACGGACAGATTTCCCGGGGCGATGCCTTTGCCCTCGCCAGCGTGCTCCACGCGGCAATGGAAAAGCTCGCCGCGCTGAATCCAGGGATCGTCCACAAAGGCGTGGGAATCAAGCGCCTCAAGGCATCCCAGGCCCGTATCATCGCCAAGACCATCGAGAGTTGCCACAGCTGGGGCCGTTTGCCCCGTTGATCGAAAGCGCCGCATGGCGCTTTTCTGGCGGCTTGCAACTGTCGGATTATCAGTTTTTCGAGCGCAGGATCTTTCATGAACACATTTCTTCACTACCAGCAGCAGGGCCCTGTCGCCATCCTTACCATGGATGAGGCCGAAACCCGCAACGCCCTCACCGGCAATACCGCGATCCCCGAGTTCATCGCCGCCTGCGAGCGGATCAACGGCGACACCTCGGTGCGGGTGGCGATTCTCACCGGCAATGGCCCGGCGTTCAGCGCCGGTGGCAACGTCAAGACGATGCGCAAATATTTCGATGAGGATATGGATCCGGCGGCGATCCGCCGCGAATACCGCGATGGCATCCAGCGCCTCGCCCTGGCGCTGTATAACCTGGAGGTACCGCTGATCGCCGCCGTCAACGGCTTGGCCATTGGCGCCGGAAACGACATCACCTGCATGTGCGATATCCGTATCGCCTCTGAAAATGCCGCCTTTGCCGAGAGCTTCGTCAAGCTGGGCATCGTGCCCGGCGACGGCGGCGCCTGGCTGCTGCCGAGGGTGGTGGGCCAGTCGAAGGCGGCGGAGATGGCGTTTACCGGCGACATGATCAAGGCCGATGAAGCACTGGCCTGCGGGCTTGTTTCCAAAGTGGTGCCCCACGAGCAGTTGCTGGACGAAGCCCTGGCGCTGGCGCAACGCATCGCCAGGAATCCCGGCGAGGCCCTGCGCATGACCAAGCGCCTGCTGAGGGAAGGCCAGACCAGCAGTTACCCGGCGCTGTTGGAAATGTCCGCCAGCTTCCAGGCGGTGGCCCACAAGTCGGGCCAGCACCGGGAAGCAGTGATGGCGTTTATCGAAAAGCGCCCGCCGGTGTTCGATTGACCTGCGGGCCTGCCGGCGCAGGGTGAGCATCGCCGGTGCGCCTCCTGTCGTCGGCACACCCTATGGGAACGTGGCGATGCCAGTCATCGGGGTTCACCCATCGCTGGCTCGAGATCCATAGGGTGCGCTGAAGAATGAAGCGCACCGGATTGCGGCGGTACGGCCGGTGCGCCTCCTGCCGTCGGCACACCCTATGGCGTGCGCCGCTACTTGCCGTCGAGGCAGGTTCGCCGCTGTGCTGAGTTCCGATAGGGTGCGCTGAGGAACGAAGCGCACCGCGGTGCGGCGGCCTTTGGCGGCACATTACACATCGTGCCCGACCCACACCACCTTGCCGATGATCTTGAAGTGCTCGGCGTAATGTTCCCGGTGGACCGTCTGTTGCGCGTAGAGCGGGTTGTCACTGATCAGCACGATGTTCCCGCCCGGGCTGCGCTGGAGTCGCTTTACATAGAGGCTCTCGTCCAGGCGAACCGCATAGATGCCCTCCTGCACCAGCGTGTTGGCGCTGGTGTCGATCAACAGGGTAGAGCCATCGGGAATGGTGGGTTCCATCGAGTCGCCCCTGGCGGTAAGGACCGCGAGGCTTCTCACTGACAGGCCCTTTCCCGCCAGCCAGGCCTTGCGAAAGGCATATACTTCCCCAGGGGATTCATCGCAAGGCTGGGTTCCATGCCCCGCCGACACTTCCACGTCGAGCTTGGGAACATAACCAAACTCGGCATCCATATCCGCCGCCTGTTCCTCGCCGATGAGGAGCCAGCGGATTGACCGATTGGCGGTCGAAGCGATCAGCACCAGTTTGCTGGCGGTCGGCTCCGATTCGTTCTTGAAATAGTTCTCAAGAGTGCGTCTGCCGATACCGGTGAGATCGGAGAGTTTGTTGCCACCGCCCACGGCCTCGGCGCAAGCCCTG
>JBAZCN010000171.1:0-6422 GCA_041655035.1 Porticoccaceae bacterium | reverse complement strand
ACATGGGTACACCAACAAGCTTTATCAATCGCGCTCAACCATACTCTTCTTGACTGCGGACGGCAACCGGCGGCCATCTGCGACAGCGCCGACTCAATGGTGATGGCCGCCGGTGCCGTGGACATGCCGGTGAGCGATCTCTTCGGCGGTCGCTTCCCGCACCTCGCTGATACGGATGTCGAAGGTGAGGCTGAGGCCGGCCAGCGGGTGGTTGAGGTCGAGATCGACGTTGAATTTGCCGACCTTGAGAATGCGGGCATCCACCGGCCCATCGCCGGTATTGACCTTGACCGCCATGCCCGGACGCAACCGACCCTTGGTGACCAGGTGCTTGATCGGCACCCGCTGCTGGCGCCCCTCCTCGCGGTGCCCGTAGGCCTGCTCCGGAGACAGGGTGACACTGAGTTCTTCGCCGGCTTCCCGCCCCGCCATGGCCTCCTCGAGGGCGGGGATGATGTTGCCGTGCCCGTGCAGGTAGGCCGCGGGTTCGTTGGCATCGGACGTTTCGAGTGCATCCTCGCCCACTTCGCTCAAACGGTAGTGGAAGTAGACGACCTTGTTGTTGTCGATTTTCATATCTGCTGTCCTGCTATGCGATAGGTTATGCGATAGATTGTGAAGGCGGCCCCGGGGCCCGGGGCCGCTATTGTGCCCAGTTGGCGGTCAAGCCGAAAGAGCCCGCGGAATGCGCAGTTGTCATTGCCCGCCGGATGGTGAAGAATCCACCGCCCAGCCCCGGAGGATTCATCGTGCTCAGCTACCAACATGGTTTTCACGCCGGCAACCACGGCGATGTGCTAAAGCATCTGGTGCTGACCCGTATCCTTGTCGCACTGACCCGCAAAACCGCTCCCCTGCTTTACGTGGACACCCACAGCGGTGCCGGGGGCTACCGGCTCGACAGCCCGGCGGCCCTCAAGGTGGCGGAACATCGCCAGGGGATCGGCATGCTCTGGGGGCGCGACGACCTGCCCGAAGCTCTGCGCGATTACGTGAATCTGGTGAAGCACTTCAACCGCGACCAGCCCCAGCTCCGCTGGTATCCGGGATCACCCTGGCTGGCGCGGCAACTGCTGCGCCCCGGCGACCGGCTCGAACTCTGCGAGCTGCACCCGGCGGATTACCCGCGGCTGAAACGGATGTTCAGCGGCGACCGCCGGGTGCGCTGCCACGACATCGACGGCTTCGCCCACAGCCTGGCACTGGTCCCTCCCATCGAGAAACGCGGCCTGGTGCTGATCGATCCCTCCTATGAAATCAAGCAAGACTACCAGAACGTCGTCGACCATCTGCTTGCCCTCCACAAGCGCTTCGCCACCGGAGTCTATGCGCTCTGGTATCCGTTGGTGGATGGCGCGCGGGTCGACCGCCTGCGCCATCGGCTGGCGCGCAGCGGTATCCGTCGCATCGACGACTACCGGCTCTACCGGGATGGTGAGCAGCGCCAGCCCGGTATGAACGGCAGCGGCATGATTGTCATCAATCCACCGTGGCAAGTCCGCGAGGAAGTCGCTGCGGCACTTGGCTGGCTGGCGCCGATCATTGGCGACCCCGGCTTGGGCAGTTGGCAGGTGGACGAACTGGTAGGCGAATGATCAGTGCTTGAGGCGGTAACCGCTGCGGAATATCCAGCCGATCACCGCCAGGCACAGCGCCATGAAGACCAGGGTCATACCCAGGCTCAGTGCCAGGCTGACGTCGGAAGTCCCATAGAAGCTCCAGCGGAAACCGCTGATCAGGTACACCACCGGGTTGAACAGGATGACTGTCTGCCACACCGGCGGCAGCATGCTGACGGAGTAGAAGGTGCCGCCGAGAAACGCCAGCGGCATCACGATCATCATCGGGATGATCTGGAGTTTTTCGAAGCTGTCGGCCCAGATCCCGATGATGAAGCCGAACAGGCTGAAGCTGATCGCGGTGAGCAGCAGAAACCCCGCCATCCACAGTGGATGGGCAATCTCGAAACTGACGAACAGGCGCGCCGTGACCAGCACCAGCACACCGAGAATCATCGATTTGGTGACCGCGGCACCGACATAGCCGAGCAGCACCTCGACGACCGAGACCGGCGCCGACAGCAGTTCGTAGATGGTGCCGGAGTAGCGCGGCATGAAAATACCGAACGAGGCATTGGCAATGCTCTCCGTCAACAACAGCAGCATCATCAGCCCCGGCACGATAAAGGCGCCATAACTGATACCGTCGACGTCCACCATCCGCGACCCGATGGCCGAGCCGAAGACGACGAAATACAGCGAAGTGGAAATCACCGGCGAGGCAATACTCTGCAACAATGTTCGCCAGGTTCGCGACATTTCGAAACGGTAGATGGCGCGCACTGCATGGATATTCATCACTGGGCCTTCAGCAGGTCGATAAAGATGGTTTCGAGAGAACTCTGGCTGGATTGCAGATCCTTGAAGGCGATCCCGCCTTCGTTGAGCGCGCTCAGCAGTTCCGCGATGCCGGTATGCTCGTTCTGGGCATCGAAGGTATAGACCAGCTCACAGCCATCATCGGCCAGTTCCAGGTCGAAGCCATTGAGTCCCGCCGGAACGGCCGCCAACGGCTGCTGGAAACTGAGCCGCAACTGGCGCTTGCCGAGCTTCTTCATCAGCGCCGTCTTGTCTTCCACCAGGATGATCTCGCCGCGGTTGATTATGCCGATGCGGTCAGCCATTTCCTCCGCCTCTTCGATGTAGTGGGTGGTGAGGATGATGGTCACGCCGCGGTCGCGCAGCTTGCGCACCATCTGCCACATATCCTGGCGCAGGGCCACGTCGACCCCCGCGGTGGGCTCGTCGAGAAAGAGGACCAGCGGCTCGTGAGCCAGCGCTTTGGCGATCAACACCCGGCGCTTCATGCCGCCGGAGAGGGCCATCATCCGGGTGTCTTTCTTGTCCCACAGGGACAGATCGCGGAGGACTTGTTCGATATGGCCGGGATTGGGTGGCAGGCCGAACAGGCCGCGGCTGAAACTCACCGTGGCCCACACGGTTTCAAAGCCTTCGTTGAACAGTTCCTGGGGCACCAGCCCGATGGCCGCGCGGGTCTTGCGAAACTCGCGGACGATATCGTGGCCATCCACCAGCACCTCGCCCTGTCCCGGATTGACGATCCCGCAAACGATGCTGATCAGCGTGGTCTTGCCGGCACCGTTCGGGCCGAGCAAGGCGAAGATCTCGCCGCGCCGGATATCGAGGTTGACGTTATCGAGCGCGCGAAACCCCGAGTCGTAGGTTTTGCTGAGCTGTTTGATCGAAACGATGGGTTGCACCGGACCTCCTGGATCTGTGCCGACGCTGGCGGCAGATGAGGCCGGGATTGTACCTCAGCCCGGGCGGGCTGGGGTGATGGCCGGGCACAGGACGTCGGCGCAGATGCCTTTCGGTGCAGGGGGCGAACACTGGATGAAGCGCGCCCGCCGCACCCGGGGCCATGAACTCCGGGGCGCCGAGGTCCTCGCTGGCAATGGCTATTGGCGGGCGATGATGGCGCCCAATCGGCCGAGACCTATTGTGCCAAAGTCGCCCGGAGTATCTGCTCCAGGGATTTCGGGGGATTGCCGGACAACCTCTCGATATCGCCGGTGACGATATCGAAGCCGCCGACCGCAAAACCCTGCTGGATACTGAGCACGGTATTGACCACCACGTCGGGCAGCCCCGCCTTGGACATGCCCTCGGCCAGCGCTTCTCCCGGCAATACCAGAAAGCCCAGCGGTTTGCCGGCGACCCGGGCAATGATCTCCGCCCGCTCGGCGCCGCTCAGGCTGGCTGGGCCGGTGCCGGTGTAGATGGCCCCGTCGTGCCCTTCGCCAAGAAGCAGTCCCGCCGCTGCGGCCGCCAGGTCGTCCCGCGAAACAAACGCCACGCGGTTCTCGGCAAGGCCGGTGATCGCGCCGTGGGCCAGCGAGGCCTGCGCCTCCTGGGCCAGCGCTTCGGCGTAGTAGTTCATGCGCAGGATGCTCCACTTGGGGGCAGTCCGCATCAGGCGCTGTTCGGCGGCATAGTAGGATGCCCAGACATCCGGCTCAGGCACGTCCCGGGTTCCCGCCGATGAGACAAATACCGTGCGGTCGACACCGGCTGCTACCGCGGCATCGATGGCGGTCACGTTCTGCTTGCCGCGTATGCCGGGGCGCAGGTCTGTGGTGGGGATGATCAGTACACTGTCGAGGCCGGCATAGGCGGCAGCCAGGCTTTCCGCTCGATCGTAGTCGCCGAAGCGCGCCTCATCGGCGCCCTGCACCGCCTCCGGCGTCCGGGAAATACCGACCACCCGTGCGCCTCGCGCCTTCAACTCCCGCACCGTTGCCGCGCCCAACTGCCCGCTCGCGCCACTTACGCCAATTTTCATGGTTGTCTCCTGTATCAAAAAAAGGGGTGTTATCATGCACGCCAGTCACTAAAAGTTACCTGACTCATTGTGGTAACCATTGCTGCTAAGCGCAAGAAGGCACCTTTTTGATACCAACGAACACGAACGATACCAGCGACCACAGTGAATGCCAGGCTCTCGGTCAACTGCTGGCGCTGATAGGGGATAAATGGACGGTGATGGTGGTGGGCGCCCTCTCCCGGGGGCCGCTGCGTTTCAACGAGTTGCGCCGCCAGATCGACGGCATCTCACAGCGTATGCTGACATTGACGCTGCGCCGCCTGGAAAGCGAGGCACTGCTGGTCCGCACCGTCTACCCCAGCGTCCCGCCCAAGGTCGAATACCGGCTGAGCGACGAAGGACACACCCTGATCCTGCCACTGAGTGCTCTTGCGGACTGGGCCGCGACTCATCGTGTGCGACGCCTTCAGGGCGGCGTTTCAGGCACCGCTCGCGCAAATGGACAGAATCCGCGAGCGGTCACCCGCAGCCCATAAAGCAACAGCCCGGCATATGCCGGGCTGTTGTCGGACTCTGAATCCGAACGGATCGGAAATCACTGCGGGTCAGTCGCCGACACCGAGGCGGCCGCCCTTGCCGAGACCGCCTTCGACGGTTTGCGCACGGTAGTTGCGCAATGCGCGAATCATCTGGTTGTAGGAGTCGGCAAACGCCGCGGTGATCACCTTGCCTTCCGGGGTGTTGGTGAAACCGCCGGCGCCGCCGCCCGCGCTGCCGCCAAAAGCTCCGCCAAAGAGATTGAAATCCATGTTCTTGGCACTGCCCACGGAGGAGGAAATCTGCACCGATGAGCGGTTGTCGACGAGCAACAGGGTGGTCGCGGCCTCGTTCGACTTGATACCACCGGCGAGGGCGCCCAACACCCGGCCCCCGGAACCGCCGATCAGCCCGCCGAGCGCGCCGCCGACGCCGCCAGTGCCCTTCTCGGCAAACTGGATGCTGGGGCTTATGGTGTAGTCGGCGGCAACCATCTGGCCCTTGCCGAAATTACTGCCGGCGCGCATTTCGCCGGAATCCTCCAGCGCGCGTTCCTGCATCAGGTTGCCCATGGCCTGGCCGCGCTCGACCACCACGAAGCAGTTGGATTGCTGGATCATCATGCGCAGCACCGGTACGGTGCTGCCCAGGCGGGGGTAGCGACCGATGTAATCGCCCCACCAGGCAGCGCCGGTGTCTTCGACCACGGCCAGTGTACCCAGGGTCTCGGGGCAATATTCCAACTGGCTGTTGGCGTCCTGAGAATTGGCGCCACCAGCGGCACCAGAGGCGGACATGCCGGAGACGCCACCTTGTTTTGGTGTGGTCGATGCCGTAGCGCATGCCGCGGACATCAGCAGAGACAGAGCAAGCACGATTCCTGTTTTTTTCATATTGGTTCCCTGGTGTGGAGTTTCCGATGTTAATAGGGTTGCCGCCCGTCACGAGCAACGGGCGACACCCCGGATATTGTCGCGCAGATTGTCCACAAAAATGCCCGCCCTCACAATAACCCTGGGCAGGCTCTGCCGGTCCGTTATCCGAGCGGTCTGTTACAGGTTATCGCACACATGGGTGCTGGCTTCGGGATTATCGTCGTTGTCCTCGATGTAATCGAGCATATGGGGGATCATCGCCCGGGCCACCTCACCGCATTCCTTCATCTGCGCCAATTCATCGGACTCCGCGAATTCCTTGGCAAAGCCGATCGCCCTCGCCTGGGCTTTGTCTCGCTCGCCGCTGCCGCATAGGCCCCTCAGCTCTTTTTCAACGGCTTCCGCCCGGGTGCCGAGTTCCTGCAGCTTGGCCTGGTCGACATTGGCAAAACAGGCCTGCATCTGGGCGGCGCCCTGCATCAGCAAGCGCATTTGTTCTTCGCTGACACCAGTTTGTGCCTGGGCAAAAAAAGTGGCAGGGAGGACAGCGAGGGGCAGAAGGTAACGGGCGAGACGACGCAAGGCAGACTCCTCAAGAGAGTGATGAATTGGGCTCCAGGCACATCAGCGTCGGCCCCGGACGGCTTCCGCCGTGCCGGTGTCCGT
>JBAZCN010000170.1:0-6485 GCA_041655035.1 Porticoccaceae bacterium | reverse complement strand
TAGGCTTCCATGCCGCACTCGGCGAGGTCGACGCCGGCGTACTCTTCCTGCTCGCTGATGCGCAGCCCGAACACCGCCTTCAGAATCGCCCAGACGATCAGGCTGACCCCGAACACCCAGGCGAAGATGGTCAGCATACCCACCAACTGGCCGACGAAGGTTGCGTCGGGGTTGGACAACAGCACCGCGAAGATACCCCAGATACCGACCGTACCGTGTACCGAGATGGCACCGACCGGGTCATCGATCTTCACCTTGTCGAAGGCGGTGATGCTGAATACCACCAGGATGCCGCCGATGGCGCCGATGATAGTGGCCAGCAGCGGGGTGGGGGTGGCCGGCTCGGCGGTGATCGCCACCAGGCCGGCGAGTGCGCCGTTGATGGCCATGGTCAGGTCGGCCTTGCCGAACAGCACCCGGGCGAGGACCAGTGCGGCGACCAGGCCGCCGCAGGCCGCGGCGTTGGTATTGAGGAACACGTTGGCCACCTCGTTGGCGACGGCGATGCCGCCGAGCTTCAGGGTGGAACCGCCGTTGAAGCCGAACCAGCCCATCCACAGGATGAACATGCCCAACGCCGCCAGCGGCAGGTTGGCGCCGGGGATGGCCTGGACCTTGCCGTCCTTGGTGTATTTGCCCCGCCGCGGCCCAAGCAGAATGACACCGGCCAGAGCGGCGGCTGCGCCCGCCAGATGGACGATGCCGGAGCCGGCGTAATCGCTGTAGTTCAACTGGTAAAGGCCGAACACGGCATCGCCGTTCCAGGTCCAGCTGCCTTCCATCGGATAGATGAACGCGGTCATCACCACGGCGAAGAGCAGGAAGGTCCACAACTTCATCCGCTCGGCAACGGCGCCGGAAATGATCGAGCAGGCGGTGGCCACGAACACCACCTGGAAGAAGAAGTCGGCGGCACTGGAGTAGACAGAATCGCCGTCAAAGCCGACCTCCGCCGACTCCGCCAGCACCAGGGCAACCGCCGCATCGTCCATGCCCTTGACGGTAGTGACGCTCGACAGGAACCAGCCGCCGCCGTACATGATTTCATAACCGCAAACCAGGTACATGATGCAGGCTATCGCGAACAGGCCGACATTCTTGGTGAGGATTTCCGTGGTGCTCTTGGCGCGCACCAGGCCGGTTTCGAGCATGGCGAAACCCGCCGCCATCCACATGACCAGTGCGCCACAGATAAGGAAATAAAACGTATCGATGGCGTACTGCAGTTCAAAAATCTGGTTCTCCATAGTGAACTCCCAATCAGGCATTTAGTGTGCGGTTGCTGTTATATCGCTTCATCGCCGGTTTCACCGGTGCGGATCCGGATGACTTCCTGCAGGTCGGAGATGAAGATCTTGCCATCGCCGATCTTGCCGGTGCGCGCGGCGTTGAGTATTGCCTCGACCGCGCCTTCCACCATGCTCTCGGGAAGTGCCACCTCGATCTTCACCTTGGGCAGAAAATCAACCACGTACTCAGCACCGCGATAAAGTTCGGTATGCCCTTTTTGCCGGCCAAACCCTTTCACCTCCGTCACCGTGACGCCCTGGACACCGATTCCGGCAAGGGTTTCGCGTACATCGTCGAGCTTGAAGGGTTTGATCACCGCTGTGATCATTTTCATAGGTCTCTCCTATCGTTTGTGGTTTCAGCCGTTGGGCGCAACCCGCCCAACGGCTGCGCTGCCAGGTCAGTCAGCAATCGGGATGCTGTAGGAAACGACGAATTTCAGGTCGTCATCATCAGTTTCGTCGGCGACGAACTGGCTCAAGGTGAAGCTCAGGTTATCGTTGTAGGCGTAGGTCAGGTCGATATGGACAGGGTCATCACCGCTGGCGTTATCGTGCTTGCCGACGTTGACGGCGAACTGGCCAAACGCCGCGCCAATGGTGTAGTACTCATAGCCGGAGTTGCCGGCCACGTTGTCGTAATAAGAGAAGGTGAAGGGGCCGTAGCCCAGCGACAGAATCACCTCCGAGAGGTCGGTGGCATCGATCTCGCTCGGGCCGGTCGGGTAGTTGTAGTTCCAGACACTGAGATCGATGGTAAAACCACCCAGCTCGATGCCGTAACCCGCATACAGGTCGTACTCGGTGCCGGTGTCGGTATCCCCGGACGTTCCCCAGATCCCGGCATAGGCGCCGCCGGCACTGACCGACAGGTCGCCGGAGACGGCGGGCGTGCCGGAGCCAAGATCGTAACCACGCCACAGATAAGTGCTCGCCACGGCTGCCGAGGCGGACACTTCAGGGGCCGCCGAAGCGTTGCCCGACACCGTCAGGCCCGCCGCCAGAACCACGGCTGCCACCGAACCGCCTGCTGCTCTCTTGGTTAATTTCATCGGTTTCTCCTCGTTTCATTGTGTTGTGTCTGCAAAATCGGTTCGTGGACCACACCACGAGCGTTTGACAAACATCACACAGCAAAACCGATGCCATATCTTTTTACCCTATATTTTTCATAGTCTTAAGTGATAAGTTCGCTCTCTGCCGGCCACTGCCGCCGGGGCGCCGAGAAATTGCCGCGACCGCGGCCCAGTAGCGCACCGTCATGGTGCATGGCGGGCCGCAGAGACAAAAAAAGCGCCCTTTTTGGGCGCTTCTCAAGTACTGCGAGCGATGGACTATGGCTTTTCCAGCTTCTCCATTCGATCCTGCAAAGCCTTGAGCTGTTCCCGCAGCAGACGAATCTCCTCCGCCGCAGCCTCCCGCTCGGCGGCGCCCGGCGCCGCAGGGCGATAACTGTTGAAACCATCGAAGCCGCCAGGGGCGGTGTTCTGTGGCTGGAACCCAGTGAACTGGCCGCCGACGAACACCTGGCCGTATTGCCCTTCCTCGCCGTCTCCACCCGGGGCGCCGCTGCGACCTGAACGGCCACCGGCGACCCACTTCTGGCTGCCCGTCAGGGTTCGCATCTTGATGTACTGGCCCTCGGAGCCGGCGCCGCCGTCACCACCTCCGCCGGCCTTGCCGCCCTTTCCGGGCTTGACCGAAACCCGCACACCCGCGGTCAGGGCGCCAATCGCCACATCGGCATCGAGAGGATTGACGCTGACCACCACATTGGCGCCACCGCCACCGGCACCGCCATCGCCGCCGCCACCGCCATTGCCGCCGTTGGCGGGATTGCAGTTGAGAATCTTGCCGCCGTCCTGGCCCTTGCCGCCGGCGCCCCCGGCGCCACCGGCGCCGCCATCGGCGCGGATTTCAAGACCGCCGATGCGGTGGGCGTCGAGCCCCAGGTAGATGTCGACGCCTCGCTCCCCCGGGGCGCCGGGCTCACCGCTGACGCCGTTCTTGCCAGCGCGGCAGGCATCGGCGGGTTGCTCGTAGGAGGCGCCATCGCCACCGCTGACGCCATCCACGCCGCGGGCATCGATGACCACACCGTGGCCGATGGTGGCGTCGCGGGCGAGCAGCTCCCAATGGGTGACGCCGGCGGCGAAGTCGATCACGGCGTTGTCGCCGACCACCAGCCGCTCCACCGACTGGCTCATCTGCTCGGGGGTGACGGTATGGCGCGCCTCGGCGGCGATGATCAGCTCCTCGGCCAGCGAAGGCAGCGGGGCAAACAGGGCGCATAACGCCACAGCGGCAATGACTTTGTTCATGGGCAATAACCAATACATGGGAAACCGGAAAATTTTAACAGGAGATTGGCGCAGCGCCGCAACAGTCGGCGTTGCGCGGCGATCCTGTTACACACTCATCATCGCCCTGACCTTCTGTTCGTCCATGGCGTCGCCGCGACCGGCCAGGGCCACCGTACCGCGGTCCATCACCACATAGCTGTCGGCGAGATCCCGGGCGAATTCGAAGTACTGTTCCACCAGCACCACCGCCATGTCGCCGCGCTTGCGCAGGCTCTCGATCACCCGCTGGATATCCTTGATGATGGAGGGCTGAATACCTTCCGTGGGCTCATCCAGCAGCAACAGCCGGGGATTGGTCACCAGCGCCCGGGCAATGGCCAGTTGCTGCTGCTGGCCTCCCGACAGGTCGCCGCCCCGGCGGTGGAGCATTTCCTTGAGCACCGGAAACAGAAAATAGATTTCGTTGTCGATGAAGCGCTCCCCTCGCGGCAGGCAATTGAACCCGGTCTTGAGATTTTCCAGCACCGTCAGCTGGGAAAAAATCTCGCGCCCCTGGGGCACGCAGGCGATACCGGAGCGGGCCCGCTGGTGCGGCGCCATGGCGACGATGGAGCGCCCCTCCCAGAGGATATCCCCGCCGGCGATGGCCTGATGTCCGGCAATGGCGTTGAGCAGCGAGGTCTTGCCAACCCCGTTGCGGCCGAGCACACAGGTCACGCTGCCTTTCTCAGCGCGGAGGCTGACATCCTTGAGGGCCTGGCTGGCGCCGTAATAGAGGTCGACATTGTTCACTTCAAGCATGGTTAGCGCCCCAGATACACTTCGATGACCCGCTCGTTATTCTGCACCTTGTCCAGCGGTCCCTCCGCCAGCACCGAGCCCTCGTGGAGTACGGTGACGGTGGACTCGAGGGAGCGCACAAAATCCATGTCGTGCTCCACCACCACCACCGAGTGTTCCCCGGCGATACTCTTCAGCAGGGCGGCGAGCTGCGCGGTCTCTTCGTCGGTCATCCCCGCCGCCGGCTCGTCGATCAGCAGCAGTTCGGGGTTCTGCGCCAGCAACATGCCGATCTCGAGGCGCTGCTTTTCGCCGTGGGCGAGCGCCCCTGCCAGCAGGTCGCGCCGCGGCCCGAGGCCAATGATATCGAACACCTCGTCGATGCGGGCGCGACCGGATCCGGACAGTGCAAAGAACAGGCTGTCCCGCACCCGGCGCTTGCCCGCCAGGGCCAGCTCCAGGTTGTCGAACACGCTCAACGTCTCGATCACCGTGGGCTTCTGGAATTTGCGCCCGATTCCCATGTTGGCGATTTCCGCCTCGCTGTGGCGGGTCAGGTCCACTTCGTTGCGGAAGTAGACATCGCCCTGGTCAGGGCGGGTCCTGCCGGTGATGATGTCCATCATCGTGGTCTTGCCCGCGCCGTTGGGGCCAATGATGGCGCGCAGCTCGCCGGGCTTGATCACCAGGTTGAGATTGTTGATGGCCTTGAAGCCGTCGAAACTTTTGGTCACTCCGCTCATGTAGAGCACGGTTTTTTCCTGCAGCGAGATCGTGGTCAACATGGTCAGACGCTCCCGCCGCTGGCTTTGAGCCGGGCCAGGCGGGCGCGGATGCGCGCCACCGTGCCACCGGCAAGCAGCCCCCTGACCCCCTGCGGCAGATAGAGGGTCGTGACCACGAACAGCCCACCCAGCAGGAACAGCCACAATTCAGGGAACGCGGCGGTGAAGTAGGTCTTGCCGTAGTTCACCAGGAAGGCGCCGATCACCGCGCCATAGAGGGTGCCGCGGCCGCCAATGGCCACCCAGACGATGATTTCGATGGAATTGATCGGCGAGAATTCGCCGGGGTTGATGATGCCCACCTGGGGCACGTAGAGCGCGCCGGCAATCCCGGCGATCGCCGCCGAGGCCACGAACACGAACAGCTTGTAGTGCTCGACCCGGTAACCCATGAAGCGGGTACGGCTCTCGGCATCCCGCACCGCCACCAGCACCCGGCCAAACTTGGAGGCGGTCAGCCACTTGCAAAAAATGTAGGCAAGGGCGAGCACCAGCGCGGTGGTCACGAACAGGGCATTGCGGGTGCCGTTGTTCTGCAGATCGAATCCCAGCAGATCCTTGAAATCCGTGAGCCCGTTGTTGCCGCCAAAACCCATCTCGTTGCGAAAGAACGCCAGCATCAACGCGTAGGTCAGCGCCTGGGTGATGATGGACAGGTAGACGCCGGTGACCCGCGAGCGAAACGCCAGCCAGCCGAACACGAAGGCCAGGGCGCCGGGCACCAGCACGATCATCAGCGCCGCGAACCAGAACTGGTCGAAACCGTGCCAGAACCAGGGCAGCTCCGTCCAATTGAGAAACACCATGAAATCCGGCAGCAGCGGATCGCCGTAGACGCCGCGATCGCCAATCTGGCGCATCAGGTACATCCCCATGGCGTAGCCGCCGAGGGCGAAAAATGCCCCGTGGCCGAGGCTCAGGATGCCGCAGTAGCCCCAGATCAAATCCACCGCCAGGGCCAGCAGGGCGTAGCTCAGGTATTTGCCCAGCAGGGTAATGGTGTAGGTGGACACGTGCAGGGGCGAATCCGGCGGCGCCAGCAGGTTGAGCAGCGGCATGACGATCGCCAGCGCCCCCAGGGTGCCCAGGAACCAGCGGGTGGATTTGTCCTGCAGCAATGGTGGAAACAACTGTGGAAACAACTGTGGAAACAACGGTCCTCGGCTCGCCATGGTCAGTCCTCGATGAAACGGCCCTTGATGGCGAACAATCCCCGGGGCCATTTTTGGATAAACAGAATGATGAAGACAAGAATCAGAATCTTGGCCAGCACCGCGCCCGCCATCGGTTCCATGAACTTGTTGACGATACCCAGGGACATGGCGGCG
>JBAZCN010000169.1:0-6654 GCA_041655035.1 Porticoccaceae bacterium | reverse complement strand
CCTCGAGTACGTCGGCCGCTACATCGACAAGGATTCACTGACCCAACATGCCTATCTGCTTGGCGAGGAGGGTGGCGGCAAGATCCTGCCCAACGATCAGGGCCTGGTCGACGACCCGCAATTCATCTGGGGCCGCTGGTCTACCTTTTCCGCCGACGAACACAACTATCAGCGGATTTCCTCGATGCAATCATCGGATCTCCGCCATGCCGTGGTAAACGATATGTTTGCCCTCATGGAGCCCCGCTATGCTGAACGCCCGCTGCCCGAAGTCGGTCGCGTCAGCTTCCAACTCAACAGCTACGAGGCCTACATCAGGACCGGCCGCAATCTCGAAGATGCCGGCATCAGCAACTCCGCGCTGGTAGTGGATTTCGACACCCAACGCTTTGCCACCCGCCTCGACGTCCACGCCGCCAGCCTGCCCGGCGTGGTCCATGTGGTCGGCGCCGGCGACCTGGTCAACGGCGGCTATCTGTTCAGCGACTCCAGCTCACCCGCCCGCATCGACGGCGTCCTCGCCCCCAACGCCACCGAGGCCGGTATGCTGTTCGACTACCAGATCAGCCCCGGCGTCAACGCCGTCGGCGCCACCCACTGGATCAACAACACCCCCGACTGACCGGCAAACCCACCCGCTGGCCCGACATCCATAGGGTGCGCTGAGGAACGAAGCGCACCGTGGAAATCCCGAAACTCCGCCGGTGCGCCTCCTCCGTCGGCACACCCTATCGCACGTGCCGATACTCACCATCGGGGCACACCGCCGCCGGCGCGATACCCATAGGGTGCGCTGAGGAACGAAGCGCACCGGATAACCCGCGAAACTCCGCCGGTGCGCCTCCTCCGTCGGCACACCCTATGGCACTGCGGCGCTGCAACAGCCCCCGGTTTTGACATGACTGTCCATGTAGTACATATTCCCGCCCTTGCAAATCCCCTATAGAGGGAAATGGAGGGAATATAACCGATGCCAAAAAAGCAAAAATCTCGCATCTGGCAACTGCTCGAATGGTTCCTGCTGGCCGCGTTCGCCACCGTCCTGGCCTCGGCGTTCATCGACCGGGCGGGGTACGCCAACCACGTCTTTGGCAGCAATATCAACTGCCTCGACTGCCTCACCTGGCCGGTTTTTCTTCACGACATCGCCTATCTGTGCGGCCTCTTCGCCCTGCTGGTGCTGTCCTTTCACTGTCGGCGCTTCTACCTGCATGTCATCCTCCGACTGCTCGCCATACTGGGTATCGTGCTGTACATCGCCGATGTGGTGGTGATGGACCAGTTCTTCACCCGCCTGAAGCTCTCCGACGTCCGCATCTACGGCGACCAGTTGCCGCTGCTCTGGCGCCACATCGAGAGCACCGGGCTGTTCGCCAGCCATACCTGGCTGCTGCCGGTGATCGCCACCGGCGTAGCATTGCTGCTTCTGGTGCCGCCCAGCGGCGCGATCTCCCGCCGGATAACCGCCCTGCTGTTGCTGATCCCGGCCGCCGGCGCCCTGAGCGGCACCCTGATATCCCCACCTTCTTATGTCCATGACTGGGCACTGCGCAACCTGGTCAGCGCCAACTTCAACGCCGGCGTCACCCAACCTTTTTCCGACTCGTACCGGCAGCAGCTGCTGGCAGCTCCCGAACCCCAGCCCGTCTGCCGCGACGGCCAGGGCGACCGCCCCGATATAGTGCTGTTGATCCTGGAATCCTGGTCGCCCTTTCAAAGCCGCCTGCTGTCCGGCATCAATGACTGGACGCCGCGGCTCGACCAGTTGGCGCGTGCAAACACCTGGTACAGCCATTTTCACGCCGGCGGCTACACCACCAATGAAGGGCTGATCTCACTGCTCACCGGGCTGGAATACATTGCCCCGGTCAAAACGTTCTTTCACCTGATGCCCTTCGAAACCGCCTGGGAGACCGGCCATTCCGCCCCCGAGATACTCAAGCAGACCGGCGGCTACCACTCCGCCTTCCTGACCTCCGGCAACCTGAACTTCACCAGCAAGGGCAAGTGGCTCAACAGTCTCGACTTCGACCATGTCGAAGGGCACGACTACCCCGGCTATAAAGGCCTCCAGCGGCGGCACTTCGACTCGGTGGCCGATGAATTTCTCTATCAGCGCGGTCTCGACTATCTCCAGCAACGCGCCGCCGAGCCCGATCCCTCATTCGTGGTGATCGAAACCGTATCCACCCACCACCCCTATATCGACCCGGTAACCGATGAGCGCTCCGCCGAGGCGGTGTTCCGCTACATGGACGAGACCACCCATGACTTCTACCTCGCCCTGGAGCAAGACGGCTTCTTCGAAAACGGCATGCTGATCATTGTCAGCGACCACCGCGCGATGGTACCGATCGACGGCAACGAAGCGGCCATTCTCGGCCAGGCGGCGGCCTCGCTGATTCCCGCCATCGTCATCGGCGGCCCCACCGCCAGGGGAGAGATCACCGAAGCCTTCCACCAGAGCGACCTGGTCGCGTCGCTCGCCGCGCTCACCGGCGAGCAGCACTGCGCCGCCGGCCCCTATCGCAATTTGTTCGACCCCGGTGCAACCGAGCCCCGTTGCCTGTACCATGCGCGAGGCGATGACCGCGACCACCTCGACGTGTTTTGCCCTGCGGGCAGCGCCGTGGTATCCCTGCGGGGTGACGATACACGCCTCATCAAGTCAAAGGGCATCCGCGGCAAGCAAAAATCGCGCATCATCGACGAAGTGAACCAGTTCCGGGTCCGCGGCGATGAACGCACCCGCCGCCTGATCGAAGCCGGGTACTTCGACTGATAGCGCGCCATGCCGCAGACACAGGCCTTTATCGACAACAAGAGGACCACAACATTGACTGATCGCCAAGCCACCCCCGCCAGCCAGGGCGCCAGCGATGCCTATCACCGCTGGTACTACGACAGCGAAGTCTGGCTCGGGGTCGAGTTCATGGGCGTACCCTGCTACAAGTCCGTCGCCGACATGTGGAACTACCAGGAAATCATCGCCAGCCAGAAACCCGCGATGATCGTCGAGTTCGGCACCCGCTTTGGCGGCGCAGCGCTCTATTTCAGCGTTATCGGCCGGGCTGTCAATCCCGGCATCCGGGTGGTCAGCGTCGACATCTCCCACCACGACGTCTACCCCCAGGTGCTCGCCGACCCGACCATCCAGTTGATCACCAGCTCGTCGACCGATCCCGGCGTGGCCGTCAACCTCGCCAGCCTGCGCAAGGTGTTTGACGGGCCGGTATTCTTCATACTCGATTCCGACCACCGCAAACACCATGTCCTCGCCGAAATGGAACTGCTGCGCGGCATTACCCGGCCGGGCGACTACCTGGTGGTCGAAGATGGCAACATCAACGGCAACCCGGTGCTGCCGGGCTGGGGCGAAGGGCCCTTCGAGGCCATTGCCGAGTACCGGGCCAAGTACCCCGGCGACTACCACCACGACGCCGAGCGGGAGGCAAAATTCGGTTTCACCTTTGCCCCCAACGGCTTTTTGATCAGGCGCTGAAGCGGAACACGAACACATGAAACTGGGCGAACTTCTCGTCAGCCGCAACAAGGTCAGCGTCCGCGATATCGAGCGCGCCCTGATCGCACAACAGGAGATGGGCGGCTATCTCGGCCAGGTGCTGGTCAGTCTCGGCCTGGTCTCGGAGCTGGATATCGCCCAGGCCCTGAGCGACCAGCTCGACATTCCCCTGGTGGCGGCGGCCGCCTACCCCGAGGAACCCGTCACCGTGCCCGGCCTCGCGCTCGATTTTCTGTTCAACAACCACGTCGTGCCCCTCGAGCGCACCGAGAACGGCTACCGCTTCGCCGCCGCCGTGCCCCAGGATCCGTTCATCACCAAGGCCCTGGCCCTGGCCACCGCCAGCCGCATCGAACTGAACCTCGGCCTCGAATCCGATATCACCACCGCCCTGCAACGCTACATCGAGCAGGGCGACGAGGACGACGCCGGGCCAGCCGACCAGTACGCCGGCGACGAAGAGTTCATCGAACACCTGCGCGACCTGGCCAGCGAGGCGCCGGTGATCCGCCTGGTCAACCAGATCATCCACCGCGCCCTCGACCTCGGCGCCTCCGATGTCCACGTCGAACCGTTCGACGATGGCCTGCACCTGCGCTACCGCGTCGACGGCGTGATCCAGGAAATGCCCGACCCGCCCCAGGCCAGCCTCGCCCCGGCGATCGCCTCGCGCATCAAATTGCTCGCCCATCTCAATATCGCCGAGCGCCGGCTCCCCCAGGACGGCCGCATCATGACCCGGGTCAAAGGCCACGAGCTCGACCTGCGGGTCTCCACCATCCCCACCGTGCACGGCGAAAGCATCGTCATGCGGGTGCTCGACCGCCAGAACATCCGCCTCAGCCTCGGCAGCATGGGTTTCAGCGACGACACCCTCGCCAAATACACCGAGTTGCTCTACCGCCCCCACGGCGTGCTGCTGCTCACCGGCCCCACCGGCTCCGGCAAGACCACCACCCTCTACGCCTCGCTGTCCACCCTCGACGCCAAGGCGCTGAAGATCATCACCGTCGAAGACCCGGTGGAATACCAGCTCAACGGCATCAACCAGATCCAGGTCCAGCCGCAGATCGAGCTGACCTTTGCCCGCGCCCTGCGCTCGATCCTCCGCCAGGACCCGGACATCATCATGATCGGCGAGATGCGCGACGGCGAAACCGCCCAGATCGCCGTGCAATCCGCCCTCACCGGCCACCTGGTGCTGTCCACCCTGCACACCAACACCGCCGCCGGCGCCATCACCCGTCTCGAAGACATGGGTATCGAGCGCTACCTGATCACCTCGTCGGTCAACGGTGTACTGGCCCAGCGCCTGGTGCGCACCCTGTGCCGGGAATGCCGCCGCCCCGTCGACCTGACCCCCAAGGCACTCGAGGAATCCGGCCTCGCCCGCTGGCTGCCGACCGGGCAAACCCGGATCTTCGCCGGCGAAGGCTGCGAACACTGCAAGTTCACCGGCTACCGCGGCCGCACCTCCATCCATGAACTGTTCGTGCTCGACAGCGAGATGCACAAAGCCATCCTCTCCGGCGCCGACGCCACCATACTCCACGCCACCGCCCGCCAGCGCGGCATGCTCACCCTCTACGAAGACGGCCTGCGCAAAGTCGCGGCAGGCATCACCTCCCTCGAAGAAGTCTTGCGGGTCACCCAGGATCAAAGCGAGGAAGTCGCAGTGGCGGATTGAAGTACCTTTCCTCCCACCCATAGGGTGCGCTGAGGAACGAAGCGCACCGGGATAACCCGCAAAACACCGCCGGTGCGCCTCCTCCGTCGGCACACCCTATCGAACGTGCCGATACTCACATCGAGGCGCACCCACCGCTGCCGCGATATACATAGGCTGCGCTGAGGAACGAAGCGCACCGTGGAAATCCCGAAACACCGCCGGTGCACCTCCTTCGTCGGCACACCCTATCGAACGTGCCGATACTCGCCATCGATGCACACCCACCGCTGCCGCAATATCCATAGGGTGCGCTGAGGAACGAAGCGCACCGCTCTACTCCCCCGCATCCATGTTGAACCCGTCATCATGCCCCCAGTCCGCGGGATAAATACCCAACCGAACACAGCGGTGAAAGCTGGAATAGGGCCAATCCTCCGTCCGTTTCACCAAGCCGTGCTTTACCGGGTTCCAATGGATATAGTCCATATGGCGGTTGTAATCTTCCTGATCCGTTATCAGGTGTGTCCAGAACCGCCGTTGCCAGACGCCGCGCTCGCGGCGTTTTATTCTGCTCTCCGAACGAAACTCCCTCACTTCCAGATTGCGGGAAAAATACCCCTTTATCAGTCGCCAGCGGGTGGCATAGTCAGCATCATCAGGCGGTAGAAACCAGATGCAATGGAGGTGATCCGGCAACACCACCATGGCTGGGATCGCGAACGGGTGGCGATGCCGTATATGGCGGAATGCAGCGCGCAAAAGGTCGATATGGTCCGTCAGGAGGGAATTGTTGCGGCGTTCGGCAAGGGCCACAGTGAAAAACCAGGTCGCTCCCGGTTGATGGATACGGCGGTAGTTTGGCACGGGATATCCTTATCCGTTTAAGCTCGGCGTCGATTCTATTCGGGGTGGGCAGGCAATGGAAGGAGATGACACTTACCCCAGAATCCCCCGGTGCGCCTCCTCCGTCGGCAGCACCCCATGGAGCGTGCCGGTACTCGCCATTGCCGGTGTGAACAAGCAACCTGTTAACCTCCCCTCCGCCACGGTAGAATCATCCACCAGCAGAATGCGCCACCGCCGTTTCGCTCCCGCTCGTCGCACAAATCGGACATGCCATGCCTGAATTCACCTACAAAGCCGCGCGCAAGGACGGGTCCATCGCACAGGGCAGCCTGTCCGCCGCCACCCAGGAGGCGGCGTTGCGCCAGTTGCGCAGCCAGGGACTCACTCCGGTGCGCCTGCAACCCGGTGCCGGAGCGGCCGTCGCCGCGGCGAAAATACCGCGACAACCCGCGTCCCCCACCCGCTCCGCGCCACTGCGGGCGGCGGCCAGAGTCGATGCGAGCCCGCCCGAAGCATTGGCCGCCGAAACCGAAGCACTGTCACCCGAAGCACTGTCACCCGAAGCGCCGGCAGCCAAAGCCCGGGCCCCCGCTGTCGCGCCAAAGGCCGCTCCCGT
>JBAZCN010000168.1:0-6857 GCA_041655035.1 Porticoccaceae bacterium | reverse complement strand
TCCGGCCGCATAATTAAGGCGTGGTGCCCGCCACCTACGGTCTTTGACGGTCCCGGCCCTGAGTGGGCCGGGACCCCAAAGTCTATTGACCGACTCAGGCTTCCAGAGAAGACTGGTCGATGGCCAGGCCAGGGCCCATGGTGGTCGACAAGGTCACGCGCTTGACGTAGATACCCTTGGCGGAGGCCGGCTTCACCTTCTTGAGCTCGGCGACGAGAGCCTCAATATTTTCCTTGATGGCCACGGCGTCAAAACTGATACGACCAATGCCGCCGTGAATAATTCCATTTTTGTCAGCGCGGAAACGCACCTGTCCGGCCTTGGCATTCTTGACCGCAGTGACCACGTCGGGAGTCACCGTACCCGTTTTGGGGTTCGGCATCAGCCCTCTGGGGCCGAGGATCTGGCCCAGCTGGCCGACGACGCGCATGGCGGCGGGATCGGCGATCACCACATCGAAGTCCAGATTACCGGCCTTTACCTGCTCGGCGAGATCTTCCATGCCGACGATGTCGGCACCGGCCGCTTTGGCATTTTCAGCGGCTTCGCCCTGGGTGAATACCGCTACACGAACAGTCTTGCCTGTGCCGTGGGGCAGCGTGGTGGCACCGCGGACAGCCTGGTCGGACTTGCGAGGATCGATGCCGAGATTGACGGCGACATCGAAGGTTTCCTCGAACTTGACGGTGGACAGCTCTTTCAACAGCGCCACGGCCTCATCAATGCCGTAGAGCTTGGTGGGATCGACCTTTTCACGGATCGCCCGTGCGCGCTTGGACAACTTGGCCATTACAATCCCTCCACTGTCAGGCCCATTGCGCGGGCGGAGCCGGCAATCGTTCTTACCGCGCCATCGAGATCAGCCGCGGTCAGATCCGGGGTCTTGGTCTTGGCGATTTCTTCCAGTTGCTCACGGGTCACCTTGCCGACCTTGTCGGTATTGGGACGCGCACTGCCCGAGGAAACGCCTGCAGCCTTCTTGAGCAGAAAGGACGCAGGAGGCGTTTTCATCACGAAGGTGAAGCTGCGATCACTGTAGACCGTGATGACCACCGGTGTCGGCGTGCCTTGCTCCAGGGACTGGGTCTGGGCGTTGAATGCTTTACAGAATTCCATGATGTTGACGCCGTGCTGACCCAGTGCGGGGCCGACCGGCGGACTCGGGTTTGCCTGCCCGGCCTTGACCTGCAGCTTGATATAAGCATTTACCTTTTTTGCCATTTACCTTCTCCAGTTGGGTGATTAACGCCACCGAGCAGACTGTGCTGTCGCGGCTCCCCGGCGGTTGTTCTCCCGCCACCTAAAATAGCTGCCGATGGGCAGCCGTCTTTAAAACCAGTGCCGTCAGGATTTCTCGACCTGGGTGAAATCGAGCTCCACCGGCGTCGAACGGCCGAAAATCGACACCGCCACCCGCAGGCGGCTCTTGTCGTAATTGACCTCTTCCACGACACCATTGAAATCGTTGAACGGCCCATCCACCACCCGGATGACTTCACCGGGCTCGAAGATCGTTTTGGGTTTCGGCTTGTCTTCCGAATCCTGGACTCGCTGCAGGATGATTTCCGCTTCTCTATCGCTGATCGGCGCAGGCTTGTCCGCCTTGCCACCAATGAAACCCATGACCCGCGGGGTTTCCTTGACCAGATGCCAGGTCTCGTCATCGAGTTCCATCTGCACCAGGACATAGCCGGGGAAGAATTTGCGCTCGCTTTTGCGCTTCTGGCCGCCCTTCATTTCCACGACTTCTTCGGTCGGAACGAGTATTTCGCCAAAACGGTCGTCCATACCCGCCAGGACAACACGGTCCCGGAGGGACGCGGCGACCTTTTTCTCGTACCCCGAGTAAGCGTGCACGACATACCAACGCTTGGACATTTGCTACTCCTACCCAATGATCATTGAAGTGATCCAACCGAAAAGGCTGTCAAGCCCCCACAGTATCAAGGCCATTACCAGGATGAACCCGACGACCACCAGCGTCGTCTGGTTCCGCTCCTGCCGGGTTGGCCACACCACGCGACGGGCTTCCGTCTGGGCACCTTTGAGGAGGGTCCAGATCGCAGCGCCCTTTTGGGTACTAAAAGCCAGGAAACCGGCAACGAGAGCCACCACCACCAGCCCGCCTGCCCGGAACAGCAGCGGCTCCGATGAATAGAAGTGGTTGGCATAGATTCCCCCGACTACCAGCAGAAGAATCGAAATCCACTTGAGACCGTCGAGACGAGAAGAGTTTTGTTCCGTTGCAGAACTCATTGTCCTATCTACCTCCGGTCTTTTAAAGGTGGCAGGCCAGGAGGGACTCGAACCCCCAACCCCCGGTTTTGGAGACCGGTGCTCTACCAATTGAACTACTGGCCTGTAATCTTATACACGGGCAACCTTACTAACAGCGGAGCCGAGACGCTGGAAACGTCTCGGCCCGAACCCCGCCAAAGCTGCTGTTTACTGGATGATTTTGGCTACCACGCCGGCGCCGACAGTGCGGCCACCTTCGCGAATCGCAAAACGCAGGCCATCTTCCATCGCGATCGGCGCAATCAACGTCACCGTCATCTGCACATTGTCACCCGGCATCACCATCTCGATACCTTCCGGCAGATCGCACGAACCAGTCACGTCGGTCGTCCGGAAGTAAAACTGCGGACGATAGCCGTTGAAGAACGGCGTGTGGCGACCACCTTCATCCTTCGACAGCACGTACACTTCCGCTTCAAACTTGGTGTGGGGCTTGATCGTGCCCGGCTTGCACAGCACCTGGCCACGCTCCACGTCGTCGCGCTTGGTGCCCCGCAGCAGCACACCAACGTTCTCGCCAGCACGGCCTTCTTCCAGCAGCTTGCGGAACATCTCAACACCGGTGCAGGTGGTCGTCTGGGTGTCGCGGATACCCACGATCTCCACCGACTCGCCCACCTTGACGATGCCGCGCTCGACCCGACCAGTCACCACGGTGCCGCGACCGGAAATCGAGAACACGTCCTCGATCGGCATCAGGAACGGCAGATCGATGGCCCGCTCCGGCTCGGGAATGTACACGTCCAGTGTCTCAACCAGCTTCCGCACCGCGCTGGTGCCCATTTCATTGGCGTCCTCACCGTTCAGCGCCATCAGCGCCGAGCCAATGATGATCGGCGTATCGTCGCCCGGGAAGTCGTACAGGTCGAGCAGCTCGCGCACTTCCATCTCCACCAGCTCCAGCAGCTCGGCATCATCCACCATGTCGGCCTTGTTGAGGAACACGACGATGTAGGGGACGCCCACCTGGCGGGACAGCAGGATGTGCTCGCGGGTCTGCGGCATCGGGCCGTCGGCGGCAGAACACACCAGGATCGCTCCGTCCATCTGGGCGGCGCCGGTGATCATGTTCTTTACGTAGTCGGCGTGGCCAGGGCAGTCGACGTGGGCGTAGTGCCGGTTCGGCGAATCGTATTCAACGTGCGAGGTGGCGATGGTGATGCCGCGCTCGCGCTCTTCCGGCGCCTTGTCGATCCCGTCGAAGGCAACCATGGTACCGCCCCAGGTTTCCGCACACACGCGGGTCAGGGCTGCCGTCAGGGTGGTCTTGCCATGGTCTACGTGACCAATCGTGCCCACGTTTACGTGGGGCTTCTTGCGTTCAAACTTTTCCTTTGCCATCGGGGAGCCTCCTAAACTGGGACCTGATTTCAACTACAAAACGGTGGACACTAGCGCCCACGAACCTGGAGCTCATAGGCGGATTTGAACCGCCGACCTCACCCTTACCAAGGGTGTGCTCTACCAACTGAGCTATATGAGCAAAACCTTCATGCTCACCTGGAGCGGGTAGCGGGAATCGAACCCGCATCATCAGCTTGGAAGGCTGAGGTTCTACCACTGAACTATACCCGCCAAACCCTGTTACGCACCTGGTGAACCTTTTCCTCGGCGCAGCTGCGCCGGAGAGCTTAAAACTGGTGGAGGGGGGTGGATTCGAACCACCGAAGCTTTCGCGTCAGATTTACAGTCTGATCCCTTTGGCCGCTCGGGAACCCCTCCAAAAAGGTCGCGTATTGTCTACGCACCGCCCGCGAATGTCAACACATTTACAGGCAGTTGCGAAGAGTTTGGAGCTGGCGAGAGGAGTCGAACCCCCGACCGGCTGATTACAAGTCAGCTGCTCTACCAACTGAGCTACGCCAGCATCATTACCACTTATTTTAAGAGGCGCGATTCTAGGTGAACTACCCAGTGGAAGCAACCCTTATCCCAGGCTTTATCGCTTTCCCAGCCGAAAGAGGCTCCCTCCTCCTTTTGCCTGGTTGCGTTGTCTCCTTTTCAGGGCAGCGCAATCGATAATCCGGCCAGCACCAGGTGCCGATCGACGGTGATCCGCAGGCGCTGCTGCATTTGCGAAGACAGGATATTGGCTTTCAGGATATCTGCATCTCCCCCGGTGAGAAACAGTGCCGCTACGACCTGCCGTGCGACCACCGCCTCTACCAACCCCACCGCACTGGCAAGGCAGCCATGCATTACCGCTTCGGCGGTGAAGGTTCCTGGTGCCAGCGAGGCGTGGGCACCTTCGTCAGTCCGAACCCCCCAGGTATTGGCAACGAGACTGTCAGCCATCATTGTCAACCCAGGCGCAATATAGCCGCCCAGGTGGCGCCCGCGACCATCCACGACATCGACCGTGAGCGCGGTGCCAGCGTCGACCACAGCAAAGGCTCCGCCGCACTGGTCGCGGGCCGCGAGCAGCGCCAGCCAGCGATCGATGCCTAGTCGCGAAGGCTCTCGGTAGCCACAGCGCAGCCCTCCGACCCCATCCTCGACAGTAGCCAACTGCAGCGCGACGCCCTGCATCAACGCCCATCTCGAGAAATCCTCGGTGACATCCCCCGCCACCGACGAAAGCCTGATACGGTGCAGATCCCTGGCGTCGAGCCCCGCCAACCACTCCCTGGCGCCCCCCCGGGGTACTCGCCCCGATGCCCTGCCGCGACGGATATCACCGTCGTGCAGGGCCCACTTCAGGTAGCTGTTGCCGGCATCGACGTCAAGTATCATGGCTGGACCCTGAGAGTTATCTCGCCGCCATTGAACTGTTTCAGACCTGTTTCTGTCTCGATCAGGACGGCGCCGTTCTCCGCTATGCCACGGCAGACACCCTCGGTGGTCGCGGCTACTGTACTGAGTGTAACCACCCGGTTCACCGCCGCGTCGTAGCGCGACCACTCTTCGCGAAAGCCGCGGAAACCATTGGCGCCGAAATCGTTGATCATCAACAGCAACTCGGAGATCAGGCGGCCGGCAAGCTCATTGCGACCCTGGGTCGAGAATGCCGTGGCATCGGCCCACTGCTGATCGATACCCTGGATATGGCCCGCCATGCCGTGGTTCAGCCCCACCCCGATGACTATCTGGCAACTGCCGGTGGGATCGCCCTGCATTTCGACCAACACTCCACCCAGCTTCCGCCCCTGGTAAAGAATGTCGTTGGGCCACTTGAGCTGCAACTCAGGATGCCGCGCCTTTCCGCCCAGCGCCCGGCACACCGCTACGCCGACAGCCAGACTCAGCCCCTCCAGAGAGGCCGCGCCGCCACTGAACTCCCAGCCCAGGGAGAGGTAGATATTTCTGCCAAAAGGGCTGACCCAGGCCCGTCCACGGCGGCCGCGGCCACTGGTCTGCCGCTCGGCCAGGCAGACAGCCCCTCGCCATTGCTGACCGGGCTGGAGCGCCTTTATCCAGTCATTGGTGGAAGCGACTTCATCCAGGATATCGAAACGCCCCAACCCCGGCCGCACGCCGGCAGCGATATGCTGCCGGATCGAAACCGGATCCAGCAATTCGATGCCTCCGGCGATACGATAGCCCTGCCCTCGAACCGATTCGATATCCAGCCCGAGTTCTTCAAGGTTGTTTAGCTGCTTCCACACCGCCGTGCGCGAAATACCAAGTTGCTCACCCAGCCATTCGCCGGAATGGAGCCTGCCGTCCGCCAGCAGGCTTATCAGTGGTTTTTCCCGCATGATTCTCCGCCCCCCGTTTGAAACAGTGCGCCATCATAAACCACCAGAAGGCAATCGAAACCCCGCAACCGGGCCAGCGGGGTTGCCAAAGATGCTTTGGCCCATCCAAACCAGGTGGTGGTGCTGGCCCTGTTCTCACCGAGGCACTCTCCGGTCCATAAAAAAACCCCAGCACACTGAGGTGCTGGGGTTTCCTATTTAAAGCCTGGCGATGACCTACTCTCACATGGGGAGACCCCACACTACCATCGGCGATGCATCGTTTCACTGCTGAGTTCGGGATGGGATCAGGTGGTTCCAATGCTCTATGGTCGCCAGGCAAACTGGCTTGAACGAACACTGCGCTTACGTGCCGCAGCACTGGCGTGTCCTATTCAAATTGGGTGGTGATCCATCGAAACTGTACTGAACAAGCGAGTCTCGCAACTCGTCCGGCGCCACGTCACACGCAACGCAATCACTTCTGTTATATGGTCAAGCCTCACGGGCAATTAGTACTGGTTAGCTCAACGCCTCACAACGCTTCCACACCCAGCCTATCAACGTCGTAGTCTTCGACGGCCCTTCAGGACTCTCAAGGAGTCAGGGAGATCTCATCTTGGAGGGGGCTTCCCGCTTAGATGCTTTCAGCGGTTATCCTGTCCGAACATAGCTACCGGGCAATGCCACTGGCGTGACAACCCGAACACCAGAGGTTCGTTCACTCCGGTCCTCTCGTACTAGGAGCAACTCTCCTCAAATCTCCAACGCCCACGGCAGATAGGGACCGAACTGTCTCACGACGTTCTGAACCCAGCTCGCGTACCACTTTAAATGGCGAACAGCCATACCCTTGGGACCAGCTTCAGCCCCAGGATGTGA
>JBAZCN010000167.1:0-6932 GCA_041655035.1 Porticoccaceae bacterium | reverse complement strand
GTTGTTCCCGGTGCTGCTCCTGCTGGCGCCGCGCCGCATCGACAGCCCGTTGGTTCAGCACTTCATGGGCGGATTCGCGGTCCAGCGCCCGGTCGTAGCGGCCGGCAACAGGACTTTTGCGCAGTACCTCCGCCCTTTCCGCGTCGCTCACCGGACCGATCCGCGAACGCGGCGGGCTGATCAGCAGCCGCTCCACGACGCCGGGCACGCCGTTGTCCCCGAGCACGGATACCAGCGCCTCGCCTACCCCCAGTTCGGTGATCACGGTTTCGGTGTCGAGGGCGGGATTCTGGCGAAAGGTGGTGGCGGCCGCGCGCACGGCTTTCTGGTCCTTCGGGGTGAACGCCCGAAGGGCGTGCTGCACCCGGTTGCCGAGCTGTCCCAATACCGCCTCCGGAACATCCAGGGGGCTCTGGGTGATGAAATACACGCCGACGCCCTTGGAGCGAATCAGCCTCACCACCTGCTCGACCTTGGTCAACAGAGCCTTTGGCGCATCGTTGAACAGCAAGTGGGCTTCATCGAAAAAGAACACCAGGCGGGGCTTGTCGGCATCACCCACTTCAGGCAGGTTTTCGAACAGTTCGGACAGCAACCACAGCAGAAATGTGGCATAGAGGCGCGGGCTGTGTATCAGCCGGTCGGCGGCGAGAATATTGACCTGGCCGGCGCCCCCGGAAGCGGTGCGCAGCAGGTCCCAGAAATCGAGCATCGGCTCGCCGAAAAAGCTGTCGCCGCCCTCGCGCTCCAGCACCAGCAGGCGGCGCTGGATGGCGCCGATACTGGCCGTGGAAACATTGCCGTAACGGGTCTTGAAAGTGGCGGCGTTATCGCCGATATAGGTCAGCAGAGTGCGCAGATCGGCCATGTCGAGCAGTAACAGCCCGTCGTCGTCGGCGATCTGGAACGCCATGGTCAATACCCCTTCCTGGGTGTCATTGAGATCCATCAGGCGCGCCAGCAGCAGCGGCCCCATGTCGGAGATGGTGGCGCGAATGGGGTGGCCCTGCTCGCCGTAGAGATCCCAGAACACTACCGGATTGCCGGCAAACCCGAAACCGGTCATACCGATATGGGCGAGGCGCTCATCGACCTTGGGATGCGGCTGGCCGGGCTGGCTGATGCCGGCGAGATCGCCCTTTACATCGGCCATGAACACCGGCACGCCGAGGCGTGAGAAGCTCTCCGCCAGCACCTGAAGCGTCACCGTCTTACCGGTGCCGGTGGCGCCGGCCACCAGGCCGTGGCGGTTGGCGAAGCGCGGATCGAGGAACGACTGGCGCTCCCCGTTGCCGCCGATCAGAATGGTTTCCTGCTGGCTCATGGTCTGTTCCTTGTGGATAACGGGACAATCAAATAGCGTGACGCGCCGAACTAAATGGCGTGATGCGCCGAATTGTGCCAGCAGGTAGTGGTAAAAAGCGACGGTGGCCGGCAGGGCCGGCGGCGCAGAAATAGTCGCCAGCCCCCGCCAACGTCATTCGCAGGCCCAGTTATTGGCATCGAAGGCCGGATTGCCCCGCAGTGGCGCCATCGGATCGCCCTTGGCCAGCTCCCTGGGGATGTATTTCGCCACCTTCGGGTAGGCGCACACCAGGAACTGGCGCACCTGGGAGCCGGGTTCCACGGTGCGGTTGGCGACGATGGTTTCGGGCGGGATGCCCTTCTCGACCCAGTCGATCATCTTGTCGAGGACGCGATCACGCATATCCGAGGGACCGCTGCCGCCGGTACAGTGGAGGACGCCGGGAGCGGCGAACATGCGGGTAAACGCCTCGACCTGGCCCTCGCGGGGGAGGGTTTTCTTCAACGCCCGGTAATAGCGGATCATGTCCTCGTAGACGATACCGTGGTCGCTCATGCCGTGCCAGATAAGCACCTTGCCCCCCGCCTTTTCGACGCCGGACAGGTTGGCGTCGTTCTGGCCCATGCCCGCCTTGCGGTCGGCGGCCAGGTAGGCGTCGATGGCCCCCTGGTCGCCGAAGTCGAACTGTTCGACAAAGTCGTAATCCTCACCGAAATAGCCGCGCATGAAGGAATGGGCGATCACATAGCCGCCGGGCGTCTGGCCCATTTCGGTTTCACTCCAGGTATCCGGCGGCGACTGGCCGGTGAAAAAGCCGATCCACCCCCGGGTGTCGGTCCAGGGCGCCCCGGGATAGGCCTGTCCCGCGGGTCCGCGAGGCCCCTGGTGAATCAGCTCGAGGGTCTCGATCTGAGCCTCGGTCAGGCAATCGCCAGCTTCATCGCCATCGCACTTGAGGATCGCCGGATCGAATTCACAGGCCAGCGAATCGCCGACCACGCCGTCGACGGCGCCACAGACCTCGTTGACCTTGTTTTCCACCAGCAGGATCTTCGCCGGGGATACCCAGCCTTCCGGGTGCTTTTTCATATGCTGGGTGGCGCTGGCGAAAGCGAGGATATTGGCGGCATTGATACCCGGCGCCTCGACGATATAACCGTCGTAGTCCTGCGGATAATTGCGCGCCGTGGCGATGGCGCGCTGGCCGCCCCCGGAACAACCCTGAACATAGCGGTACATCTGCTCGGTGTCGTACCAGGCCCTGGTGATACCCTGGGTGGCGAGCGCCGAGACATGCATCGAGCGCTTGCTCAGATCGAGAGCCACGGCGGGGTTCTTCAGCTTGCTCCAGTCGAGAATACTGGTGCTGCGATGACCGCCATCGGTGGTCGCCACGGCAAAGCCATCGACCAGCAACTGGGCCGGCGGGGTCTGTAAAAAACCCGCCGAACCACCCACTGAGTTGAAGAAAAAGCGGCCATTCCAGCCCTTTTCAGGCAAGGCGAGCAAAAAACCCACCTTGTTGGGCCCCGGGTTGCGGGTGGTGACATAACCGGTGACACTGCAATAGTTGACCGGGTGGGTCACCTTGGTGGCGGAGACGATACGGGTATCATCCGCCACCACGCGACCGATGCTTTTCACCGTGCAGTTGAGCGCCGCCTGGGCGCCGCCGACACAAAAGCAGCCGGCAGCCAGCGCCGTCGCAAAAGCCCTCGCCAGGTTATTGCTGATCATCTCTGCCCCCTTGCAGACCTTGCCCTTTGCTATTTTCTGGTAACCAGGTTCCTGGTGAGCAGGTTCCCGGCAAACAAGGGCATTACGCCCTCAGCCCGCGAGCAGCCTGCCGTAGAGCACACGCAACTCGGAGCGGGGATCGGTCTCGGCACGGGTATCGACATCGAACACCAGGGTGTTGCGCTGCCGTTCGGTATATGGCTGCCACTGCGGCATGCCATCGTGGTTGGGATCACCACCGTGGGCGAAACGCACAAACGCCTCGCTCATCACCCTGGCCATCTCCGCGTTTTCGGGCCGGTCTCCCGCCATCGGAGTATAGGTGTAATTATCGAGGGCGAAAGGTAAATCACCGCCGTGAGTGGCGCCGAGCACACCGCCCATGACCGGTGTGGTGTAGTCGAAGCGGTAGACATAGACCGGCGCGCCGCCCGCGGCGTTCTTGCGCTCCGCCCAGTCGATAGCGCCCGCCCACATCACCCGGTCGGTGACGAACTGGCAGGCGATATCGGTGGGACTGGCGTCGGGATAGGCTTTTCTATAGGCGGCGAGCATGGGTTCCGCCAATTCCCCAAAGGTGGCGGCAGCCATTTTTGCCAGCCCGTCGTCATCGAGCTTGCCGAACCAGGGCATGGACAGCATCATCATCTTCATGTCGTCCTGGGTGGAACCCACCATCATGGCCACGTTTTTGCCATGGGGAGAACCCGTGGGGTAGACCGGATGGGCGGGCAGGGTCTTGCCGTCCACCACCGGCTGCATCGGCATGAAGGCATCCGGGCTCGCCGCCCCGGCGAGCCCGTCCGAGATCGGAATGGCCAGGTGTTTGGCTTCCCGCAGCAGGGTTTCGTAGGGGATATCGTGAAGCTTGTCGACCTCGGACGGCTGGAGATTCAGCCGCTCCAGCAATTGCCGGCTGAGCTTGGTGGCGTAGTCCGCCTCCCGGGCGCGGATATAGGGACCGCTCATCAGCGCGCCGCGATGGAACAGCCCCTCGGCAGCCGGCATCCCCAACAGGCAAGCGGTTTTCGAAGCCCCGCCGGAGCCGCCGAACACCATCACCTTCGACGGGTCGCCACCGAAATTGGCGATATTGTCCCGCACCCATTCGAGGGCGGCGACGATATCGAGCATGCCGGCGTTGCCGGAACCGACATAGTCCTCGCCGCCGAGCTCTTCCAGGTGGAGGAAGCCCAGCACCCCGAGGCGGTGGTTGACAGTGACGAACACCACGTCATCGCGCTGCGCCAGGGGCGTGCCCTCGTACAACGGCCAGGAGCCGGAACCGGTCTCGAAGGCGCCGCCGTGGAGCCACACCATCACCGCCCGGGATTTATTGGTATCGAGCCCCGCCGTCCACACATTGAGCACCAGACAGTCTTCGCCCTGTGCCGGCTCGTCGCCGGCCAGGCCGTGAATGAACGTGGCGAACTCCGCCATGCGACCGGCGGCGGCATCGTCGCCGGGCTGGCCGCCGCCCGCCTCGGCATGGCCGATCTGTGGCGCGGTGGGACCGAAGCGGGTGGCGTCGCGCACCCCGTTCCAGGGCTCGGGCGGCTTTGGCGGCTTGAAGCGGTTGGCGCCGCCGGTGGGCGCGCCGTAGGGGATGCCCTTGAATACATGCACGCCATCGCGGGTAATGCCCCCGACCTTGCCGGCGCGCGTCTCCGCCACCACTTCAAAGCCAGTGCCGGACGCCGCAGCGCGCGCTATCGAGGCCAGCGGCCCCGTTCCCACCACGGCCGCGGCGACCGAAACACCCAGCCCCTTGAGGACGGTGCGCCGATCATGGCCCGACCCGTTGCGATCAACCTGATTCTCGCTCATTGGAATAACCCCGCTGTATCTGGAATATGAAAGTGTTATTGGAATAAGTGGTCTCGACCCCAGTCCCAGCAATGGTCAGGGCGGGAAAAATACTACGATTAAATTTACATAATTGCAAATATATTCCCGGAACGGCGACTCGCGATCAGGCTGCGGCCGCAGCGAAAAACCACGGTATGTCGAGAGCCGCCGGTGGCGGCTCGGGGGCGGGACGGAACGACGGGAACGGAGTTGGGGATCGGACGGGAATGGATTTACAGTGACGCTTCCGGCCAGGGCTGGCAGCGATGGCGGGAACCGCTCATCCCCGCGCCTGCCGCTCCGGCTGTCTGCCGCGGCGAACGAAATAACGCGCCAGCACGAACAGGGTATACAACATCACCAATCCGAGAAACACGGCCATCACCGGCATGATGGCGCGGAACGGCCCTTCCACCGTGGTCGGCCTGAACACCTCGAAAGTCGCCACGACCCAGGCCGGGGCAATGAACATCATATCCTCGTAGGCCTTGACGGGCGTGAGGATCAGCGCCGCCAGCAATAGCCGGACGATGGCCCGCGGCGGCGCCCAGGGGATCAGCACCCTTGTTGTCTTCCAGCAGGCGGGCAGGATCAGCAGGCAGCCAAGGGCGTAGGCCACCAATCCCCAGATATAGTTTTCAAGCGTGTACATACGATCAGTCCACCCAGTGAATGATATGGTCCTCGAGGTCTTCCTCGTGGACAAACAGTTCCGATATTACCCTGCCCCGCACCGACATGCCCGCCTCGTGCACCGACGCCGGCGATCCCGAACGCAACGGGTGCCAGGAGTACAGGGGCTTGCCCTCGGCGATCAGCCGGTAGGCGCAGGTCGACGGCAGCCAGCCGAGGGACGCCACGGTGTCCGGGCGTAACGCCACGCAATCGGCCACCTGCTCCTGGCGGCCGGGATAATCCTGGCATCGGCAGCTATCGAGATCCAGCAGCCGGCAGGCCACCGAGGTGAAATATACCTCGCCGTCGTCTTCATCCTCGAGCTTGGCCAGACAGCAGCGTCCGCAGCCATCGCACAGCGATTCCCATTCGGCGGCAGTCATCTGGCCCAGGGTTTTGCGCGCCCAGAATGGCGCCCCGCTATCGACCACTGCAGCCCTGGTCATCGCGGCAGTTTCTCGTTCTTGTCACCGAGTTCGGCCATGCCGGTATCGATGCGCTGGTCGCGCGGTGGCGGCATCTGCAGGTAATAGCCCTGCTCCCGCAACCCGTCGAGCACCCGCGACGCCTCGGCGCGGGCCAGCCGGCGCTCCGGGGTCAGCACCAGCGTGGTTACCAGTTGCGGTGTGCCGAAGCGCTCGAGCAGGGCCTCCGGCACCCGGTCGAGCCCGTCGCGACGGTCGACGAACAGGTACAGCTCTTCCTCTCTCGGGCTTTTGTAAACCTGGCAGAGGCACTTCCCGGAGTCCGGCGTATCAGCTGACATAAGCGAGCAACTCCTGACCGATCACTGTGTGGCGCCAGCCGCGGGCGAGCGCCGGGGGCAGCGCGGGCCGGCCGTCGAGGGCGCTGCGCACCAGTGCTTCGAGATCGCGCTTGCGGGCGAGCACCTCGGGGACGAGATCGAGTGCCTTGGCCTTGGCCTCGATCAGGCCGCGCAACCCGGACAACACCTTCCGGGCGTCCCGCTCCAGGGGCGGCTGGACCATCACAAAGTCGCCGGGCACCGGCCGGCCGCCAAGGTCGTCGATCATTGCCAGCAACAGGTCGCCGTACTGGCGCACCGAGCGCGGATGGAAGCCCTCGATCGCCGACAGCTGATTGCGGCTGCGGGCGCGCAGGCGCACCGCGTCGACGAGCACAGCGTCGGGCACGATCCGCCCCCGCGGGCGGTCCTCCTCGCGCGCCAGCCGCTCCCGCCAGACCGCCAGCCGGCTGACCAGAAACTGATCCTCCCGGGACAACTTCCAGGCGCTCTTGATGCGCAGGTAATACCTGTCGAGATCGTCCTCCGCCGCCGCGCTGGCGAGCAACGCCTCCATGTCGGCGGCGATCCAGACTAGCCGTTCGTCCGGGATCGATGCTT
>JBAZCN010000166.1:0-6953 GCA_041655035.1 Porticoccaceae bacterium | reverse complement strand
GTTGCACAGCTACAACAAGTACCGGTCCCCGGTGGATCAGGAAGCCTTGACTGCTTGATGGACCTAAACAGGTGTCCAGAATTACTTGACCACTACAGGCCTGTTAGCGCCTCCATGAAGTCTGTGCTGTTTGGCGATCCTGCCGGGAAGGTCCTCATATCTCCGGCGGCACAGTAAAGCGCCAGTGGCCATCTTCCCGCCCAGCGGGTCGCTGGCGGCAAACACACCGCCGGGTTGTGAATCGCCGGGAAAAATGGAAGAGTATGCCGTTTCCCACTAAGGGAAGACACTCGCGGTCAGGCGTACCCATTCCGGCCCGATGAAGTGCAAAACGGGCGGGGAACGGCTCTCTCAGAACCACCATCGACTCTTACAAGGATTTCTATGAGCATCACCAACAAACCCGTATCGCCGCCCTCTTTCGATCCGATTCCATCGCCCGAGGAGGTGGTCGCCCGCGCGGCAGCACTGATTCCGGCGCTGCGCGAACGCAGCCTGCGATGCGAGCAGTTGCGCCGGATTCCACCGGAGACGTTCGAGGATTTTCGTCGCACCGGCCTGCTGCGCATCGCCCAGCCGCTGCGCCACCAGGGATTCGGCTATGGCATCGATGTGGTCACCGAGGTCGCCCAGCAGATCGGTCGCGGCTGCGGCTCATCCGCCTGGATGGCCGGGCAGTGGCCGGGGCACCAGTTCATCGCAGGCTATTTTTCCGAGCAGGCGCAGCAGGAGTACTGGGGCCCCGATCCGGATACGGTCAGTTCGACGGCATCGGCGGTGGCGCGGCTGAACATAGAGCCCGAAAACGGCGGCTGGCGGATACGGGACAGCCAGATGCGTTTCTCCAGCGGCTGCGACTACGCGCAATGGATTCTCTTCATCACCCTGCACGGCATCTGCCTGGTGCCCAAGGCGGACTTCGAGGTGCTGGACGACTGGTATGTCGCGGGCCTGCGCGGGACCGGCAGTAAGTCGATCGTGATCAAGGATGCCTTCGTGCCACCGCACCGGTTCGTGCCGCTGCAGCAATTGCAGACCGGCACCACCCCGGGCGCCAGCCTGTACCCGGACAACCCCTATTACCGCGTGCCATTCAATCTGGTGGTCAACCAGTTGCTGCTCGCTGCAGCCATCGGCATGGGCCGCGGCGTGCTGGACCTGTTCGAGGAACGCGTGACCCAGCGGAAGGATCTGCATACCGGCAAGTCGGCTGCCGAAGGCGCCGGCGCGCAGTTGCGCTTTGCCGAGTCGGCCGCCGAGATCGATGCGGCGGCGCTGTTCATTCGCAACAATTGCGCGACGCTCGCCGACTGGGGCCGGCGCGGGCATGTTCCCGACCTTGCCGAACGCGCCGAGGCCCGGCGCAACGTGGTCTATGGCGCGAGACTGGTGGTGCAGTCGTCGCAGCGCCTGCTCACCGCCGGTGACGCCAGCGCCATGTTCGACTCCGTGCCGCTGGGCCGGATGGGTCGCGATATCACCATGGCCGCCCTGCAGGCCAACCTGACCTGGGACGAGCCGGCGCAGACGTTTTCACGCACCCGCTGGGGCGTGGAGCCCATTTCCAACCTGACCTGACGATAACGCTCGCGGCGGAGCGAACCCAGCCGACCAGGCAGCGACACAAGCGGCATATTCCCGTCAGGGATAAAAAAGGGAGATTTCTGAATTGCGCTGACAGCGCCAAGGCAATCGCAGGAAAATGTCCAGGTCAAAGTGACCTGGACGCACACCTTGTTGTCTCCTGTATGAAATCTGCGCTGCTTGGCGCTTCTGCCGGGAAAGTCCACCCAGCCGGCGCCCCTCGCCCTGTTGCGCCTCGGTGCATTGTCAGGTGATGGGCTATCGGTCTGCTGAAACAGATTTTTACAGGAAGACCTCGTCAAGGTTCTCCACAAACAGCACCCGCTCGGCCCAGCCATCCAGTTCCCCTTCAGCGGCCCGCTCGAGGCGCTGCCGCACTTCGGCGGGCAGTTCGCCGAATTTCAAGGTCAACAACCGAGTCAGCACTGCCGCGCGGCCCCGCTCCTCGCCGATCTGAATACCTTCTTCCCGGCCTTCTGCCTGACCTTCTTTCCGACCTTCCGCCAGCCCTTCTCTACGCGCAGACGCCAGGTAACTGACTTCGTCGTGCAGCGCACGTTCCCGCGCCAGCGCCCGCCAGCGGGTGTCCTCGTCATCCGACAGGCGCCTGAGCTGGTCCTGTGCTTTCTGGATCGGGGGGTGGTGAATCTCGCTCATGATGTTGTCCTCGCGCCAGTGTTTGAACCAGGTGATCCAGTCCGTCAGGGTGCTTGGTGATGCCCCTCGCCGCCGGCACCTTTTCATAGGGTGTGCTGACGCAGGAAGCGCACCGACGGGATCGATCGGGGTGGTGCGCTTCCTGCGTCAGCGCACCCTATCGCCTACCCCCGAACAGATCGAAATCCAGCAAGTTGATGCCGATCACCGGTTTGAGCGTAGCGTAGTCCCCGCCCTTCTTCAATTGCCCGGCGTAGGCGCTGGCGATGTAGTACAGGCTGCGTTCGATCCACTCCGCCAGGCGGCGCACCTGCATTTCGATATTGAACAGGCGGCCGCGGCTGTCCCGGGCCAGCACGTCGAGGAGGATGAACTTGCCGGTCAGCTCCTCCGGCTCGATCTGGGGGTTGAGGATGTCGATCACCTCGACCGGATCTTCATCGCTGCGCACGGCATTGATGAGATCGGCGAGCAGGTCGGGGGCGTTGACGAATAGCTTTTTGAAGACGAAATCGTTCTTGGGGTCGAGCAGGGTATTGGACATGGGCAACCTCCTTGTCTGTGCATTTTTGCTTTGGTAAACAGCCGCCATCCATTGGCGGGCAGGCAGATAATAGCAGGAAAGGACACCTACTGACCGGCCATTAAATGGATGGGTGTTCCGAAGTTTCTTTTTCATAGGGTGCGCTGAAGAATGAAGCGCACCGGCGGGATCGATCGGAGCGGTGCGCTTCCTGCGTCAGCACACCCTATCGCCTGGAACAGGCACGGTATTGCCGGTGCAGGGTTGCATTGGTTTACAGCCGCCATAGGCAAGTCTGCCAATTCCATGCAGGTTGCCTTTTATACGCGGGTATCGGTGTGGGCGGGTTAAGAACGCCGCTACTCTGTGGCGATCCCGCCGGGAATATCCACATACCCCCGGCGGCGCAGAAAGCGCCAGCGTCCATCTTCCCGCACCAGCAGGTCGCGGTGGCGACCGATCATGGTCACCACCGGGCGATCCCTGTCGGTGCGGTCGATCACTGTCCACATCACCTCGGAACGGGCGCTGCCTTCGCCCTCGAAAACGATGCGCGGGCTGCTGATGAGGTGGTAGCTGCGACCGACCTGGCCTGCGAGCATGTCCATCATCATGATCCGTATCGCCTCCCTGCCCTTCGCTGTGCCGAGGGGGCCGAGTTGGACTTCGCCGTCGCGGGCAAAGAGACCGGCGTATTCATCGAACAGGCCGGCATCGAGAAAATGGCCGTAGTCGATGAACAGTTGCTGGATGGCGAGGATATCTTCCACCCGCCGCAGGCGGATTTCCAGAGTGCTATGTTCCATGAATAGTTCTTCCGTAGGTACCCTGTCATAGGCTGCATAGGGTGCTTTGCTCCCTACCGGTGGCCCGACGTCATCAATTTGAATGTTATCTATTTACCGGCATACAGCGCCTGCAGCTTTGTCTTCACGACTTTCTGCAACCCTTCGTTGCGCGGCAGCCGGACGAGGATTTCCAGCCGCTCGGGAATTTTCTGGCGCATCAACTTATGGGCGGCCAGGTGTTCCGCCATCTCGTCAAATGTCAGCGGGTCGGCTGGGTCCAGCGGTTCCACCACCGCGCACACCAGTTCCCCACGCTCCTCGTCCGGCAGGCCGATCACCGCGGCGTCGCGCACCTTGGGATGGGTCAGCAACAGCTCTTCCACTTCCCGGGCGGAGATATTCTCACCCTTGCGGATGATGATGTCCTTGAGTCGGCCGGTGACGCACAGATGGCCGTCGGGGCGGAGCAGGCCGATGTCTCCGGTGTGGTAAAAACCCTCGGCATCGAAAGCATCGGCGGTCTGCCGTTGATCCAGGTAGCCCTTGCAGACGTTGGGGCCGCGGAGCAGGATTTCGCCGCTCTCCCCCGCCGCCACCGGCCGCCCGGCGCCATCGACAATGCGCACCTCGAGCCCGGGCATCGGCCGGCCGTCGCTGTGGGTCAACTGGTCGTCGCTGCCATGGCGCGGGTTGTGGCTGGAGATCGGCGCCTCGGTCATGCCGTAGGCGTGGACGATGGTAGCCCCCAACCGCGACCTGACCTGGGCGAACAGCGCCGCGGGCTTGGCGGCGCCGCCCCCGGCAAGCACCTGGAGGCTGGGGATCAGTGTGTCGCCGGAGCTGGCCTGCTCGGCCAGCAGCATCTGGTAATGCGCGGTGCTGCCGCCACCGAGAGTCACGCCATGGCGGCGAAAGGCCGCCACCACCTCGGTGGGAACATACCTGTGGAGCAACACCACCGGCATGCCGGCCATGATCGCCATGGCACAGTAGAGAATACCGCCGATATGGCCGATGGGATAACCGATACTGCCCAGGTCCCGGTCATTCACCGCCAGGGAGGCGCCGAGGAAATGGCTGCCGGCCATCAGGGTCCGGTCGGTATGGCGAGCGCCCTTGGGCCGGGCGGTGGTGCCGGAGGTGAAGTAGTACCAACGCACGGCGTCGCCGTCGGCGCTGACCGTCAGCGGCGGCAGGCGCAGCGAATCGCCGCCGGGCTCCTCCAGGGGAAGCGCCCGCGGTCGGGGCACGGCGGCCGGCAAGGCGGCGACCGCGCTGCCGGCCATGGCCAGGTACTCCCCGCTGCCGGGCGGCAGGATCAGCACCTCGGCGCGGGCCTGGGCGAGAATCTCCACCAGTTCCTTCTCCCGGTAGAGATGGATCACCGGCGCCTGGATGGCGCCGAGGCGGGCCAGGGCGAAGCCCAGCGTCACCGCCGCTATGCTGGTGGGCAATTGCCAGGCGACCACGCTGCCCGGGTGGATACCCTGGTCCTGGAGCCACGATGCCAGGGCGAGTGCCCGACGGTGGAACTGACCGAAGCTCATCCGGTTGTCCGTCGCGGCCTCGATCAGGAAGGTCGCGTCGGGGTCGCTGGCAACACGCAGCTCCAGCAGCTGCCACAGGGACCCTGCCGACAACAATGTCCGTTCAGGCACGGTACGTTCAGACAATGTGCGGTCACGCGTACTCTGGCTCGCCATCAGCTTTCTTCCACCACCGTCATCGGGCCAGCGGGCAGACCCGCCACTTCGTAGAACTGGTCGCTCCATTTGCGCAGCGCCGTGTAAATCTCCACGTCGGACTTGGCGAACAGGGGCCGCTGAATGAATTTCTGATGGCGCCAGATTCGCGCGTCCTCCTCGAACAGGCGCTCGGTATCCGCCGCGACGTCGAGCACGTACTGCGGCATCACCTCCGGAGAACGATGGTCGCGGGGAAAGAAATAGGTCACCCTCAGGTCGGTGCGCTCGTCGTCGATCGGCGTCGCCGACAGGATCAGCCGGCGGTTAAAACCATAGTTGTCGAGACGATTGTTGAGGGATTTGTCCTTGCCGCTGCCGTGATGGTGAAACACGGTAAATGACAGACCGACGCCCGAACCCCTGGCGTAATGTGTCAGTGCCACCTGTCCGGTCTTGGCGGAGCGAAAACCGAACGAGGATTTCCAGACCGGACCACCGCCTTCGAAACCGAGGATGATCGGGTCCACCGGCGCGCCGTGGGTATATTTGAAATGGGCGCTGTCGGCGCCGTTCTCGTTGATCAGTTGCGGATGAATCTTTTCACCCGGCTTGTAGACGATGGCGCCGTTGCGGTACGCGGGATAGAAATCCGCAGGGTCGGCGGGCACCATGTCGTGATCGAACAGATCCGCCAGCCAGCCGTCGCGCGGCGGGCCGCCCGCCGGGTCGTGCCACAGGAACATACACTCATGCTTTTCGATGACGTGCCATCTGCGCAGCTTCTTGTTGACGGTGTAATCCTCGTAGGGAATTTTCGCATTGGCGCCCGAGGTGTCGAACTGCCAGCCGTGGTACGGACAGGCAATGCAGTCACCCTGCACCTTGCCGCCGTGGCCGAGGTGGGCGCCCATGTGGGGACAGTGGGCATCGAGGATCGTCAGCTCGCCCGCCAGGGTGCGGAAGGCCACCAGTTCGTGGCCGAAGTACTTCAGCGGCTTGACGCCGCCCGGGGGGATTTCCTCGCTCCAGCCGACCTGGAACCAGCCGGTGGGCTTCATCGACAGATGTTTGATCATGGCTTTCTCCGCTAACAGGCTAAGACATGGATAGTGAACTCGATGGATTGTGAACTCATAGTGACCTCAGTATGTCGCCGTCAACTGCGCCGCGCCCGGCAGCTTGCGGCTCTCCGGCAGGCGCGCCGCAAGCCAGAAGCAGGCGATGCTGATCCCGGTGCCGGCGGTAATCACCAGCAGCGCGATGCGGATACCCTCGGCGGCGCCATGGGTGGCGGTAAAGAAATCGCTCATCATGCCGATCAGCAACGGGCCGCAGCCGAGACCGACGAGATTGAGGATGAACAGGTGGACAGCGACCGCCATGGCGCGCATCGACGGCGGCACCAGAAACTGCATCGCCGCATAGATCGGGCCGGCGTAGCAGCCGAAGGCAAACTGCTGGACGAGGAACAGGCCGAGCGCCGCCTGGGCATTGGACACCAGCAACATCAGGACCGTCATCGGCAATCCCGCCAGCAGGATCAGCATCGGCGTCAGGAAATAGCCGCGAATACCTTTGGTCCCCAGCCGGTCCGCGATCCGGCCGGCGAACAGACCGCCACACACTCCGCCGACAAAGGCGCCCGCCGCCAGCCAGCTGGCCATTTCATGAAGCGGCAGCTGATGCGCGCGGCTGAAAAACGGCGCCACCCAGAAC
>JBAZCN010000165.1:0-6985 GCA_041655035.1 Porticoccaceae bacterium | reverse complement strand
CCAGCGACATGGCGGTGATGCGCACCAGTTTGTGGTCGGGCTTGATTCCAGCTCTCCAGCACAACCTCAATCGCCAGCAGAGCCGGGTCTTCCTGTTCGAGACGGGGCTGCGGTTCATCCAGGACGGCAGCGGCGCGCTGGTGCAGGAAGCGGTGGTCGCCGGCCTGGTCCACGGTGAACGCAGCGCCGAGAGCTGGACAGGCGGCAAGGAGAAAGTCGATTTCTACGATCTGAAAGGGCATGTCGAAGCGCTGCTCGGCCTGGGGGCGGAGTTGTCGGCCTATCGCTTCGTTCCCGCCGGTCACCCCGCCTTGCACCCGGGGCAGAGTGCCGCGATCTGGCGCGGCGAGACATTGCTCGGCCACCTCGGCAGGTTGCACCCGAGTCTCCAGAAACAGCTCGATATCGACCACCCTGTGTATCTGTTCGAGCTGCGCCTGGATGCCGTGCGCGAGGCGGCCATCCCCCGGTTCCGGGAGATCAGCCGTTTTCCGGGGGTGCGCAGGGATATCGCGGTGATCGTCGCCGAGACCGTGCCCGCCGGTGCGCTGCTCGACACTGTGCGCGATGCCGCGGGCGAGTTGTTGAACCATCTTAGAATCTTCGATGTCTATCAAGGCAAAGGTGTTGAAACTAAAAGTAAAAGTGTGGCGATGGCCTTGACCTTTCAAGATGAATCACGCACCCTAAACGAGGCGGAAGTTGCGGCGATGATGGATGCTGTGATTGCGGCGCTCCAGGATAAATTTCAGGCTACGCTAAGGGGATAAGTGGATGTCAGCCTTGACCAAAGCCGATCTGGCGGAAATGTTGTACGAGGAACTGGGTCTCAACAAGCGTGAGGCCAAGGAGATCGTCGAGAGTTTCTTCGAAGAGATCCGCAGCGCGCTCGAAAATAACGAACAGGTCAAGTTGTCGGGATTCGGAAATTTTGATCTGCGGGACAAAAGCACCCGACCGGGTCGGAACCCCAAGACCGGCGAGGAGATACCTATCACGGCCCGGCGCGTGGTTACCTTCAAGCCGGGCCAAAAACTGAAGGCCAGGGTAGAAAGCTATGCTGGAACCAAGTAATAACGAGCAGTTGCCCCCGATTCCGGGAAAACGCTACTTCACCATTGGCGAGGTGAGCGAGCTCTGTGATGTCAAACCACACGTGTTGCGTTATTGGGAGCAGGAGTTTCCCATGCTCAACCCGGTAAAGCGGCGCGGCAATCGACGTTATTATCAGCGCCAGGACGTGCTGCTGATTCGCCAGATTCGTTCTCTGCTCTATGACCAGGGATTTACCATCGGCGGCGCCAGGCAGCGTCTTGGCGGAGAGGATGCCAAGGAAGAGGCTACCCAGGTGCGCCAACTGATCAACCAGACCATCAGCGAACTCGAAGAAATTCTGTCGGCATTGAAGGGATAACGGGCGACGGATTCGGCTTGCAATGATCGCGGAATCCAGTATCATTGCGCGCTCTTGAAGCAGCACTCAAGAATCGGAGCGTAGCGCAGCCTGGTAGCGCACTACACTGGGGGTGTAGTGGTCGTGGGTTCAAATCCCGCCGCTCCGACCAATAATTTGATGAAAGGCCGGAATCTTATGGTTCTGGCCTTTTTCTTTTTCAGCCGCCGTACAAGATCCTCTCAATCCTCTCAATCCTCTCAATCCTCTCAATCCTCTCAATCCTCTCAATCCTCTCAATCCTCACAGGCCTCGTTGGCCGGGCTCGCGACACGTGCGGTGGTTGTTATCGACGTCGCCGCAACTTGACGCTGTTATCAATCGTGAGACCATAAGCCCCTGTCCAATAAAGCAGGTAGGGTGAGCCGGATATGAAATCACACAGCTGCGAGACTGGCCGCCGGGCACCGCTGTTGCTGGATATCCGTAATCTGGCGTTCGGTTATGATGGAGCCGATACGCCAGTTCTCGCCGATATCGATCTGAGTCTCGCCCAGGGCGAGGTATTGGCGCTGTTGGGCAACAGCGGTTGCGGCAAGTCCACTCTGCTGAACCTGATCAGCGGTATCGAAGTGGCCCGCAAGGGATCGGTGCTGATCGATGGTGTGGAAATGATCGGGCTCGACGACCGGTCGCGAACCCTCAAGCGGCGCCGCGATATCGGTTTTATCTACCAGTTCTTCAACCTTATCCCCACCTTGACCGCCCTCGAAAATATCGCCCTGGTGCTGGAACTCAATGGCTGCTCCGGAGCGGAGAGCACGGTCCTGGCCATGGATGCACTGGCCTCGGTGGAGCTTCAATCCCGCGCCGGGCAATACCCGGACCAGTTGTCCGGCGGCGAACAGCAGCGGGTGGCCATCGCCCGGGCCCTGGTGCATTCGCCGTCGCTGGTGCTGGCGGACGAACCCACGGGCAACCTCGACGGGCGCAGCGGGCGCCGGGTGATGGCCCTGCTCCACGAACTGGTGGCGGCGCGGGGGGCGGGCATGATCCTGGTCACCCACAGCCGCGATGTGGCGGCGGGCGCGCACCGCATCCTGCGGTTGCAGGACGGCCATCTTCGGGCAGGTCAAGGCCATCTACCGGAAGCCCATCCATCTGAAGCCCATCCATCTGAAGATGGCCCCGCAGCATGGTGAGCGCACTGCTGTTGCGCAGCAGTGCGCGGTTTTATGGCCGCCACCGCTGGCAGGGGCTGCTGAGCCTCGCCGGTATCATGCTGGGGGTCGCGGTGGTCATCGCGGTGGACCTGGCAAATGAAAGTGCGCGGCGCGCCTTTGACCTTTCCCTTGAGGCGGTTGCCGGCCGCACCACCCACCGTATCAGCGGCGGGCCGGACGGTATCCCGGAGTCGGTCTTTATCGACCTGCGTGCCAAGCTGGGACTGTACCGCAGCGCCCCGGTGGTGACGGATTACGTGCGGGTGTCCGGCCGCAGCTATACCCTGTTGGGAATCGATCCGCTTTCGGAACTGGTGCTCGGCCGCCACAGCCTGGGTATCGAGGGCGACGGCGATTTGCCCGGCCTCCTGGATGCCGATACGGTGCTGCTGGCGGCGGGCCTTGCCGCCACCCTGGAGGTGGGCGAGGGCGGCGAACTGCTGATGGACCACCGCGGCCGCTCCCTGCGGGCACGGGTCGGGGCGGTTTTCAGTCACGGCGATGAAGCCCTCGCCGAGGGCCTGATCCTTGCCGATATCGCCGTGGCCCAGGAACTGCTGGAGCGCGCCGGCACCCTCGACCGCATCGATCTGGTGCTCGATGACAACCAGGTCGGGACCCTGGCGGAGTGGTTGCCGGCGGGCCTGAACCTGGTGGAAAGCGAAAGCCGCGACCAGTCCCTGCGCCGCATGACGGATAATTTTCACCTCAATCTCACCGCCATGAGCCTGCTGGCGCTGCTGGTGGGCGGCCTGCTGATCCACAACACCATGACGTTTTCAGTGTTGCAGCGGCGCCAGGTGTGGGGCGCCTGCCGGGCCCTTGGCGCCACGGGCAGGGAGATTCTCGCCCTGATCCTGGCTGAAGCCCTGGTCTTCGCCCTGGCGGGAACCCTGCTAGGGTTGCTGCTCGGCATCGTGCTGGCCCAGGGGCTGGTGGGCCTGGTGCTGGGCACCGTGGACGACCTCTATTTTGTGCTCGCCGTCAGGGAGTTTTATCTGGCGCCCCGGTCGCTGCTGGAGGGGGCGGGGCTGGGCCTGGGGATCACTCTGCTGTCGGTGCTGGTGCCCGCCCTGGAGGCGGCGAAAACACCGCCCGCCAGTGTGCTGCGGCGCAGTCATATGGAGCTGCGCGCCCGGGCCATGGTGCCCGCCGCCCTGCTGGCGGGCGCAGTCATGATGGCCGTGGGCTGGTGGCTGGCGGCCCTGGACAGTGACAGTGTGGTGATGGGTTTTGTCGCCCTGGCGCTGCTGGTAATCGGTTTCTGTGTGCTGGTGCCGCCCGTTGTGGCGCTGCTGGTGAGGGGAACTCTGGTTGTGGCGGGAACCCTGTTCGGCCCCCTGGTGCGGATGATGCTGCGCGGCATCGAGGCGGGCCTGAGCCGCACCGGGCTGGCCCTGGCGGCACTCAGCGTCGCGGTGGCGGCGACCGTGGGCATGGGCATTATGGTGGCCAGTTTTCGCACTACCCTCGACACTTGGCTGGTGCAAAGCCTCAGCGGCGATATTTACATCTCCCTGCCGGGCTATACCTCGGAGCGTCCCGGCGCGGGCCTGTCGCCCGAATGGGTGCAATCCCTGGCGCAACTGCCCGGCATTGCCGCCATCGAGCGGCACCGCCTGGTGCGGGCGGAGACCGCATTCGGGCCGGTGCAGGTGCTCGCCGTGGCTGGCGTCGAGCGCCGGCCGGGCACCCTGGCGGCGGCCGCGGCGCGCTTGCCCCTCAAGGCTGCGCTGCCCGGCGCCGGTGAGCGGCTGCGGGCCGGGGAGGGGGTGCTGGTTTCCGAGCCGCTGGCCTTCCAGCGCGGTATCGAGCCGGGGGCCGAGGTCACCTTCGATGTCGAACAGGGCGCGGTGACATTGCCGGTACTGGGGATTTTCAGTGATTTCCGCTCGCCCCGGGGCGTGATCGCCATGGACCGGGGCCTGTACCGGCAGTTGTGGAAAGACGACGGGATTTCCGGCCTGGCCCTCTACGGGGATGGCGCCCTGTCCCGGGCGGAGTTGCTGGACGCGGTGCGCAAGATGGCGGCGCTGCAACCCCGCGATATCCAGATCTATTCCAGCGCCGGCATCCGCGAGCGTTCCATGGCCCTGTTCGACCGCACCTTTGCCGTTACCGCCGTGCTGCGACTATTGACGGTGCTGGTGGCCTTTATCGGTATCCTCGGCGCGTTGATGCTGGTGCAACTGGAACGGATGCGGGAACTGGCGGTGCTGCGCGCCACCGGCATGACCGCCCGCCAAGTAACGGCGCTGGTGCTGGGGCAGACGGCCCTGATGGGCTTGATGGCGGGCCTGCTGGCGCTGCCCCTGGGTCTGCTGATGGCGGATGTGCTGATCCATGTCATCAACCTGCGCGCCTTCGGCTGGACCCTGACGGCGGCGATTCCCTACCGGGTGCTGCTGGAAGCGTTGGCCCTGGCCCTGGGTGCGGCGCTGCTCGCCGGTGTCTATCCCGCCTGGCGGGCGGGCCGGGTGGCGCCCGCCAGATTGTTGCGGGAGGAATAGGCCATGCAACCTGGCTGTCTGGCAAAGCTGTTCCTGCGCCTGGTTGTGCTGCTGGGCGTTGCATTGGCTGTCGCCGCCTGTGACGGCCATCGGCCAGCGCCTTCTTCCGTGGATGTCACCCAGGCACTGGGGGGCGAGGCGGAGGAGGGCTTTGAACGGGCCATGACCGTCCGCGAATTCCATTTTCCCGCCGACCACGGACCGCACCCGGAATTTCGCAACGAGTGGTGGTATATCACCGGGCACGGGCGGGACGAGCGCGACAATCTTTACGGCTTCCAGATCACCTTCTTTCGCATTGCCATCGCCCCCGATGCGCCGCGCCGGGCATCCGCCTGGGCCGGCAACCAGGTGTGGATGGCCCACGCCGCCGTGACCGATGTGGCTAGCGGCCTGCACCTGGCGGCGCAAAGGTATTCCCGGGCTGAACCGGGCCTGGCCGGGGCTGCCGCCGCACCGTTCAGGGTCTGGCTCGGGGACTGGCAACTGACCGGCCTGCCTGAAGAGGGCATTACAGGAGAGGCCGCAAATGGGGCTGCGCAGGGGGGACTCTGGCACCTTTCCATGGCCGCCGAAGATTTCGCCCTGGAGCTGACGTTCAACCCCGCCAAGCCGGTGGTATTGCAGGGTGATCGCGGCCTCAGCCAGAAAAGCGGCAGTCCGGGCAATGCCAGTTACTACTATTCCATCCCCCGCCTCGACACCGGTGGCGAGCTGACCATCGGCAGCGGGGGAGATAAACGGGTCATCCCTGTGACGGGCATGTCCTGGCTCGACCGGGAGTGGGGCACCAGCGCCCTGGGGGCGGACCAGAGCGGCTGGGACTGGTTTTCCCTGCAACTGGATTCGGGCCGGGACCTGATGTTCTACCGCCTGCGGGATACAGAGGGCGGTATGCATGGCAGCAGCCTCGGCACCTGGATCGAGGCCGATGGCAGCAGTACGGTCATTTCCCCCGACGATATCCGGCTCACACCCCTGCAATGGTGGCGCAGCCCTGGCGGGCGGCGCTACCCGGTAAGCTGGAGCCTCAATTATCCCGGTGCCGGCGCCGACTGGATTGTGCGCGCCCTGTTGCCCGATCAGGAGATGAACCTGGCGGTGATCTACTGGGAGGGGCTGGTGGAAGTGCTGGAGCCCGAATCCGGCCGTCGCCTCGGGCTTGGTTATCTCGAAATGACCGGTTATTAAGCGCTTCTAACAAAATGAATTTGCTGGCACTGTGGTTGGCCCGATACCGGGGGCTGCCGGGAGCGGCAGGCCCCGGTATTGCGCTTGGCAAGTTCTCTGAAAATTCATTTTGTTAGAAGCTCTCGAAGTAATAAACCGATGATGTATGCAAAATCGATAATGATCATAGCCGGGTTCTGCACCCTTGCGACGCTCGCTCTTTTCCTGCTGTCGGGTCCCATCGCCCAGCCCCTGTCGTACCACGGCTTTGCGGACTCGAGAGCACTGCTGGGTATCGACAATTTCAGCGACGTCATTTCCAACCTGTTTTTTGTGGCGGTTGGCGCCTGGGGACTGGTTGCCGACAGGGCCGACAGGCTGGTGCACGACAATTACCCGGGCTATCCCGTCTACCGCATCTTTTTTGCGGGTGTGTTGCTCACCGGTTTTGGCTCTGCCTGGTACCACCTCGATCCCAACAATGTCACCCTGGTGTGGGACCGCCTGCCCATGACCATCGGCTTTATGGCCCTCACCACCGGATTGCTCTCCGAATTCCGGGCGCGAGCTGCAAAAACGGCTGCTCTACCCGCTGCTGCTGGCGGGGCTTGCCTCCGTGATCTACTGGCATATCGGCGAGCAGGCGGGGCGGGGCGACCTGCGCCCCTACTTGCTGGTGCAGTTTCTGC
>JBAZCN010000164.1:0-7029 GCA_041655035.1 Porticoccaceae bacterium | reverse complement strand
CTGGATAATGCGGCTTTGCCCGGCGGGCACGATGTCTTTATAGGATGTGCTGAGGAACGAAGCGCATCGGGGTCTCGTCGGTGCGCTTCGTTCCCCGGCGCACCCTATGGGTAAAGTTTTGATTGAGACAATGTGTGAGGACATCGATTCGGGGCACTGGGCACACCTCGATATCGACCGCGACTGGATAATGCGGCTTTGCCCGGCGGGCACGATGTCTTTATAGGATGTGCTGAGGAACGAAGCGCATCGGGGTCTCGTCGGTGCGCTTCGTTCCCCGGCACACCCTATTGGATGAAGCCGTTTAATCAAACAACTGGTGAGAAGATCAACGATGACAACTGACAGAGAAAGAGGTCTTGCCACCATCAAGTCGATGGTCGGCGATAAAGTGGCGGCGTCCCTTGAGGCCAGTGTCGGCTCGAATAGATTCGGCGCCTACCGCGGCGAGATGGCGGTGGATTTCGTGTTCGGCAAACTGTGGTCCCGGGAGCAGCTCGACCGCCGCGCCCGCAGCCTCGTCACCCTCGGCATATTGATCGCCCTCGGCCAGAGTGGTGAACTGAGAATCCACCTGATGGCGGCGATCCGCAATGGCTGCACGGTGCAGGAAGTGGAGGAGGCCATCTACCACGCCGCCGCCTACGCGGGCTTCCCGCTGTCGAATCAGGCGGCCCATATCGCCGAGGAGGTATTCCGCGAGGAAGGCCTGATCGAGTGAGGCCCTGATCGAGGAATCCGGAGACCGCGAGTGACCATCAAGCGCCAGCCCTGGCAAAGCGAAGGCAGTGTGGCCGTGATTACCGGCGGCGGTGGCTTGCTGGGCCGGGGCATCGCCCTGACCCTGGCCCGCGCCGGGATGGATATCGTGGTCAGCGATCTCAACGCCGAAACCGCCAGCCGGGTGGCTGAGGAAGTCATTGCCCTGGGCCGCCGGGCCCTGCCCGTGGCCACCGACGTGGCCGATCCGCGGGCCCTCGAAGCGCTCGCCGACCGCGCCTACGACACTTTCGGCAAGGTCAACCTGCTGTGCAACAACGCCGGCGTCGCCCTGATCAAAGCCTATGACCAGTTGACCCTGGAGGACTGGAACCGGGTGCTGGGCATCAACCTGATGGGCGTGGTCCAGGGCATACACAGTTTTCTGCCGCGGATGAAGGCCCAGGGCGGTCCCCGCCATATCGTCAATGTCTCGTCCATGTCGGGTGTCGGGCTGGCTTCCCTGCGACCCTTGAACGCCATTTACGTGACCGCCAAGTTCGCCGTGGTGGGGTTGACGGAAACCCTCGCCCCGCTGCTGGCGGAGGAGGGCATCGGTGTTTCGGTGCTGTGCCCCGGGATGACCGTGGCGGACCCCGGCGAGCCGCTGACTTATCCCATGGCCAGCGCCCAGTGGTACCGGGACAACCTGCTGGACCCGTTCCAGGTGGCGGAGGAGATGCTGCGGGCGGTGGAGCGCAACAGCCTGCATATCTTCCCCCACCGCGCCGGTCTCGCCGAAGTGGAACAGCGCCAGGCGCTGCTGCTGAAGAGTTTTCACCAAGCGGAGGGTTTGGTGCCCCCCTGAATCCTCAGATCATCGATCCCGCACTATAAGGACAACACCATGGGTCATATCAAACTCGAGGATGCCGTGGACCTGCACTGCCATTTTGGCCCCGACTTCATCAATCCCGGCCATGAGATCGAACCGTCGGTGACGGCGCTGCAGGCCGTCACCGAGGCGGCGGAGGCGGGCATGAAAGCCATCGTACTGAAATCCCATGACTTTGCGACCGCGCATCGGCAAGGCGATCGTCACCCACGCCGGTGAACAGCTGACCGGGCCGCACCTCGATCAGCAGCAGTGCGTGGAACTGGCGGCGCTGGGCGCCCATGTCGAATTGACCGCGCAATTGTGCGTGGCCATAGGGGCACGCTGCCCAATCGCGCCCAGGGGCTGCGGGACTGCGTGGATGGTCTGTGGGCAGCCGGCGTATCTGAAAGTGATCTGTGGCTTATGGCCAGCGACAACGGCGCCCGGCTGTTGGGGCTCAAGGACGCACTGGTCTGAACATAATCTATTTTAGTGTTTCATTATTGTTGATAATTTATATTTAAGTTGTATTTAAAATTTCATTTTTGTATTTATATGTAATATATTTATCTCTGTGTCGGACGCTTTCCAGCGTCCCGGTTGCAAACTTTGATCAACAACAGGACAGGCAGAATGAAGAATCTCGAGGGCCGGGTGGCCATTATCACCGGTGCGGCCAGTGGTATCGGGCGGGGCACGGCCATGGCCCTGGCCAGGGCAGGGGTAAAAGTCGTCGTCACCGATATCAACGAAGAGGGCGCCGCGGCGGTGGCCTGCGAGATCGGGTCGGAGAACCAGGCGATTGCGGCAGCCCTCGATGTCGGCAAACTGGAAGATTTCGAGCGGGCCCGGGACAGCGCTCGCGAGGCTTTTGGGCGTATCGACATCATCATGAACAATGCCGGGGTGTTGACCAGCGGACTGCCCGAGGATCTGCCGATGGAGGAGTGGCTGCGGGTGCTCGACAGCAACCTGTTGTCGATAGTGCGCAGCAATTCGGTGTTCCTGCCGATCCTGATGGCGCAAGGGGAAGGGCATATCGTCAACACCGCGTCCTTCGCCGGGCTGATGACCTACTCCTACGATCGCCTGCCTTACGCCGCCGCCAAGGCCGGGGTCGTGCAGATATCGGAAGGGCTGGCGATCTACCTCAAGCCCAAGGGCATCGGCGTCACCTGCCTGTGCCCCGGCCCGGTGCGCACCAATATCATGGGCACGGTGAGAAAAGCGTTCAGCGCCGGACTCGATATTCGCGGGCCCGGCTCGCAATTCGCACTGATGGAAGCGGAGACCGCGGGCGAGTTGGTGGTCAGTGCCATCCGCGACGATATTTTCATGCTGCCCACCCACCCCGAAGTGCGTGAATTGCTGATCGAGCGGGCCACTGACTGGGATGGTTTCCTGCAGAGGCAGATCGATTTCCCCAACATTATCGTGCCCGGAAAAAAATAACCGGGGCAGCGGAGGTTGGGCCCCGGGGGAAAAGCCAATACACCAGAGAACAAAGCCGGCCCATCCGTGGATGGGCAACCGCCATCTGTCAGGAGACTGGTCATGAACAGCCAGAAAACCGCAACACCAGCGCTGGCCCCCGTACCGGCCCATGTAGCCGCGCAGCGGGTGTATGCATACGACTATATCAGCGACCCCGGCATCATCGCCGACCCCTACCGGCGGATGCGGGAAATCCACCAGGCCGCGCCACCGGTGTTCTGGAGCCCGTTGCACGGCGGGCACTGGGTCACCACCAGCAAGCACATGGTGCAGGAAGTGACCCTGCGCCCCGACCTGTTCAGCAGCGGCTCCAACATGATCCCGCCGATGAAAGAGAAGGTGCGGCTGATTCCCCTGAGCTTAGACCCGCCGGAGCACACCGCCTACCGGATGCCGCTCAACCGGGATTTTTCGCCAGCCGGCGTGCTGCGCTTTTCCGAAGTATTCAAGGCCATGGCCAACGACCTGATCGACAAGGTGGCGGATGGCAACGGCTGTGATTTCCTGGTGGATATCGCTGAACCGCTGCCGGTGATCCTGTTCATGAAGATCGCCGGGATGCCCACCGACCGCCTCGCGGAGTTTCGCCAGTTGGCGGAGGACGCGACCGCCGCCATCGATGGCCAGGTGCGTCACCAGGCTTTCGGGCGCATCGTGCAGATTCTCACCGAAACCATCGTGGCCCGCCAGCAAGCGCCAGCGGACGACCTGATCAGCAAGCTGCTGACCATCGAGGTCAATGGCAAAAAGCTGGCGATGCCCGAACTGCAAAGCTACGCCACGCTGCTGTTTCTCGGTGGACTCGAAACCGTGGTCAACGCCCTGTCGTTCAGCATCCGCTACCTGGCCATCGACCGGGAATTGCAGGCCGACCTTCGCGCCCATCCGGAAAAACTCAGCGCCGCGGTGGAAGAGTTGCTGCGCTTACACGGCATTGCCTCGACCATCCGCGAGGTGACACAGGACACCATTTTCGAAGGTATCGAATTCAAGCGCGGCGAACGTATCCTGCTCCATATCCCGGCCGCCAATTACGACCCCGCGGCGTTTGCCGAACCGGGAACCTTCATTGCGGGCCGCAAGGAGCATCACATCACCTTCAACAGCGGTCCGCACCGCTGCCTCGGCGCCAACCTGGCGCGGCTGGAGCTGCGCACGTTTCTCCGGTTATGGCTGTCGCGGATTCCGGAATACCATCTCGATCCGGACCAGCCGCCGGTATTTTTCGGCGGCCTGAATCTGGCCGTTCGGCATCTGCCCCTGGTGTGGTAGAGATCCGCCGCTGTGGTAGATGCCCCTGCGGCGGAAAAGAGAGCTTCTGCGGGCGACCCGCGCTGCCCGGCATGCGGCGGGGGAAGACACTTTTCTGAATATGTCCAAAGCTTCCGCCGTGTCGCTTCCCGTGACGGGCGCGGGGGTCGATAATGACCCACGATCCAACTCAACTATCCGCACATCTCACATAACCGGGAGTGAATAATGGATATCGCCACCAAAAGCCTGCGAACCCTGACCAGCGGCAAGACCCTCGACGATCTGATCTGCCATCAAACCCGCGAAGTGTCGCTGGATGTTCTGAGCAATGAAGAGCTGTACCAGTGGGAGCTGGAAAACCTGTTCGCGATGAGCTGGAACCTGCTCGGCCATGAGTCGGAGATCCCGGCGGCGAACGACTACATGGTGCGGCCGATGGGCGAAGACCTGGTGATCGTCGCGCGCGACCGTGAGGGCAGGATCCACGTCAGCCTGAACGTGTGCCCGCACCGCGGGATGCGGGTGGCGCTGGGCGAGGAAGGCAACACCGCGGTGCACAAATGCATCTACCACGGCTGGGCGTTCCGGGTGAACGGCGATTTCATCGGTGCGCCGGTGGAGAAGGAGCAGATGCACGGCAGTATCTGCGCCAAGTCGGAACTGGGCCTCGAAAAGGCCAAGGTGCACCTCTACGGCGGCCTGATCTTCGCCACCTGGAACGACGACCCGCCGAGCTTCGACGACTATCTGGGGGATTTCAAGTTCTACCTCGACATGCTGTGGAACCGCACGGACAACGGTCTGGAAGTGCTCGGTGCGCCGCAGAAGGTATCGATCAACTGCAACTGGAAGTGCAATGGCGAGCAGTCCGGCGGCGACGGTTTCCACACCCTGACGCTGCATCGCTGGCTGGTGGATGCGGTGTTTGGCAAGAGCGAGGAGGGCGGCGACCCCAACGATCTGGCGCCGGCGATGTACGCCGTCAATGTCAGCGCCAATGGCCACAACCTGCGCTGCATTCCCATCGAGACCACCTTCGCCATCGCCAGGGAAATGCAGGCGAGCGACATGACCGTGGACGAGCGTCTGGCCAAGCTGCCACCGCCCGGCATCACCGCGAACCTGGTGCCCGAGCTGCGCAAGCACTTGTCCGACAAGCAGATCGAACTGCTGGTCAAGGCGCCGCCCCAGGTCGGCGGCATGTTTCCCAATATCCAGATGGCATTTGTCTTCGCGCCCCAGCCGGACGGCGAAATCCTCGGCGGTCTCGGCATCCATATCATCGTGCCCAAGGGCCCCAACCGCTCCGAGTTCTGGACCTGGCTGTTCGCCGAAAAGGATTGCCCGGAAGAGGTTAAGGAAAAAATGCTGCGCAATGGTATCCAGCAACTCGGCACCTCGGGCCTGATCGAGATGGACGATTCCGACGTTTATCCCCACATGACCGCTGCTTCGCGGGGTTACCTGGGGCGTCGCGACATGACCCTGAAGTACCAGGCAACCCTTGGTGAGAACAAGCCAGAGGACTGGCCCGGCGGCGGCAAGGTGTTCGCCGGCTTTGCCAAGGACGACACCCAGTGGGAATGGTGGCGGGCTTATTACACCGCCATGAACAAAGTCTATGATTGATGTCTCTCCGGCAAATATTGCGGCACTCTACTCAATAACTAAAGAGGAATTATTGATGGGAAAGGCAACATTTATCGATCGTTTGGGCAATCCATTGACCATCGACATTGCGAGCGGCACGAGTTTGATGCAGGCTTCTCTGGACCACAGTATTGACGGCATCGTCGCCGAGTGCGGCGGCCAATGCAGTTGCGCCACCTGCCATGTGTACGTGGACGATGCCTGGTACGAGAGAGCCGGGGCACCGTCCGACCGCGAACGGGAGATGCTGGAATGTGTTATCGATCCCGGACCCACCAGTCGCCTCAGTTGCCAGGTAGCCATGAAGGATGAGCTGGATGGCATCGTGGTCCGTGTTGCTGATAAGCAGTACTGATTGTGTCAGCCGACAGATCACCGGCTACCAGACTCGACAACCACAGGACTTAAGGAGTCAAAATGAGCGAACAATACGATGTAGTGGTGGCCGGCGCAGGCCACAACGGCCTGATAGCCGCCTGTTACTTAGCGAAGGCGGGCCTCAAGGTTTGCGTAGTGGAGCAGGGCGAAGAGGTGGGCGGCGGCACCAAGTCCAGCGAGCTCACTGCCCCGGGATTTATCAGCGACCACTGTTCGGTAGCCCACACGATGATCCAGGCCAACCCGGTGATTCGCGACGATGAATTGCAGCTCAAGGCAAAGTTCGGCCTGCAGTACGTCAATCCCGAGAAGATGACCGCAATGATTTTCGATGACGGTCGGGTGCTCGAGTTCTACTCCGATGTCGAACGCACGTGCCAATCCATCGCGCAGTTCTCGCAACACGACGCCGACGCCTACCGCCGTTTTTGCATGCAGGTATTCACCACCCTCGACATGATCGCCATGGGCATGTACAACATCCCGCCCAGCGCCGGAGTGCAGGCGGCGATGCTGGACGGCAGCCCGGAAGGCCAGGAAATGCTTCGCGCCCAGTCGATCAGCGCCTTCGACCTGATCAACGAGTGGTTCGAGAACGACCTGATCAAGATCGCCCTGGCCCGCTATGCCTCCGAATCCATGACCAACCCGTTCGACAACGGCACCGGCTTCGGATT
>JBAZCN010000163.1:0-7129 GCA_041655035.1 Porticoccaceae bacterium | reverse complement strand
GGGGCGTCGATGATGGCAACGTAACCTTCACCGTTCTCGGTGATGATCTTTTCAGCACCGGCCTTCACCTGATCGGCCAACTCGGACAGGTTCGCCCTGGCTTGAGACAGCGGAATCACGTCACCGGAAGAGATCGCCATGGCTTGCTCCGTAGGCTCTGTTGACGGACAGGATCGCGTACGTCATACGGTAGTTCACTCCGCAGCAAAAGGAGTCTGGTATTTGGTACAGAGAGGGGGAGCGGATTTGGGATATTGTTGTTACGAAGGCTCGCGGCGCTGCGGCCCGGTCCGGTCGACGGCCGAACCGGGATGCTGCGTCATGGCGGGAGGCGCTATCGCGCGTTCGGTGGGTATTCAGGTCTCATCAGGTATCTCGGCCTCGACCAGCTTCGCCAGGAGGGCAAGCGACTCCTGCCAGCCAACATAGCAAGACTCCGCGGGAATGACATCGGGAACGCCTTCCTGGGTGATGTTCAGCTCGGTCCCGAAAGACAGCTTCTTGAGGGTGACTGTCACCTGCATGGTATCGGGCAGGCCCGGGTCGTCGAACCTGTCGGTGTGGCGAATTCGTTCGTTTTGCACCAATTCGAGATACTCCCCGCCGAACGAATGGCTGTTGCCGGTGGTGAAGTTGGTGAATGACATCTTGTAGGAGCCACCAGTGCGGGCGTCCATGTGGTGGACCTTGCCGGTGAAGCCGTTGGGCGGAAGCCACTTGACCATTGCATCCGGATCAAGAAATGCTCGGTAGACCCGGTCGGGCGTGGCTTGCAGAACACGGTGAAGGCGGATGGTGCTGGGCATGATCGGTTCTCCTTTCGATAGGGTGGGTGCCGGGTATGGCACTTGGTAGTCGAATGGACAGGCTCGATTTCGACAGCGCTGTGGTGGCGCAGCTCTCAGTTCCTGCCGGCAGGACGGAATCTTGTTCCTGTTTCGGGCTTATTTCAGCTCGGCCAGGTCGTCAAGCTCACGGCATGTTGGACGAGACTAAGAGCCTGTTCAAGGTCTCTCAAGAAGCATCGGGAGAGCCCCATGGGTGCGTTGACGAAGGAAACGCACCAGCGGCTGGCATCGATCCCGGTGCGCTTCGTGCCTCAGCACACCCTATGAGGGGGTATTGCCTGTCAGAAAGACGGTGAACAGGATCTAAGACGTGCGCATTAACTTTGTCTGTTTTACAATCGGCCTCGATAATGATCATGACGCCCGTTCAGCGAGCCGCTGCGAAAACTGGAGAAAAAGCATTCTTCCCGGCAAAAACAAGCAACTGCCGTGTTTTGCCCAGCCACTGATCATTGCCTGAGAACTCGACTCGATGCCGCCGTACCCGATAATCACAAACAGGAGGTTTCCATCATGCAGCAATCATCCAAGGCGTCGCCCGCGGTGGTACCTGCCCCCGAAGCGATAAAACAGGGCATTATCAGCTGGACCGAATCCAGCTACGGCGGCAGGGTGATCCGTGTCGAGCAGGTGCGCCGCTGGCGCCCCATCTGGCGGGTGGATGTCGATGTGGATGGTGTCATCAACTCCCTGGCCTTCAAGGGCCCACGGGATGGCGAGGTGATTCCCTATCCCGTCGAGCACGAACTGAACATGCTGCAAATCCTCAGGGCCAATGGCATTCCCGTGCCCCCGGTCCACGGCCTGTGCGCCTTTCCGCCGGCGGTGGTGATGGACTGGATGCCCGGCGGCCGCGACCCGGGCATGGTGATGATGGCGGCGGAGAGCGGCTCCGCCATGAGCGACGACCGCTGGGCCGCGAGCCTTGAATACATGGATCACCTGGCGGCAATGCACAAGCTCGATGCGGCGCTGTTCCAGCCCGCCGGGCTGCCTGTGCCGGATGGCCCCCGGGAACTCGCCCTCAACGGCTTCGAGCGTTTTTACGCCCTGGGCAAGCGCCACGGCATCGTCGATCCCTTTATGGAGTTCTGCCGGGTGTGGCTGCACCGCAATGTGCCGCAGAACCGCCAGCGCATTTCGTTCGTGACCGGCGATTGCTGCCAGTTCCTTTCCGAGAGCGCGGACGTCACCACCTTGCTGGATATGGAGATCGGCTACCTGGGCGACCATCTCTCGGATCTGGCCTGTTTCGTCGGCCGCCATCCGGTGGAAAACCTCGGGGATATCGGCGCGCTGTTCAAACGCTATGAGCAATCTTTCGGCGAGAAAATCGACGTGGATGCCCTGGCCTACCAGGTGGTGGTATTCATGACCGTGGCCTTTGTCTTCCCCGTCTTTACCCTGCCGGTGACGCTGCCCGGCGGCGACTGGGTGGAGAGCCAGGTGCAGGTGGCCTTTTGCGGTCGCCGCTGCGCCGAGGCGCTGGCGGATGTGATGGGCGTCGCACTCGACGACGAGATCCGTCTGCCCGCGCCACTGGCGTCGCCCCTGGAGGACATGGCCATCAACAAGCTGGTGGAGGAGATCGAACACCTGCCGGCCACGGAATTTTTCCCCGCCTGGAAGCGCGAAATGATCAACAAGATCCCCCGCTGGCTGGCCAGCCAGATCCACTATGGGCGCTGGGCCGAAGAAGAAGACCTGAACGATCTGGAAAAAATCCTCGGGGTACGCCCCGCCAACAACGCCGAGGCTGATGTGGCCCTGTGTGACTTTATCGCCAGCGCGGGCCCGGAACACGATGAACAACTGGTGCGCTTTTTCTATCGTCGCACCCTGCGCCAGTGCCATATCTGCGTGGGCCCCGAGGCGCCGGCGGATCATATAATCTTTGCCCGGCTCGAAGCGGTGAAAAGCCTGTACCGGGCCTGATCTGTGCGGCGAACCGGAATATACCAACATCACAATAAAGGCAGGTAGAACACCATGCATTCACCCAACCATTCACTGCAAGACAAGGTCGTGCTGATTACCGGCACCGCCAGCGGCCAGGGCCGCGAGGCGGCGCTGCGGTTCACGGCGGTAGGGGCCAGGGTCATCGGCTGCGATGTATCCGAGGAGGGCAACCTCGAAACCCGCAGGCAGGTCGAGGCGGCCGGGGGCTCGCTCGTCACCATGGAGCCTGTGGATCTGGCCGATCCGGTGTCCGCCCGCAAATGGGTGGAGGAGGCGGCCGCCATTCACGGTCGCATCGACGTGCTCTACAACAATGCGGCGCGCCCCCATTTTGCCGATTTCGAAAGCTTTCCCCTCGATGGCTGGCAGTTCACCATCAACAACGAACTCAACCTGGTGTTCTACACTACACAGGCGGCCTGGCCCTTCCTGAAAAAGCAGGGGGGTGTGGTGATCAACACGGCATCCACCGCAGGCATGACCGGCTCGGGTTACGGTGGCGCCGCCCACGCCGCTGCCAAGGCCGGTGTTCTTGGCTTTACCAGGCACATGGCGTTCGAGGGCGCGCCCTTCGGTATCCGTGTGGTATCCATCAGCCCCGGCGTGATTGAAACCCCTGGTTTTGTCGCCTGGGCCGAACAGAACCCCGAGGAGGCCAAACCGCTGCTGGCGAAAAACCTGATTCCGCGCTTCGGCAAGCCCCAGGATATCGCCGGTGTGGCACTGTTCCTCGCCAGCGATGATGCCGCCTATATCACCGGCGACAATATCGTCGTCGATGGCGGGCGGGTGTCGTGGTAGCGTCCACCGGGCAGCACCATTGGCGCAGCTTGTGGCCAATGGCGTGTCGACAGAGGTTCGATAAAAGATAGCCAACGTTCCAGTCAGGAGGTGTTTATGCCGTACCGTGTCACGATCCCCGAAGGCGAGGTAGCACTCGACCATATCCTCAACCGTGTCGGCACCGAATCCCTGCTGGCCATGCGCCAGCAGATGTTCAAGACCGTCTACACCAACCACGACACCACACTCACGCCCCGGGAGCGGGAGGGCATGCGCATCCTGCTCACCGACATCATGGGTTGTCCGATCTGCAACAGCCTGCGCATGTGGCGGGATTACCCCGGTTTTTGCGACGAGGAAATCCCCGAGCCGTTCTACCAGAACGCCCTCGACAAGCGCTTTGGCTGGGAGGGTTTCAGCAAGCGGGAGAGTCTCGCCATCGAGTTTGCCGACCGCTTTGCCAACCATATCGACGGCCTCAATGGCGACGATGCTTTCTGGGAGCAACTGCACGCCAATTTCAGCGAGACCGAAATCGGCGATATCTGCTTTTTCAACGGTTGTTGGCTGGGGGCGGGACACACACTCAAGGCCATGGGCATCGGCAGCGTGTGCGAAATACTGCCGGGTCATGACAGCAGTGTGATCGAGCGGTTGAGAAATCCTGCCTGAGTGTTCTTCTCAGGGCGCCCCGGCCTCGCGACGCCAGGCGGGTGATGATCCGTCGCTGGCGATCCCAGCGGCGGACGGCATGGCAGATGCCGGATCACCGAGATTACAGTAGCGATCGGCCGGTCAGCTGTTCGAGAACTTTCAGTGGCGTGCGCTGGGGATACCGCATGCCTTTCAGAGCCACCAGAAAGGTCTGTTCAAGCATGAACTGGCCGCTCACCGCTGCGTGGGAAACCTGGTCGGAATAACAGATCCAGGTGCTGCCGGGGTGAAAATCCAGATGCCATTGCCGGCCGTGCTGCTGATAGGTGTCGTCGGCCTTCATGGAGTCATGCAAGGCGAGCATCAGGTGATCGTAGTGGGTGCGCCGGCCCTTGGTGATCTTCAGCCTGTCCTGCGCCCAACTGGAAAGTGGCGAATAGGGTTTGAGCCGCGGCAGGAACCGCTCGGCCAACTCGGGAAACGGCTCTCCGACGCGCCATCGGCGCGGCATGCCATCGGGGTTGATATTGGTGAAGACACGCAGGATGCGATTGCCTCGCACCGGGCGGGACGGGAAGGCATCGACATGCATTCGGCGATCGTCCTTGCGCCACGAGCTTCTGGTCTGCCAGTCCGAGACATCGTGCACCCGCAGGCTGTTCACCGGGTCGCACAGATAATCTGAATAATGGGGAAACAACTCGCCGATCAGTTCGAGCACCGCGTGATGATAACGCGCCAGAAGCGCTTTGACGGTTGCCGCAATGGCATTGTCCGCCACCCCGTTGAGTTGATTGCGACCGGCGTCGAAACTGATGTTTTTGCGCTTGGGGCTGACCAGGTCCGGTCCCAGAATATCCTGTTCGTCAGGGGTCAGTTCGAACGCAAACGCGGGAAGATGAAGTACATGTCCGGCTTCCAAAGCGTCGATCAATGCCCGGCGATCGGCATCGGTGACGGACCAGTGGTCTTTGTCCAGCACCTCGATCGGCGCCTCATGAGAAAATCCAGTAGCCATATCTGTCCTTGTGCCTTTTACAGAGGGCATGACTCTCGGCGTTGTGTAGCCTCGCGGTGATGGAATAACGGATTGGGTTGGCGCGGGCGTGCCCAGCGGCCCTAATATAGAGAACTTCTTCTTTATATTTATGGGTTTATGCCTTTACTTCAGGTGCTATTCAGGCGTGGTTCAGGCAGCATTCAGTTTCAGGGCAAAGTGGCGCTTTTCGCCGCGGGCACGGCGATGGTCAGTGGCCCAAATCACGGCATAGGCGCGGAAGAACATCGTCACCCCGATCCGCAGAATGGATATGGAAGTGTGCTTCAGAATAATCACGAACGGGCATAGGGCGCGCTGAGCAACGAAGCGCACCGCAGGCCCCACAGTGCGCGACTGCGTAGCAAACATCGCCGGTGCGCCTCCTGCGTCGGCACACCCTATGAAAAGCCTGTGGCAGTATGCTTCAGAATAATCATGAAGGGACATAGGGTGCGCTGAGGAACGAAGCGCACCGCAGGAATCACAGTTAGTTATCAACAGCCGGAATCAAAACGTCGACGGCCGCAACCCGTCACCCGGTCTCCAGGCTACTCGCCAAAGTCATGTGACAAAAACCACACGGCGGGAATGCAAAGCAAGACTGATCTCGATCAAAACGTTTGCGACAGTCGGAACAACGGCATTGCCGTGCTGCAAATTCGGAGTTTATAATCTGAACAATTCGCATTTGCAACAATGGCGAGCGTCCAGCGCTTCGCAGACAGGGGAGTCATATCGATGGCCGAGTCAGTCCTGCAACAGGAAATCCGGGTTCTCTACAGCAACCATCACGGCTGGCTGCAGGCCTGGCTGCGCAAAAAGCTCGGCTGCGCGCACAGCGCCGCCGACCTGGCCCACGACACCTTCGTCCGGCTGCTGGCCCGGGAAGAAGCACTGGCCATTCAGGAGCCGCGCGCCTTCCTGGCCACCGTGGCCCGGCGAGTGCTGGCCAACCATTGGCGGCGCCAGCAACTGGAACGCGCCTATCTCGAAGCGCTCGCCACTGTGCCGGAGGCGCTGGCGCCATCGGAGGAAGAACGCGCCCTGCTGCTGGAAACGCTGCACGAAATCGATCGCCTGCTCGACGGCCTGCCGGTGCCGGTCAAGCGCGCCTTTCTGCTGACCCAACTCGACGGCCTCAACCACGCCCAGGTGGCGGCGGCGATGGGGGTGTCCAGCACCACAGTGAAACGCTACCTGGTCAAGGCGGCCCGGCACTGCTATTTCGCCGATGTCCCGTTGGCCTGAGCCGATGGATTCCTCGCCAGCCACTAGCCCTGCGGCGACTTCCGGCGCGCCGCCCATTCCGCCCGCGATCGCGCAGCGCGCCGTCGAATGGCTGGTGGCGTTGCAGGCCGAACAGGTGCCGCCCGCCCTGTGGGACGAATGGCAGCACTGGCGCGCGGCGCACCCCGACCACCAGCGCGCCTGGCAGCGTATCGAGGCGGTCAATGGCCAGGTCTTCGACAAACTGCGCCAGTTGACGCCGCCGGTGAAATCCGCCATTGCCCAGGCCACCCTTACTCCGCCGCATTCTCCGGCGCGCCGGCAGGCCATCACCACGCTGGCGGTATTGTTGTTCGCCGGCAGTGCCGCGTGGGTGGTCCGGGACCGCACGCCTTGGCGCGAGTGGGTTGCCGATCACCGCACCGGCCCGGGCGAACGCCATACCCTCGAACTGGACGATGGCACCACGCTGGTTCTCAACACCGCCAGCGCCGTCAATGTGAGCTTCACTGCCACCGAGCGACGCGTGCGCCTGGTCACTGGCGAGGTGCTGGCCACCACCGCCAGGGATGTGGCGGGGCGTCCGTTCCTGATCGAGACCGGGCAAGGCGAGGCGCAG
>JBAZCN010000162.1:0-7142 GCA_041655035.1 Porticoccaceae bacterium | reverse complement strand
AACGCCCTGTACGGCTCCAACGCCTTGCACGGGGTGATCAATGTGATCCAGCCGGCCGCCTTTGACAGCGGCGGGCGCCTGGGCCTCGAAGGCGGGCCCAACGACTACGGTCGCCTGCGCCTGGCGTGGGGCGGCGACGATCTCGCCTTCGCCTTTACCGGCAGCCGCGACGGCGGCTACCGGGACGATTCCGGGGTCGACCAGCAAAAGCTGAGCCTCGGCCACCGCTACCGGGGCGCGGCGATCAACGTCACCTCGGGCCTGACCGCCGTCAACCTCAACCAGGAAACTGCCGGTTTTATCGAGGGCCGCAAGGCCTACAAAGACCGCTCGCTGGCGCGCTCCAACCCCAATCCCGAAGCCTACCGCGACGCCCGCGCCGGGCGGCTGTGGAGCCGTATCGAGGCGGCAACCACGGGGGCTGGCGAGCAGCCCGGCTGGGTCGTCACACCCTATACGCGGTGGAGCGAGATGGATTTCCTTCAGCATTTCCTGCCGGGCCAGCCCGTGGAGGAAAACGGCCAGCGCAGCGCCGGGGTGCAGGCTGCCCTGTACCGCTACACCGCCAACAGCCGCCTGATCGCCGGTATCGACGGGGAACTCACCCGGGGCTGGCTGCGCCAGAGCCAGGACAAGCCCACCGAGGGCTCCGCCATGCTCCAGGAGACGATCCCGGTGGGCAGGCATTACGATTACCGGGTGAGCGCCTGGCAACTGGCGCCCTTCGTGCAGTGGGACTGGGCGTTCGCGCCCCGCTGGAAGCTGTCGGCGGGGCTGCGCTACGAGCACATGGCCTACGACTACGACAACCGCCTGGTGGCGGGCCGCACCCGGGACGATGGCACCGAATGCGGTTTTGACGGCTGCCGCTACAGTCGCCCCGCCGACCGCGAGGACAGCTTCGACAACTGGTCCCCCAAGATCGGATTGCTCTATGAGCTCGCCGACAATCACCAACTGTTCGCCACCCTGGCGACCGGCTTTCGCGCGCCCCAGGCAGTGGAGCTCTACCGCCTGGAGCGCGCCCAGCAGGTGGCCGACCTGGATTCGGAGCGGCTCGACAGCCTGGAAATCGGCCTGCGCGGCGACACCGCAAAACTGCGCTACGAGTTCACGGCCTACGCCATGGAAAAGGACAATGTGATCTTTCGCGACACCGACTTCTTCAACGTCAGCAATGGCAGGACGAAGCACCGCGGGGTGGAACTCGCCCTGGGCTACCAGGTGACCCAGGCCCTCGACCTCAAGGTCGCCGCCACCGTCGCCCGCCATCGCTACGCCTACCGCGAAATCCTCAGCGGCATCGATATCGACGGCAACGACGTCGACACCGCTCCCCATCACTTCGCCACCCTGCAACTGGGCTGGAATATCGGCGACAGCGCCCGCGCCGAGCTGGAATGGCTGCGCATGGGTGGCTACTACACCGATCCGGAAAACCGCCATCGCTACGGCGGCCACGATCTGTTCCACCTGCGCACCCGCTGGCAGCTCAGCCAGGCGCTGACCCTGTCCGCCCGGCTGGTCAATGTCCTCGACACCAAATACGCCGAGCGGGCGGATTTCACCAGCTTCGGCGGCGACCGCTATTTCCCCGGCGAGCCGCGCAGTCTCTACCTGGGTGCCGATTGGGCGTGGTAATCGGCAGCGGCGGGTCGTCGACGTGGCCGGTGGGGGTTTTTGTCAATGCCGGAGTGACGGAGCGCCCCTCTTCCCATTCGGGTTGTGGTCCACTATGGTCTAGCCCTCTCAACAGCAAAAGAACTGGACATGCTGATCGTCATTTCCCCCGCCAAAACCCTGGATTACGAAACGCCGGTAAAGATCCGCGACCACAGCCAACCGGATTTTCTCGACGACAGCGAGGCGCTGATCGACGAACTGCGCGCCCTGAGCCCGTCCCAGATTTCCGAACTGATGGCCATCAGCGACAAGCTCGGGGCACTCAACTTCGGCCGCTACCTGGACTGGCAGCGGCCATTTACCGCCGCCAACGCCCGCCAGGCGGTCCTCGCCTTCAAGGGCGACGTGTACACCGGCCTCGAAGCCTGGACAATGACCGCCCGCGATCTCAAGTGGGCGCAGAATCACTTGCGGATTCTCTCCGGTCTCTACGGGCTGCTCCGGCCCCTCGACCTGGTGCAGCCCTATCGCCTGGAGATGGGCACCCGCTTTGCCAACCGGCGCGGCAAGGACCTGTACCAGTTCTGGGGCGAGCGCATCACCGAAGCCCTCAACCAGGCGCTGGCAAAGGACAAGCACCCGCTGCTGGTCAACCTCGCCTCCAATGAATACTTCAAATCCGTCATGCCAAAAAAACTCAACGCCGAGATCATCACCCCGGTATTCAAGGACTGGAAGGGCGGCCAGTACAAGATCATCAGCTTCTACGCCAAAAAAGCCCGCGGCATGATGGCCGGCCATATCATCCGCAACCGTGTGACCGACCCTGAGGCGATCAAGGACTTCAATGGCGGCGGCTATCGCTACCACCCGGCGATGTCTTCGGCGACGGAGTGGGTCTTTGTCCGGGATGAAGCCGGAGGCGGCGGGAGCGCTGAATGAAACCTTTCTCCCAGGCCTGTGAAAACAACAGGGAACCGATTCTCGCCATCCTCCGCCGCGTTTTCGCCGACCGTCGCCGGGTGCTCGAGATCGGCAGCGGCACCGGCCAGCACGCTGTCCATTTCGCGCCGCGCCTGCCCCACCTGCAGTGGCAGACCAGCGACCTTGCCGAGAATCACCCGGCCATCGCCGCCTGGATCGACGACTTCCCCGCCGCCAACCTGGCGCGGCCCCTGGTGCTCGACGTCACCGCCCCGGACTGGCCCGCCGGGCCGTTCGACGCCTTCTTCACCGCCAACACCTGCCATATCATGCCGTGGCCTGCGGTGCAGGCCATGTTCGCCGGCATCGGCCGGGTCGCCGCGCCAGCGGCGGTGCTCGCCCTCTATGGTCCGTTCAACTACGGTGGGCGTTTCACCAGCGACAGCAACGCCCGCTTCGATCGCTACCTGAAGGAGTGGGCGCCGCACCAGGGCATTCGCGACAGCGAGGCGATCATCGAACTGGCCCGGGGTGCGGGGTTGGAGCTGGCGGAGGACCAGCCGATGCCGGCCAACAACCGGCTGCTGGTGTTTGCCCCGGCCGCACAGGCGGTGGCGGGATGACGCCGGCGCGCCGCCCTCCCGTCGGAGCCGGAGCGCGCCTGCCGGCCGCGGGATGCATGCTGCTGGCAGCGGTTCGCGAGGCGCCGGTTCGGACGGCGACCGTCCCTGTGGCGACAGTCCGCTGACTGTGGCCGCGGACCGGTATATAATGCGCGACGAGTCTGACGAGAGCCATGTCGAGGGCTTGCACGCGACGTCATCGGCTCCCTGTCGCTCCACAAAGGCTCCAAGGGGTTCTGTCGGAGGGGCATACCCATCGGCGCACGGCATAAAAGTCATGGTACCGTGTTCAAATTCGTTCACTCCGATCGCTGAACACGATTCCGCCGCCCGCCCGAATGAGCCCTGTCGGGCCCCGCCTATGGCCGGGCCCGTTTAATAGCTACCATTAACACTTCCATGCACTGCAAAACGAGATATTCAATATGAAAGCACTCTACCTGGAAACAGCAGACGGCCCGGAAAGCGTCGCGGTCAGGGACGTGGAAACGCCGACCCCCAAGGCCGGTGAAGTGCGGGTTGCCATCAAGGCCGCTTCGCTCAACCACCGTGAACTGTGGATCCCTCGCGGCCAATACCCAGGCATGGTGTTGCCGGCGACACTGGGCTGCGATGCCGCAGGTATTGTGGATATGGTCGGCGAGGGCGTGACCGACGCCAAAGTTGGCGACGAAGTGGTGGTATACCCCGGGCTCAACTGGGGCCCGAGCCGCCGCACCCCCTCCAAGGAGTTTGGTCTGCTCGGCATGCCGGGGCCCGGCACCATTGCCGAGTACATCTGTGTGCCGGCCGAAAACCTCGCGCCCAAGCCGTCCTTCATGAGCTGGGAGGAAGCCGCGGCGGTGCCGCTCACCGGCCTGACCTCGTGGCGTTCGCTGATGTTCAAAGGCGAACTGCAGGCGGGGGAAACCGTCCTGATCATCGGTATCGGCGGCGGTGTGGCTACCTGGGGCCTGGCCTTTGCCGTCGCCAAGGGCGCCAATGTCTACGTCACCGGCGAGAACGAGCAGGTTATCGAGAACGCCATCAAGATGGGCGCCAAGGCGGGCCTCAACTTCAACGATCCCGACTGGCGCAAGAAGGTCATGCCGATGACCGGCGGCGTCGATGTGGTGATCGACGGTGCGCCGAGTCCCAGCTTCGCCAACTACGTGCGCAGCATCAATCCCGGTGCGCGCATCGTGATATACGGCTCCACGGCGGGCAACGAATTCAAGGTCAACGCCACCGACATCTTCCTGCGCAGCGCCACGGTGCTCGGCAGCCAGGTCGGCGATCCGCAGGATTTCCGCGAGATGCTCGCCTTTATCGACGAGCACAAACTCAAGCCGGTGATCGAGCGGACCTTTCCGCTGGCTGAGGCGCGGGAAGCGCTTCTGTATCTGCAGAACCAGCACCAGTTCGGCAAGATCGTCGTCACCGTCTGAATGGACAAGGCCTGCGGCGGGTGAAGTGCGACTGCGCTTCGCCTGTCCGCGGGCTTCCCGCCCCTGGCCCCCGGCGATGCCGTTTGCTGAGCCACCGCCCGCCGGCTCTCTGCCCCCCGCTATCCGTTGCCCTTGCGATACGGCAGCAGCTCCTTCGCCTCCTCCCGATAACGGCTGATACTGACCTCCTCCTGGCGCAGAAACTGGCGCACCGCCTCGGCAAAACCCGGATGGGCGATCCAGTGCAATGAGTGGGTTTCCACCGGGGTGAAGCCCCGCAGGATCTTGTGTTCACCCTGGGCGCCGGCGTCGAACCTGCCCAGTTTGCGTTCGATGGCGAAGTCGATGCCGCGGTAGTAGCACAGTTCGAAGTGGAGAAAATCATATTCCCCCTCGCAGCCCCAGTAGCGCCCGTAGAGGGTGTCATGATCAAAGAAATACAGGGCGGCGGCGATCGGCCGGCCCCGCTCGCGAGCCACCGCCATGGCGACCTGGTCCGGCATGGCTGCGCCGATCTGCTGGAAAAACTCCCGGGTCAGGTAGCCGGTGCCACCGCTACGCTTGAGGTAGGTGCGGTGATAGACCCGGTAGAAGAACTCCCACAGGTCGGCGCCGATGGCACCGCCGCTCAGCATTTCGATAGCGAACCCCTGCTCCGCCACCTGGCGGCGTTCGCGGCGGATCATCTTGCGCTTGCGGGAGGCGAGCGCGCCGAGGAAATCGTCGAACCCGTCATAGCCGGCGTTGAACCAGTGGAACTGGACACCGGTGCGGCGCATCAGGCCGGGTGTGTCGGCCGGGGATTCGAGCAGCGCCAGATGCGAGGATTCCGGAAACAGGATATGCCAGCTCGATGCGCCGCGGTCCGCCGCCAGGTCGATGGCCTGGCTCACCAGCGCCGCGGTCAGTGCCGCGCGGTCGACGCCGTCGGCAAAGCGGATGCGCGGGCCGGTGGCGGGGGTGAAGGGAACGGCGGACAGCAGCTTGGGGTAATAGTCGAGGCCGTGGCGCCGGTAGGCGTCGGCCCAGGACCAGTCGAACACATACTCGCCCCAGGAGTGGGTTTTCAGGTAGAGGGGCATGAAGGCCTGTTCGCGGCCGCGTTCGATGATGCGCAGGTGGTGTGGCGACCAGCCGGTCTCGGGGGTGACGCTGCCGCTGTCTTCGAGGGCGTGAAAAAAATCGGCACGCAGGAAAGGATACTCCATGTCGGCTCATTCCCGCCAGGGGGCAGGTCCGTCGACCAGTGGCGCCAGGTCGGCGAGGGCGCGTCGACAGAGCTTGTGGTAGCGGGGGCCGTGCCAGCCGCAGACGAAAGCGCTGGCGGCGAGCAGCGCCGGGTCGCCGCCGGCGCGGCGTGCCAGGTGTTCGCGGGCCACATCCATATCGTGGACAAAACCGAGGGCGTCCTGCGCCCGGGACAGGCTGCGGAGCTGGCGGCGGGCGTTTTTTTCCGGCATCAGCGGCGCGAAAAACTCCATGCCATAGCGCAATTGCTTCAGCGTCAGGCGCAGGGCGTGGAGGGTCGCCGGCTCCTGTTCCCGGGCCGCCCTGGCGCGCTTGCGCACTTTCCTGCGCACCTCGTCCAGTTGCAGACCGGCAAAGGTGGCCAGATCTGCCGCGCCGATCAGGTTGTTGGTGGGCAGCTGGTGCAGGGCGATGGTGAAATCGAGCAGCAGGCGGCCCTGGCAGGCCGTGTCGAGGCTGTCGATGGCGTTTTGCCGGGACGCTGAGCGAAGGTCGTGGAACACTGCCCTGAGGCGCGCCAGCGCGGCGCGCTCGGCCTCGGTGGCGCCGGTTACCGGGGCGAGGATTGCGTCTTCCAGCACATCCAGATCGCGGGCATCGCCGAGCCTGCCGGCGTTGTCCCGCAACAGGCGGACCCAGTGGGCGACGAATGTCTCGGGCAGTGCAGGGGCGAACAGGCGGATCAGGGAGCGCAGCCGGCGCTGGGCAACGCGCAGCTGATGGATGAATTCCGGGTCGTGACTGGTCGCCGCGCCACCGACGTTGGCCTGCCACTGGCGCACGCAGGCGGCGGCCAGCAGGCGGAAGGCTTCCACTGGCGACAGGTCGGCGCTGAGGCCGGACGGCTCCGCCCTGGCCGGGGCGAGTGGCAGTTCCAGAAACAGGCGATAACCGCGAGCGGCCTTGCTGGTGTCATCCGGCACCAGGGGCAGGTCCGCCGCCAGTTGCCGGGCGAGCAACAGCAGGTCGACGGGGTTGCCGGCGGCGAGTTCCAGTTCGATTTCACAAATGGGGTCGCGGTGTTCGCCGCACAGCACCTCGCCGGTGTCGATCATGATCAGGATCCGGGTGTCCGGATCTGGACTGTACGCCCAGGTTTCGCGGCGAAACCGGGTGCTGAACAGCGGAGCGAGATTGTGCTGGTGGCGCAGCAGCAGCTTGCGGGCGGCGGCGTCGTCGATGGCGGAGAAGTCGAAGGTGTCACTGTAGGGTTGCTCCCACTCCGGGCGTGCGCTCAGGCCGCCGGTGGCGGGCGCGGCGCGCTTCACGGTCTGCCACCAGCGCCGCCCGTGGCGGC
>JBAZCN010000161.1:0-7295 GCA_041655035.1 Porticoccaceae bacterium | reverse complement strand
ACCGGAGCCGCGGCGCGACGGGATATCGGTCAAGCTGTCGGCGCTGCACCCGCGCTACGAGTTCGCCCAGCGCGAGCGGGTCCGCGGCGAACTGCTGCCGCGTCTGCGGCAACTGTGCCTCGCGGCCCGTGACGCCGGTGTCGGCATGACCATCGATGCCGAGGAGGCCGAGCGCCTCGAGCTGTCCCTGGAGCTGCTCGCCGCACTTGTCCAGGACCCCGGGCTGAGCGGCTGGAACGGCCTTGGCGTGGTGGTCCAGGCCTACCAGAAGCGCGCCGCTACCCTGTGCCACTGGCTCGTCGCCCTCGCCCGCGACAGCGGCCGATACCTGTCGGTGCGACTGGTAAAAGGGGCCTACTGGGACAGCGAAATCAAGCGGGCCCAGCAGTTGGGGCTGCGCGACTACCCGGTGTTCACCCGCAAGGTGCACACCGATCTCAGCTACCTGGCCTGTGCGCAGGTGTTGCTCGACGCGGCGCCGGTCGTTTATCCACAGTTCGCCACCCACAATGCGCTTACCCTCGCGATGGTCGGGAAGATCGCCGCCGGGCGGCCCTTCGAGCTGCAGCGTCTGCATGGCATGGGCGAGCCACTGTACCGGCATCTGCCCGACCTGCTGGCGGGAGCCGCGCCGCCGGTGCGCATTTACGCGCCGGTGGGCCGCCACCGGGAACTGCTGCCCTACCTGGTGCGCCGCTTGCTGGAAAATGGCGCCAACAGCTCCTTCATCCACCACTTTCTCGATCGTGGCATTGCACCTGACGCATTATTGCCCGACCCTGTGCGAGAGGCGCGGCGCATCGATCCGCACCGCCATCCTGGTATCCCCCGGCCCCGGGACCTCTATCGGTGCGCCGGGGAATCGCGCACTGCCGCCGCCGGCGTCGAGCTCGACGATGCCGCGGTGGTGGCCGAGCTGGAGCAAACCTGTGACCGATCTCGGCGCCGTGAGTGGCGCGCCGCGCCGATAATCGCCGGACGGATGCTTCAGGGCCAAGGCCAGCCCGTGACCAGCCCCGCCGACCGCCGCCGCGTGGCAGGCCGGGTGCGTGACACCACCGTGGACGAGGCTCGCGAAGCCTTGGCGGTGGCCGTTGCCGCTCAGCCTGCCTGGGATGCGCTGGGAGCGGGGCGGCGCGCGGAGATTCTCGACGCCATGGCCGATGGCCTCGAGGCGCGCTGCCATGAACTGGTTGCACTGCTGGCCGACGAGGCCGGCCGCACCTTGCGCGATGGCGTCGACGAAGTGCGCGAGGCGGTGGATTTCTGCCGCTACTATGGGCTGCAGGTGCGCACCGGTTTCGCGCCGAGGCGCCTGCCGGGGCCCAGTGGCGAGGACAATCGCCTGACTCTGCACGGCCGCGGGGTATTCCTCTGTATCAGCCCGTGGAACTTTCCCCTGGCCATTTTCACCGGCCAGCTCGCTGCGGCGCTCGCCGCCGGCAACACCGTGCTGGCCAAGCCCGCCGAGGCCACGCCGCTGATCGCGGCGGAAGTGGTGCGGCTGTTCCTGTCGGCCGGAGTGCCTCCATGCGTACTGCAACTGCTGCCGGGTTCCGGGCCCGAAATCGGCGCGGTGCTGCTGCCCGACCGCCGTATTGCCGGCGTCGCTTTTACCGGCGCCACTGCTACCGCCCAGCACATCAACCGGCAGCTTGCGGCGCGGGATGGCGCGATCGCCGCGCTGATCGCCGAAACCGGCGGCCAGAACGTCATGCTGGTGGATTCCACCGCGCTGCCGGAGCAGGTGGTGGACGATGTGATGGTGTCGGCTTTCCACAGCGCCGGGCAGCGCTGTTCGGCGCTCCGGGTGCTGTTCGTCCAGGACGAGATCGCCGACGATCTGTGCGCGCGGCTGGCGGCTGCGCTCGCTGAACAACGCCTCGGCGATCCGGCCCGCATCGACACCGACATCGGGCCGGTGATCGATGAGCCGGCGCGCCTCAGGCTGCTGGCGCATATCAGGCGGATGGAGCGCGAAGCGCGGTTGCTCGGCAGGCTGGAAGTGCCGGCGCAGCTAGACAGCGGCACTTTCGTGGCGCCCCATATCTTCGCCATCGACCGCCTCGATCAGCTCACTGGCGAGGTATTTGGTCCGATCCTGCATATCATCCGCTACCGTCACGATCGGCTCGATGATGTCATCGACCAGATCAATGCCTCGGGTTACGGGCTCACTTTGGGGGTCCACAGCCGTATCGCCGGTTTTGCGCGGGAGATATTCAGCCGCACCAGAGTGGGCAATACCTACGTCAATCGCACCATGGTCGGCGCTGTGGTTGGCACCCAGCCGTTCGGCGGGCAGGGGCTGTCGGGCACTGGTCCCAAGACCGGCGGCCCCTTCTACCTGCCGCGCTTCGCCACCGAGAAAACCTGGAGCGAAAACCTGAGCGCCCGCGGCGGCGACCCGGATTTGCTGAATCTCGAAGAGTGAACGGGCACTGCCGAGATCGCGGTTGTGGGCGCTGAAACCGGGTATCTGAAACTATTGGTTGCCGATGTGCTCTGATCGGGGCTTGGAGCCGTCGACAACATAGCTCGGCAAAAACCGCCCGCCCGGGATACAGGGGCTGGCCGGTTTTGTACAATCATCCCCGGATAGCCGCACATAGGAGAAAGCATGACCCCCGACAAGCCTCTGGATAGGGCCATTTCTGATGATTCTCAACAGGCATTGGTGGTGACCACCGATGGCGATGCGGAAGGATCATCCGCAGACAACGCCGGGGTTCCGGCCCCGCTCCGCAATCCGGCGCGCAAGGTGGCGGGATGGTTGGTGGCCGTCATCCTCCTGTTGGTGGCCTGGTACGTGGCGACGGATCGCCTGGCGCCCTACAGTTCGCGGGGCGCGGTATCGGGTTATATCGCCCAGTTGTCGCCGCGGGTCGCCGGTCAGGTCACCGAGGTCTTCGTTCAGGATGGCGACGTGGTTGCCGCAGGAGACGCGCTGTTCCAGCTCGATCCGCGCTCCTTCGAACTCGCGGTGCGGCAGGCGGAGGCCAACCTCGCCCAGGCCGTCCAGTCGACGGAGGCGTCGGCGGCGGCCATCGTGTCGTCCCAGGCCGGGGTCACCCAGGCCCGGGCCAATCTGGAGAACGTGCGCTCCAGCACCAACCGCACCCTGGCATTGGTCGAGCGGGGGCTGGTGTCGCAGGCCCAGGCCGATGATGCCCGGGCCGAACTGCGCACCGCCCAGGCGCAGTTGGCGCGCGCCGAGGCGGATCTCGAGAGCGCCATGCTGGGGCTCGGCGCCATCGACGCCTCCAATCCGGAAGTGCGCGCGGCGCAGGTGCGCCTCGAACAGGCCCAGCTCGATTTGCAGTTTGCCACGGTGAGGGCGCCGACCCGCGGCGCGGTGACCAATCTCCAACTCGCCATTGGCCAGTACGTCGCCCCGGGCACCCCCACGCTCACTTTCCTCGATGCCCGCGGTGCCTGGATCACCGCCGACTTGCGCGAAAACCAGCTCGGCAACGTGGGAGCCGGTGACCAGGTCGAAATCCTCTTCGATGCCGTGCCCGGGCGGATTTTTTCCGGCCAGGTGCAGAGCATCGCCTGGGGTATCGATCCGGGCCGGCCGTCGGCGGGCGGCCTGATGCAGAACCGGCCGGAGAATGAATGGTTCGAGCCTGCGCGGCGAATGCCGGTGCACATCGAACTCGAAGGCGGCCTGGGGGATTGGCCGCAGGCGGTGCGCGCCGGCGGCAAGGTGAGCGTGGTGGTGTATGCCAAGGGCACGGGCAACCCGGTTGCCTGGGCTTCGGCGGCACTGTTGCGCGTGCGCTCCTGGCTATCCTACCTGTATTGAGGGCCGCTCATGTACGTTGCACCTCGTCCCCGGGAGGAAGATGATCCGCTGTTCGCGGTGCGGCTCGCCAGTGGCGCGGTGATCGGATTGCTGGTGGCGATCCTGGTGCAGTCACCGATGCCGATGATCATGCCCGCCCTGACCGTCGGCCTGATGGCCGGCATGCGCAAGGCCTTCGATGCGAAAAAGGCCATCGGCGGCCCGATCGCGATGATGGCGATGATCGTGCTGTTCTCGCTCATCGTGTCGCTCACCCGGCCGATGCCGGCAGTGCTGATCACCATCATCGGTGTATTCTGCGTCGCCGCCTACTATCTGATCCTGCGCACCGGCAATCCCATCGGCATGCTGGTCTTGATCGTCACGGTGCTGATGTCGGTGATGGGCATGAACTCCATCCAGGCGATGGAGATGATGCGCGACGCCTTCGTGGAAGGCAGTTGCGCGGCGCTGGTGACCATCCCGTTGTTGTACGCGCTGTTGCCACCGGCGACCGGCGAGCGTTTCGTCGAGGTCTATGAGCCGGCGGCAGGGGGCTATCACGGCCGCCGGGCGCTGATCCGTGGCGGGGTGCTGTTGCTGCTGACGCTCTGGCTGTACACCGTGGTGGATGCATCCAGCCTGATGTTGTCCATCGCCGCGGTGTTCGTGATGGTTTTTCCAACCCGCGAGCAACTCTTTGCCGAAGCCCGCGAACGCACCTTCGCCACCCTGCTGGGGGGAGGGTTGGCGCTGCTGATCATCGGAGTGTTTTCGGTGGCGGCGCACCTCAGTATTCTGTTGTCGCTTGTTTTCCTCGGTTGCCTGTTCCTCGCCAGCCGGATGATGGCCGGGCGCCATCCGCCGATGGTTTACCAGTTTGCGCTTTCGGCGATGATCGCCTTGATCGTCGGCGCCTTGACCACCCAGGCGCCACTGGACGCCACCGTGCTGCGCGTCTCGCTGACGCTGATCGGCGCGGTGAGCGCGGCGTTTCTAACCAGTCTGCTCGAAGCGTTGCTGGTGCCTGGGCAACTCCCGAAGGCCTCGCCAGCAACGCGCTGACGGCAACCGGCGCCGGGAGCGACGCCCCTGCTGCGCGTATCCCGTCGCCGAACCCTGCCGGCTGACCCTGTCGACAGGGGAAGCGGTGGATGATGGGTCAGTCCAGCGGCGCAGGTGCCGGCGGAAACTGGCGGAATATTTCCACCGCGGCCTCGTCGTAGCTGCTCTGATCGGCGTTGGGGTTGCCTCTGAGGCGAGACTGGGTGATACCGCGCCACACCGATTTTTCCAGGGTCGGGTCGATCATGTCGACGATAAAGGTGCCCTCGGTGTAATTGTCCGATGACACCTCGTTGTACATCGGCATGCAGCTCCAGCAACTGTAGAGACTGTAGCGGTTGTAACCCCAGAAGGGGTCGTACAGCGGCGAAGTGCCGAAGCTGCGGACCTCGGTCTTGAATTGAGTGACCAGGTGCCAGCTGACGAGCATGTCGGCCTGACTGACGTCATCGACCATGGTCAAGCCTTTGGCGCCCAGGGCGCGGCCCAGCGCCTGGTCGATACGCTCCTTCTGGATATCGCTCAGCTGCATGGGATTGTCGCCACTCACCTGGCCGGATTTTTCGTAGAAGGCAATGGTCTTCGTCTGGCTGAAGTCGTAGTCGGGTTTGTAATCCACTACCGGCTTGGCCGGTCCGCTGGCGCAGGCGGTGATCAGTACACCGGCGATCAAAAGGGCGAGCAGGGAACAACAGCGCTTGCCAAGGGAAGTCATGCAGGTCTCCACGGGGTATCTGGTGTGGTCATTAGACTCCGTCTCGCCGCGAATGTTCGTGTCCGTCTCTTTTCACGGTGGCCTCCGGCTGGTCAGGGCTGTGTTGGCGCCACTGACTGCGGGTCGACACGGCGCAGGTAGCGCCACACGATCATTGCGGTGACGACGGCGATGGCGGCGCCGATAAGGGCATTGACCTGAACGGCTTTGGTGAAGGCCTGCCGCGCGCTGGCCAGCAGGGGGGAGGCGAGGGCCTCCGGCAGTTGTGCCGCTGAGGCGATTGCGCCGCCGAGGGTCTCGGTGGCAACCGCCCGCCACTCCTCCGGCAGATTGGCCGGCAGTGTTTGCAGGACGTCGCGGCGGTACACGGAATTGCCGATGCTGCCGATGATCGCCACACCCAGGGCCATGCCCAGTTCGGAGGCGGTTTCCGAGATCGCCGAGGCCGCGCCGGCCTTGGCCGGCGGCGCTGAGCTGATGACCAGATCGGTGCCGAGGATCATCATCGGCATCATCGCGATACTCATCACCAGGGTGCCGAGGATGAATATGACAAAGCTGTTGGCGGTGGCGCCGATGCCGATCAGGACAAACCCGGGGGCGGACATCAACAGCCCGGTGCCGGCAAATATCGAGGGGCGCAAGCGCCGCGCCAGCGGCGGCACCAGCGCTGCTGCGAGTATCTGGGCCAGCGTGGCCGGCAGCATGGCCAGCCCGGCGTTCAGCGGTGTCATTCCGAGCACGCCCTGGAGGTACTGGAACACCATCAGCCAGGCGCCGGACATGGCCATGATGCTGAGTGACAGGGCGCCGACCGAGGTCGAGAATGTCTGATTGCTGAACAATGTCAGTTCCAGCATGGGGTCGGCCAATAGCCGCTGGCGTCTCACGAACAGGGTGCCGGTGCCCAGGCCGATCGCCAGCGCCAGCAGGGCAATGGCATCAGGACCCGTGCGGGCCAGCGTCTTGAGGCCGTAGATCACCAGCAGCAGGGCGAAGATGCACAGCAGGGCGCTGCCGATATCCAGGCGGCCCGCCTTCGGGTCGCGGAACTCGGGCAGTAGCAACGGCCCGCACACCAGCAGGATCACCATCACCGGCACCGCCAGCAGAAAAACCGACCCCCACCAGAAATACTCCAGCATTGCGCCGCCGACCAAAGGTCCGATGGCGCTGCCGACGATAAAGCCGGTCATCCACACGGTGATGGCGAGGGTGCGTTCACTGTCGACATGAAACATATTGCGGATCAGTGACAGTGTCGACGGCATCAAGGTGGCGCCGGCGACGCCGAGCAGGGCCCGGGTGAGGATGAGGGCTTCGGCGGTATGGGAGAACGCCGCGGCCACCGAGGCCGCGGCGAAGGCTACAGCGCCGGTGAGCAGAAGACGGCGGCGTCCGATACGGTCGCCGAGGGTGCCCATGGTGATCAGGCAGCTGGCAATCATGAATCCGTAGATGTCGAGGATCCACAATAACTGGTTGCTGGTAGGCTTCAGATCGGCGCTGAGATGTGGCACGGCGAGGTGCAGCACCGTCATGTCGAGGGCGAGCAGCAGGGTGGGCAGTACCAATACCGCCAGGCCCAGCCATTGTCGCCGGCTCGCGCGGGGCGGTGAGGGGATTTGTTGCGGACCGGCAGTCATAGATTGTCTCGTGTGGGCTGGTGGGCGCTCCATGGGGAGTCGGTTCGCCGGGGTTTCATCCGATGGTGCGTGATCGGCCTGC
>JBAZCN010000160.1:0-7398 GCA_041655035.1 Porticoccaceae bacterium | reverse complement strand
GCCTTGGTCCACTGCGCGAAGCGCAGGCTGTGATTGACGGTGGCGACATGGCGCCAGCCGCTGTCATCGGCGGCGAGCACCATGGCACTGGTAACGCCCATCGTATCGTAAGCGGTGAGCAGCAAGGCTTCCTCGCGCCCGTCGTTGTCGAGATCCTCGAGCCAGATGGCGCAGCGCTGGCGGGGCTGGAGACAGGCGGCGACGTTCCACGGCCGATCGCCCTCGCGCAGATAATCCACCAGACTGTCCATCACCCCGGCGGCGTCGCCGGCGGCGCCGAGAAGTTCGATGCGGGCCCGGGCTTCGCCCCGGTCGAGGAGCGGGGCGTCAGCGACTTTTCCGGGGTACTGGACTTGTCGCGCCAGCGCCTGCCGGGCGCGGCTGGCGATGGCTTCGTCGGGACCTTCGCCCAGCATGGCCAGGGCCTGGGTGCCCCAGCGACCGGTGCGCCAGCGCAGATAGTCGTAATCGAAGTGCTCGGCGGCCACGGCGCCGCCCTGCAACCGGGCGACCTGGCTGGCGACCGCGATGCGCCGCGGGTCTCCTATGGGGCTGGCCAGTAAAGTCAGGGCCGCGGCCAGAAACAGCGCCATGGGGATATTGGTTCGGGCGACGGTGGCCATCCACGGTCGCCCGCCGCGGCGGGGAATCAGCGACAATCCGTAACCGACGGCATAGCCTGCGGCCATCAGCCATACCAGAGCTGCCCACACGCGGTCTTCGGTCCAGCCGTGCTGGCGGACCCGCAGCAGCAGGGCCCAGCCGGCTATGGCCGCGACCACGGGCAGGGACAGCCACCCGTAGCCGACGATCCTGGCCAGCCAGGTGGGATAGGGCGGCGGAGCGCGGCCATCCTGCCAGGCGCAATTGAGAAAATTCACCGCCAGCGCGGCAAACCACAGCAGGATGAATGCCGCCGAGCGGGTGTCGAACAGCGGTCCGACACCGGTGAACGGCAGGGCCGCCACCCACATCGCGCCAAAAGCCAGCAACAGCGGCAGCAGCCAGCTGTTGAGTGCCAGCCAGAAGTGCCGGAGATTGTCGAGCATCGACGCGCGGGTGTGGCCGAGGGCAAATGCCGCGGCGACGATCATTCCCGTCACCGGGAAGGCGAATATCGGTTTGGCGATCAACTCCCGGATAAAGCCGATGCCGATGATGTCCATCAGCATGGCGCCGGCGAACAGGACGATCCAGAACAGTGCGGTAACACCGGCGGCACTGGCGCACAGCCCGCCGTTGCGCCACGCCAGGCGGAACAGCCGTTGGTAGTCCCAGCGGCCGCGCCGCCAGCCGCAAGCGAGGCTGAGCGCGATGAAGCCCATGATCAGGGCGGCGGTTATCTGGCCAAAAGTGCCGAGCGAATCGAGGCGCAGGGCGCGCTCGACGGAGCCCGACGGGCTTTCCATCCAGCCGGCGTAGGCGCCCAGCAGTGTTTGTACCGCGGTGAACGCCAGCAGCAATAGCGCGCGGCGGCGGCCGCCGAGGCCGGTGTTTTCCGACAGATAGTAGGCCAGTGGCGCCGCCAGCCCGCCCCACAGCAGGGCGCCCATCCAGATCGGCTGGGTGGCGGGCCAGAGGCCTTCGCCCGCCGCCCGCCACAGCCACCACAGCAGCCCTCCCTGGAGGGTGCCGATCAGGATCATCGGGCGGGAAGCGCGAGGGTTATCCATAGCGGGGGTATTGTCCATGGTGAGATTCCATGACGAGTATGGGGCACTATATCGCGGGCGATGTCATTGGTGGCGCGCCGCAGGGCAACCCCCGTTTGTTTAGGGTTGCCGGCTAGAAGCGGTAGGACACCGCGATCGACCCGTATTCATCAGGCTCATCCTGGGTTTTGAATTCCCGCGACAGGAACAGGTTGGTCAACGATATGCGCCAGTTGCCGGCACCCACTACGGCGCCGGCCTGGATATTGCCGATCCATTCCTCGCGGTCGACACTGTGGCTGTCGCCATCCCTGTTGCCATCGAGGAAAATATTGTAGTCGACGAATTCTCCCTGGGCGCCGATGAACAGATACCAGTAGAACACCTGGCTGGCCTTGAAGTAACTGGACGAGCCCTCCTTGGGATGGATCAGCGGCGGCCCGTAATCGGCGTTGAGCCCGGAGCCCACACGGAAGGTAAAGCCGGCGCTCGCCCGGCGCTGCGAGCTGCCCAGGGTGAAACTGCCGAAGGGCAGGACGTCGATACGGTTGTCGATCAGCGGCCAGGCCCACTTGCGCTGGTAGCGCAGGTCGGCGGTGATCTCGTTGCCGAGCTGGTTGTCCCAGCCCCGGGGCCTGTCGGAGTCCAGGATCTTGTGGATCGCCCGCTGGGTCTTCTCGGCGCCGGAATCCGGGCCGACGATGCCGACGATCAGTTCGAGAATATCCACATGGCGTTTGCTGTCGTGCTGCGACTCGGACAGCACGCCGAGACTGGTGTACGTCCAGCCCGCGTAAGGGCGGTCGTCGACGATCAGCGCGGTGCTGTCGAGGTCCGCGGGGGTGTACATCTGTTGGCCGAGCGACCAGCTGATCCGCGCATCATCCCCGTCTCGATGGAAGGGCAGGACGCCGAGTACCGAGTCCATCCAGCCCGGCATGTAGGTATCGCTGACGTAGGCGATCTCGGTACCGTGGGTATAGTGGCTATCCGAGCCGGCGGCGAACAGGTCGTTTTCCAGGGCCAGGGTGAAGGTGCCCTTGCTGTCTCCTGCCAGCGCGGACGCCGGAGACACCGCCAGGGCGGTGTACAGTACCAGTTGTCGCAAAAGTGGGCTGGCGGCTGCTGCTGCGAACGAGAACTTCATGACGCTTCCTTACCGTACCCGGTTGGCTGAGGCTGTGCATGGGGACCGGGCAATGGGGCCGCGCTCCTGGCTGATGCCGTCAGTGCAGTATAGATACTGTTTGCTAGACCCGCCGCCCCTGGCCGAAAAGGATTTTCCGCGACTCCTCGTCGGCGACCGTTTCGGCCGATGCCTTGAAGTCGTCGGCGACACGGTAGGCCGCTTGCACCGCGGGGCGCTCCGCGATCCGGTCTTTCCAGCGACGGATATTGGGGAACTGGCTCAGGTCGATGCCCTGGCCTTCCGGCAGGATCCAGGGGTAACAGGCGATGTCGGCGATGCTGTAGTCGTCGCAGATGTAGTCCCGTCCCGCCAGCTGGTCTTCGAGAACGCCATAGAGACGTTCGCTCTCCTTCTGGTAGCGATCGATGGCGTAGTCGAGCTTTTCCGCGGTGTAGTTGCGGAAATGATGGTTCTGGCCGAGCATCGGCCCGAGGTGGGCCACCTGCCAGCACAGCCACTGCAAGACCTTGTACTTGCCGTGGGGATCGGTCGGCAGCAAGCACCCGGTTTTTTCCGCGAGGTATTGGAGCATGGCGCCGGATTCAAAGATCGGCAGGGCGCCGCCGCCTCCGGGCGGATCGTCATCCACCAGCGCAGGGATCTTGTTGTTGGGCGAAATCGCCAGAAACTCCGGAGCGAATTGTTCGCCTTTGCCGATATTGACAGGTATCAAGGTGTAGGGAAGGCCGGTCTCCTCGAGGAAGATGGTGAGCTTGTGGCCGTTGGGGGTCGTCCAGTAGTAGAGGCTGATCATGGGAGGCTCCAGGGGATGCTGCCAGCCTATAACCTAGACAATGATTCAGCCCAAGGCAAACTTTCGCGCTGGTGCCGGCGGTGTTTCCCCGGTATCGCCGGCGGCGGTTCTCGTCCCGCCCGGCGACCTTCCGGCGGATGGGCCTGTACACCCGGTATTTTGCTGCAATAATGGTCATCGGTATTCCAGAACAGGTATTTTGCGTGCCTTTGTCATTCTCCCCGGGCGCAGTTGTCGCCTTGCTCACGAGCGTCAGGCCATGAAGGCGATGTCGCCAACCCCTGGCGCCTCCGCACGGCTTGCGCGGCGTCTGGTGCCATTCTTGTGCGTCAATCTTCTGGTCGGATGCGCGTCACTGCCCCCGCTCGACGGGCGCAGCATCTCCACTGCGCTCACCGATGGCGAGGCCCGCGATACGCCACTCGGCCGCGCGCTGGCGCCGAGGGTCGATGCCCATCCCGGCAAGTCCGGCATCGCGTCGCTGAGCGATCCCTTCGATGCCTTTGCCGCCCGGATTCTGTTGACCCGGGCGGCGGAGCGGACCCTCGATATCCAGAGCTATATCTGGCATGGCGATACCACCGGCACCCTGATGCTGAAGGCGGTGCTCGCCGCCGCCGAACGGGGGGTGCGGGTGCGCTTGTTGCTCGATGACAATGGCACCAACGGCCTCGACGCCGAGTTGGCGGTGCTGGATCAGCACGCCAATATCGAGGTGCGGCTGTTCAACCCCTTTGTGATCCGCTCGCCCAAGCCCATTGGCTATATCACGGATTTTTCCCGGGCCAACCGGCGGATGCACAACAAGTCGTTCACCGCCGACAACCAGGCCACCATCATCGGTGGCCGCAATATCGGCGACGAATATTTCGGCGCTACCAAGGATATGCTGTTTGCCGACCTCGATGTGCTGGGAGTGGGGCCGGTGGTGGCCGACGTGTCCGGGGATTTCGATCGTTATTGGAGCAGTGCCTCCGCCTATCCGGTGTCGGCGGTTCTGCCGCTGGTCGAACCGGGGGAGGCGGCGCGGTTGAACGCGACCATTACCGAGGCCGACCCCGCGGCGGCCTCGTACCTGCTCGCAGTGCGGCAATCGGCGTTTATCCGCGACCTCCTGGCCGGGCAACTGGCGCTGGAGTGGGCCGACGTGACGATGGTCAGCGACGACCCGGCAAAAGGGCTCGGCAAGATAGGCAAGCCGGGACTGCTGATGCACCAGTTGGGCGTGATCATCGGTGCGCCGCAAGCCACGGTCGAACTGGTATCTCCTTACTTCGTGCCGACCGCGACCGGCGTCGAGTTCTTTACGCGCATGGCCCGGGAGGGCGTCAGGATCCAGATATTCACCAACTCGCTGGAGGCCACCGATGTCGCCGCGGTGCATGCCGGCTACGCCAAGCGCCGCAAGGCGCTGCTCGAGGCCGGAATCCGGCTCTACGAAATGCGCCGGGTCTCGCCCAAGGGCAAGCGCAACGAGAGTGCCGGGCCTTTCGGCAGCTCCGGCTCCAGCCTGCACGCCAAGACCTTTGCCGTGGACCAGGCGCGAATCTTCGTCGGCTCGTTCAATTTCGACCCGCGTTCGGCCCGGCTCAACACCGAACTCGGTTTTGTCATCGAAAGCCCGGCCCTGGCGCGGGATATCGAGGCCGTGTTCGAGGGGCAGATCCTGGAGGATGCCTATGAAGTCCGCTTGGACGAAAAGGGCAAGCTGTACTGGCTCGAACGCCACGGCGACCGGCAACAGCGCCACGACAGCGAGCCCGGCGTGGGCTTCTGGAAGCGCGTGGGTGTTTCGTTCCTGTCGATACTGCCAATCGAGTGGATGCTTTAGCCCCACTGGTGCAGGCGCCGGACGTTCCCTAATGGTTTTCACTGAGGCACTGTAAAGTGACGAACAATCCGCCCATCGCGTTCGATAACACCTATATCCGCCTGCCGGAGCGGTTCTATGCCAGGGAACGGCCCACAGCGGTCGCCGGCCCGGCGCTTATCCACAGTAATCCGCTGCTGGCCGGTCAGTTGGGAATCGATCCCGACTGGCTGAGTTCCGACGACGCACTGCAGGTTTTCGCCGGCAACCGCGTGCCACCGGGCGCCGAGCCCATCGCCACGGTGTACGCCGGGCACCAGTTCGGCGGCTGGAATCCCCGGCTCGGCGATGGCCGCGCCATTCTGCTCGGTGAGGTGGTGGACGCCGGCAACCGCCGTCACGATATCCAGCTCAAGGGGGCCGGCCAGACCCCCTATTCGCGAATGGGCGACGGCCGCGCTCCGCTGGGACCGGTGTTGCGGGAATACATCGTCAGCGAGGCGATGGCGGCGCTGGGCGTTGCCACCACCCGCAGCCTCGCGGCGGTGACCACCGGCGAGCCGGTCTACCGCGATCGGGCTCTGCCCGGCGCCATTCTCACCCGGGTGGCGCGCAGCCATATCCGGGTGGGCCACTTCCAGTATTTTCTGGCGAAGGACGATACCGAGGCGCTGCAACTGCTCGCCGACCACCTGATCGAACGGGATTTCCCCATTGCACGGCAGGCGGATAATCCTTATCTGGCGTTGCTGGAACAGGCGGTGGCAAGGCAGGCGCAGCTGATTGCCCAATGGCAACTGGTGGGGTTCATCCACGGCGTGATGAACACCGACAACATGCTGGTTTGCGGCGAGACCATCGACTACGGCCCCTGCGCCTTCATGGACAGCTACGATCCGCAGGCCTGCTACAGTTCCATCGACCAGGGCAAGCGCTACGCTTACCGGAACCAGCCGGTCATCGCTCAGTGGAACCTGTCCTGGCTGGCGCAATCGCTGTTGCCGGTGCTGATCGCGGCCGAGGGGCCGGGCGTTGATGACAAGCAGGTGATCGGGCGCGCCCAGGCGATCCTCGACGATTTCAGCCGCCAGTACGAGACAGCCTACAGCCTGGGTTTGCACCGCAAGCTGGGGATCGGCGTTCCCAGCGAGGCGTCGGCGCAACTGGCGGAGGCGCTGCTCGCGCAAATGACGACACAGCAACTGGACTTTACCCTGACCTTCCGCCGGCTGGCGGACCTCGCCGACCCGCAAGGCGACCAGATGGGCTCGGTGAATTATCCATTGCCGCCTTCCCTGGACCCACTCATCGAGGCATGGCGGGAATTGCATGACGGGGATGGCTACAGCCCCGCTGAGCGGCAACGCTCCATGTACGCGGCGAATCCCGCCTATATTCCCCGCAACCATCGGGTGGAACAGGCCATTCAGGCCGCGGAGCAGGACGGCGATTTCGGCCCCTTCCACCGCCTGGTGGAGCGTCTGGGGCGACCGTTCGACTACGACCCGGACGACCAGGACCTGGCCGTGCCGCCCCTGCCACACCAGGCGGTACGGCAGACTTTCTGCGGTACCTGATCGACCGCGACCGGGTGGCTTGCGAGGCCATCACCGGCGGCGCCATACCACGGCGACTGGCGGCACTCTTACCGGCCTGGAACTGGCGTCGCGCCGGCGGTTTCCCGGCGGATCACCGGCGCGACTTCCGTTGCGAAACGTTCGATACCGCGGAGAACCTCGCTGTGAGGCTGGCCGCCGATATCGATCTGGCCGAAAAAACGATCGGTGCCGAACAGCTCGCGCTGGAACAGCAGCTTGTCGATCACCTGCTGGCTGCTGCCGGCGACCAGCGACCCCTGGGGCGACAGCATCTGTTCGAATACCGCTGTTGGCATGGGGTCCCCGAACAAGGGTTTCAGGTAGGCGGAGTAATAGGGATAAAACCTCTGGCGCACATGGCTGGCGTATTCCGCCACGTGCAAATGCTCGAAGGT
>JBAZCN010000159.1:0-7411 GCA_041655035.1 Porticoccaceae bacterium | reverse complement strand
GAACAGCCGGGCGAGTTGGCGGGCGATCTCGGCGATGGCGTCGTCGGCCACCGACAGCAGCCACAGCCCGGCGGGCGGCAACTCGGCGAGGGTCGCGCAGACCGTGCCGGCCGCGGCGAATTGGCGAGCATTTTCAGCGTTGCCGGGAGTGCGGCTGTAGAGGCCGCCGAGGGTTGCCGCGCCGGACTGCGCCAGCAGGCGCGCGAGGGTCGAGCCCAGCTTGCCGCAGCCCACCACGTTCAGCACCGGGCGCTCGATGCCGGGGTCAGCCATGGTCAGCGGAGCAAATCCTTGTAGGCGGCGACGGCGTTGGCCATGCCGATTCTCAGGGCGTCGACCGTCAGGGCGTGGCCGATGGACACTTCGAGCAGCCCCGGCACTGTGGCGAAACGGCCGAGGTTGTCGAGGTTGAGGTCGTGTCCGGCATTGACTCCGAGGCCGATATCCGTTGCCAGCAGGGCGGCGTCGCGGTAGCGGATAAAGAGGGGCTCCAGGCGCTGAGGATCGTTCCAGACAGCGGCGTAGGGGCCTGTGTAGAGTTCGATGCGGTCGGCGCCGAGGTCTTTGGCCAGGCGGATCTGTTCCGGCTCGGGGTCCATGAACAGGCTCACCCTCACTCCCAGGTGGTGGAGCTGCGCGATGATGGGGGCGAGGGCGTCGCCCGACCGGGTCAGGTCGAAGCCGTGATCGGAGGTCAGCTGGTCGTTGCTGTCGGGGACCAGGGTGCACTGGTCGGGAGCGGTTTCCTCGACCAGGGCGAGCAGCCCCGGATAGCCGCCCTGGGGCGGCGCGAAGGGGTTGCCCTCGATATTGAATTCCAGTCCGGAATGACGCTTGACCAGGGCGGCGAGATCGCGGACGTCGCCGGGCCTGATATGGCGCTGATCGGGCCGCGGGTGGACGGTGATGCCGTCGCAGCCGGCGGCGATGCAGGTCTCGCCAAAGGCGGTGACCGACGGATAGTTGCCGTCGCGGGAGTTGCGCACCAGGGCGATCTTGTTGAGATTGACACTGAGCTGGATCACGGCTCGGTCACCACCCGGGCGCGGAGGATCTGCACGGGTTCCAGCGGCAGGTTGTCGAACTTGTCGACCCGCCGGGTTTTCGACCGGCCGATGTCGTCCACCACCTTCATCCCGTCGATGACCTTGCCAAATACGGTGTAGCCGGGCTTGTCACCTTTCGGATCGAGGTTGGCGTTGTCGGCGAGATTGATATAGAACTGCGAGCGCGCGCTGTCGGGATCGGCATGGCGGGCCATGGCGACCGTGCCGCGGCGGTTGGCAAGGCCGTTGGCGGACTCGTTGACCACCGGCTCGCCGGGTTCCTTGGCGCTGAGGTCGAAGTTGTGGCCGCCGCTCTGGATGACGAAGCCTTTCACCACGCGGTGGAAGATCAGCCCGTCATAGTAGTAGCGGTCGACGTAGTCGAGGAAGTTGGCGACTGTATGCGGCGCTTTGTCCGGGTAGAGCTCGAGCAGTATTTCGCCGCGATCGGTATCCAGGCTCACCCGCACCGGGGCGCTGTCTTCAGCGGCGGCAACGCCACTGAGCAGCAGGCCGAGGGTCAGGGCAAGCGATCTGATCATCGTCATGTCAGCCCCATCCCGAATAACGGCGGCGCGGCTTGAGGCGGGGCAACAGCACGGCGAGCAGGGCGCCGAGGAATACCGCGAGCCCGCCGTACATGAACCAGCGCTGGGTGTTGTCGCTCTGCAATTGGTCGCGGCTGGCGGTGAGCACATCGATCTCGCTTTGCAGCATGCGGTTGCGCTTGATCAACTCTTCGTTCTGCTCCTGGAGAGCGAGGGCATTGTTGGAGATTTTCCTGACGCTGGAGAGCTCCACTTCGATGGTGTTGAGGGTTTCATTTTCGGTGGCGTATTGCTTTTCCAGCTCATCATAGGCGGCGGTGATTTCCGCCAGCTGGCTTTTCAGGTTGCTGTTTTCCGCCTTCAGGGTGTTGTTGCTGGCATCCAGGGCGGCGAGGCGGCCCTGGGCGACCGGCTCCGTTGCCAGGTAGAGTTCCGGCAACCAGCCGCTGACGCCATCCCGGGTAGTGACCCGGGCCCAGGCATTTTCCCTGTCGACCAGGGTGAGCGAGGTGCCGGCGGTGAGCCCCGGATGAATGATGGTGCAGGTGTCGCAGGGGGAGTTGCGCAGCGGAACCCGCAACTCGTCGGTGATGTAGCGGGTCTGGGCCATGGCCATGACTGGAACCGCGGTCAGCAGCACGGTGATCAGGGTTCTCAGCATGACAGGTCAACCTTGTCGATGTTCGGTGGAGTGGCGGCCATGGGGTCCTCGGTCACGGCAGGACGATCTTGTAGGGCTTGACGGTAACGCTGGCGTAGACGCCGGCGGCGATATAAGGATCGTCGTCCGCCCAGCGTTGGGCTGCGTCGAGGCTGTCGAAACGGGCGATGATCAGGCTCCCGGAAAAGCCGGCGGCGCCGGGGTCCTCGCTGTCGATGGCGGGGTGGGGGCCGGCGGCGAACAGGCGGCCCTCATCCTTCAGGGTCGCGAGCCGCGCCAGGTGATCGGGACGGGCGGCCAGGCGCTTCGCCAGACTATCGGCCACGTCGGTGCTGATGATGGCGTACCACATTGGGTTATTTTTCCTTGTGACGATGTTTGATGATGTGTTCGAGATCCAGTCCGGTGAGCGTGGTGATGCCCTTGAACAGGTAGATCATCGCACCGACCATCACCAGGGTGGCGGGCAGGGCGATCACCGGGAAGCTCAGAGCGGTCATTGTACCGAGCTGTTCGTTATATTCCACAGTGCCCGGCCAGGCGGTGACGATGATGATTGCCAGCAGGTAGTTGAGCACCGAGGACAGAAAGAACGATCCGGCCACCAGCAGCGAGGCCACCATGAGGCGGCGTTCGAATGCCTTGCCGTTACCGTTTTCGGCCAGTTGCCGTTCGATGGTGCCGGTATCGAGGATGGCGTCGTTGTAGATGAAGGTCTTGACCAGCGGGTAGGGGGTCTTCATCGATACCAGGGTGGCGAGGCCGAAGGTGGCGGGTACCGCCGCCTCCTTCAACGCCAGGTATTTGGGCGCGAGGCCGAGGAGGCTGATGCCGCCGGTCATGGAGACGCTGAATATCCCGAGCACCGAAAACAGATTGACCTTGCCGCGCACCAGCATGTCCTTGAGTCCGTAGACGATAGGAAAGGCGAGGGCCAGCAGAATGGCGTTGGTGGTGCCGAGGTGGTCGCCGCCGCTCAACTTGGTGAGGATCAGGGTCGGCGCGACGATATTGAACAGCAGGTTGACCAGCAGGTTCTCCGCTTTGTGGGGCTGCTCTTTGGTTGCAATATCGGTCATGGTTGGTCGACGATTCGGGCGAAGGGCAATTCTAGGGGGTTGCCGGGGGACAAGCAAAGGGTTGGATGCCGTAAATTACGCGCTCAACCCGGACCGACATCGCTTCTGCACCCGGACATCCGGCCGCGGTGTTCCCCCTGCAGACGCAATGAAACCTGTTACGCCCATCCTGCAACCCCTGTATAGTGGCACCCTGTCGCCAATCACCAGCCATCGTCATGAGTCAGCTTTTCTATATACACCCCGAAAACCCCCAGCAGCGCCTCGTCCACCAGGCGGTGGAGATCGTGCGCAAAGGCGGGGTGATCGTCTACCCCACCGATTCCGCCTACGCCATCGGTTGCCACCTGGGCGACAAGGCGGCGCTGGATCGCATTCGCCAGATCCGCCACCTCGACAAGCACCATAACTTCACGCTGCTGTGCCGGGATCTGGGTGAACTCGCCACTTATGCCAAGGTGGACAACCAGGTATTTCGCATGCTCAAGGCCAACACCCCCGGCGCCTATACCTTTATCCTCGAGGCCACCTCGGAAGTGCCGCGCCGGCTGATGCATCCCAAACGCAAGACCATTGGCCTTCGGGTGCCCTCCAATCCCATCGCCCAGGCGTTGCTGGCGGAACTGGATGAGCCGCTGATGAGTGTCACCTTGATCCTGCCCGGTGACGAGCTGCCTCTCAATGACCCCGAAGACATTCGCACGACGCTGGAAAAGCGTGTGGATGTGATCGTCGACGGTGGCTACTGTGGGTTGGAGCCGACCACGGTGATCGATCTGACCGGCGACGTGCCGGAACTGGTGCGCCAGGGTGTGGGCGATTTTGCTCCTTTTGCCGCCGGTTAGGGCCGGCCGCGCCCGCCGCGCTTTCACGCTATAATTCCCCGAATTCAGGGCACAGACACATTGGTTTCAATGGCATGGTGAATTCGCAGATGGTGGACAGCGCAGAGGGACGGGAAACGCTGCGCCCAGAGCAGGGCGAGATGCCGTTCGCCATGGTCAACGGCAAGCAGATTACCGAGTTGCCGAAGGATCTGTACATCCCGCCGGAAGCGCTGGAGGTGTTCCTCGAAGCTTTCGAGGGCCCTCTGGACCTGCTGTTGTACCTGATCAAGCGGCAGAATATCGACATTCTCGAAATCAATGTGGCGGAAATCACCCGGCAATACATGGACTACATCGAGATGATGCAGTCCATGGCCTTCGAACTCGCCGCCGAATACCTGCTGATGGCCGCCATGCTCGCCGAGATCAAATCGCGGATGCTGCTGCCCCGGCAAAAAGAGGAAGAGGAAGAGGACGATCCCCGCGCCGAACTGATTCGTCGGCTCCAGGAATATGAACGCTTCAAGCAGGCGGCAGAGGATCTCGACACGCTGCCGCGGCAGGACCGGGATTTTTATCTGGTGAGCGCAAAGGCACCGGACCTCGACAGCCAGCGCCCCCACCCCGACGTCGATCTGCAGCAGATACTGCTCGCCCTCGCCGACATCATGAATCGCGCCGACATGACCCGCAGCCATCACGTCCAGCTTGAGCCCCTGTCGACCCGCGAGCGCATGGCCGAGGTGCTCGAGCGGTTGCGCCACGGCCAGTTCGTTCCCTTCGTGTCGCTGTTCCGGCTCTCCGAGGGCAAGGCGGGGGTCGTGGTCACGTTTCTCGCGGTGCTCGAGTTGATCAAGGAATCGCTGGTGCAACTGATCCAGAACGAGCCCTTCGGGCCAATCCACGTCAAGGCCCGGATTACCCTGGCGGAAGAGTCCGATGGCGGCCCGGCAGACGACGATCCCGGCGACAGCCAATAGACCGACAAGAACGCATGGATACTACAACTCTGAAGAATATCATCGAGGGCGCCCTGCTGGCGGCCGGGCAGCCCCTCGGTTTGCAGCGCCTCGAAGAGCTGTTCGAGGAGTCCGAGCGCCCCGAGCGGAGCGAACTGCTGGCGGCGCTCGCCGAACTCGAGGCGGACTGCCAGGAGCGCGGCTACGAACTGAAACAGACCGCCAGCGGTTATCGGTTCCAGGTGCGCGCGGAGCTGGCGCGCTGGGTGGGTCGGTTGTGGGAAGAAAAGCCCAAGAAGTACTCCCGGGCGCTGCTCGAAACCCTGGCGCTGATCGCCTATCGCCAGCCCATTACCCGCGGCGATATCGAGCAGATTCGCGGCGTGGCGGTGAGCTCGGATCTGGTCCGCACGCTGATGGAGCGGGAGTGGGTGCGCGTGGTGGGTCACCGGGACGTTCCCGGCCGCCCGGCGCTCTATGCCACTACCCGCCAGTTTCTCGATTACTTCAACCTGGCAAGCCTCGACCAGTTGCCACCGCTGGGTGAGATTCGCGACCTCGATGAATTCAACGTGACGCTCGACCTGGGCGATAGCCTCGGGCGCGAGGCGGCCGTCGGGGGTGGCGATGCGGATGGCGACGGCGAAGACCGCGTCGGCCCGCCGGGTGATGATGGTGCGCCCGGTGCCGGGATGCCCGCCGATACCACCAATATTGTTCCTTTGCCCATTCACAGAAGGCCGGAATCAGAACATGAGTGAAAAACTGCAGAAAGTCCTGGCTCAGGCCGGCCTCGGCTCCCGTCGGGAACTGGAACGCTGGATCGAGGCCGGGCGCGTCAGCGTCAATGGCAAGATCGCGATACTGGGTGACCGCGTCGAATTCCGCGATGAGATCAAGGTCGATGGCCGTGCGGTGAAGGTTCCCGATCGCCGGGAACGCATCCGGGTGATTGCCTACAACAAGCCGGAAGGCGAAGTGTCGACCCGCGACGACCCCCAGGGTCGGCCCACGGTATTCGGCCAGTTGCCGCACCTGCAGCAGGGCCGCTGGGTGATGGTGGGGCGGCTCGATATCAACACCGCAGGCCTGTTGCTGTTCACCAACAGCGGCGAACTGGCCAATCGCCTGATGCACCCCTCCAGCCAGGTGGAACGGGAGTATATCGTCCGGGTGCACGGCGCTGTCGACGAGGATATGGTCAAGCGCCTTACCGACGGTGTGACCCTGGAGGACGGCCCCGCACGCTTTCTCAAGGTGAGGGTGGGGCAGGGTGGCAACACCAACCGCTGGTTCTCGGTGGTGATCGCCGAAGGCCGCAATCGCGAAGTGCGCCGCCTGTGGGAATCCCAGGGGGTCGACGTCAGCCGTCTCAAGCGCATTCGCTACGCCAGCGTCGAAGTTCCGTCATATGTCCGCAGCGGCGAATGGATCGAACTGGAGCCCGCCGAAGTGAAGAAGCTGTGCAAGCAGGTCAATCTGCGGGTGGACGTGGACTGGTCCATCACTCCCGAGGAGCGCCACAAGCTGGAGCGCCAGGAGCGCAAACTGCGGGCGCGCGGGCCGAAGTAGCGCTCGGCCTATGCGACCGGCGATTCAGTTGCGCATCGAGTGTCCGCGCGGCCCGGCAAGCGGCGCTAGGTGATGGCCGGGGCGCTGTGTGAAGCCTTTTGTTGAGCATCGAAGCTTTTCCCACTGATCCCTTTGCTGTCCGGCCCTATCAGATACAGGTAGGCCGGCATGATGTCGTCGGGGGTTTTCAGGGTGCCCGGGTCTTCCGCCGGGTAGGCGGCGGCGCGCATGCGGGTGCGGGTGGCGCCGGGGTTGATGCAGTTGACGCGGATTCGCGTGGTCTCTTCGAGCTCGCCGGCCAACACCTGGCAAAAGCCCTCTGTAGCGAATTTCGACACGGCGTAGGCGCCCCAGAACGGACGGCCGACACGGCCGACGCCGGATGAGGTGAGCACGACGGAGGCGTCCGGGGATTGTTCCAGGGCCGGCAGCAGGGTTTTGGTGAGCAGGAACTGGGCGGCGACATTGACCTGCATGACTTTCTGCCAGGTAGAGGCCTGGTAATTGGCGATGGGGGTGCGCTGGCCGAGTTCGCTGGCGTTGTGAAGCAGGCCGTCGAGGCGGCCGAATTCAGCCATCACGGCGTCGGCGACACCTTGGTAGTCGGCCTCTGTGGCTCCGGCAAGGTCGATGGGCTGGATCACGGCCTCGGGCAATCCTGCGGCGCGGATACCGTCGTAGACCGCTTCCAGCTTGGCGGTGGTGCGGCCGGCCAATAT
>JBAZCN010000158.1:0-7439 GCA_041655035.1 Porticoccaceae bacterium | reverse complement strand
CCGCCGCGGTCCGGCACTTGCTGTCGAAGGGAATGATCGTGGTCATGGCCGGCTCCGTTGAGGCGTATGGTTACAAGCTCCCAAGCAGCATTTGTGCCAAAAACCGGGGAAAGAGGTATTCGCAACTTGGACAGGCCCAGGGGTACCTTTTTTATTTCTGTGATTCCGGCGCGGTGCGCTTCGTGCCTCAGCGCACCCTATGCAAGGGCACGGGGTGCGCCGACGCGCTTTTGCGCGGCCGGCGCCACGTCGACAGCCCCTAGAAACTCACCTCGCCCCACAGCCAGAACTTGTCGGTGTCGACATTGGCGGCGGTGCCGATGGTCGCCACATCCCGGTCGGCGCGGTAATCGCCATACTTGATGCCCAGGGTGTAATTGGCGCCGAACTGCTTGGTGGCCTGGATGTTCCATTCGCTGCCGAAATCCCGCACCCCGCCACCGCCCTGCGGCCCCCGGGCCTCGCGGTAGCGGTGATACACCGCCATCAGCTTGACGCCGTAGGGGCTGAGGTCCGCGGCAAGCGTCAGGTGGCGATCCTCCAGCCCGCCGGGCGGGGTGTTGAGAAACATGTCGACCCAACCGTTGAAGGCGTGCTTGGTGCCGTACGGTGTCTGGAATCCCTGCATCAGGTTGCCGCGGCGGTCGGCGCCCAGGTTCTCCTGGGCGAGGCGCGCCGACACCACGCCGGCCCCGGTGGTGTAGCCGGCGCCCAGGTCGATCAAGTGGTAATCGGTGTCGAAATCCACCCCGGCGGCATCTTCATGTTCCTGGCGGGCGTATTCCGCGCTGTAGAGCAGGCGCCAGGGCGTGCCCGCCAGCGCCTTGCCGCCGTCGAAACGCAGGCCCAGGGTAGTGCTGCCTTTGTAGCGCAGGGCCGGATTCAGGGCATTGACGTCGGGCGCCAGGTTGAGCAGCGCGGTATTGCGTTCGCGGTTTTTCCAACCGGTAGTAGTACCCGCTCAGCTTGCCCAACCCGAACCCGCTGTAGGCGATGTTGACCAGGTGATCGGCGCTGTCGATATCGAAATTGAACGTCGGCTTTTCGCTGGCGATGCCTTTCACCTTGTCGACGTAGGCATAATAGACATTCCAGCCGGGCACGCCGCCATAACTGGCCGTAAAGGCGTCGAACGTCTGCTCGTCCTGGCGCCAGGCGACGGCGCCGACAAAGCGCTGGTTGTCGAGCACGATGCGCTGGCGGCCGAGCCCGAGGTCGAGTTCGTCGATGCCGCGATATCTCAGGTAAGCGCGGTTCACCTCGGTGCCGGCCGGATCGACGATCGGCGCGTAGCCGGCGGATTCCGGCGCAAAATCATCGCGACCGCCGAGTATCTGGATATTTTCGAATTCGAGAATCCCGCTGAATCCCGACAGCGGCGCCGTCTCGATGCCAAGCCGGCTGCGCAAGGTCAGCGCCGATGCATCCTTCGGCGCCGGCGCATCGACATCCACCGATTCGGTGCGCAAGCGGAAGTTGCCCGATACCTTGCTTTTCGCCAGCGCTTCCACCACCGCGTCGGCGCTGAGCGGCGGCGCCGCGGCCAGCGCGGCGACCGACAGCGCCAGTATCGCGCCTCCTCGTTTTGTCGTCACCCTGTTCATGGTACTGCTCATATCACTGCTCTCCCCGTCATCAATCTGTCAGCGGCTGGCGATCAGGCCACCCGCTTGTTACCCACCGCGGTGACGACACGGCCCTCCCCCGCGCCGGCCGTCTCCCGCTGCGGCCCGCCGGCGGTGTTGTCGCCGTCACTGTCGTTCCCGACATCGTTGTTCTCGACACCGCCGTTCTCGACCTTGCGCTGTTTTTCGTAGAGGAAGCGCAGCACCTCCTGGCGACACTGGTTGTAGCGCGGGTCGTCGGCCAGCTCCAGGCGGTTGCGCGGGCGCTCCAGCGCGATGTCGAGGATTTCGCCGATGGTCGCCGCCGGGCCATTGGTCATCATCACGATGCGATCCGACAGCAGCACCGCCTCGTCGACATCGTGGGTGATCATGATCACGGTGTTGTTGAGGTCGCGCTGGATGTCCATCAGCGAATCCTGCAAATGCGCCCGGGTCAGCGCATCGAGGGCGCCGAAGGGTTCGTCCATCAGCAGAACCTTCGGCTCCATGGCGAGCGCCCGGGCGATGCCCACCCGCTGTTTCATGCCGCCGGAAATCTCGTCCGGCCGCTTGTGCATGGCGTGATCCATCTGCACCAATTGCAGGTTGTGCTCGATCCACTCCGCCATTTCGGCGCGCGATTTGCGGCCGCGGAAAACCTGTTTCACCGCCAGCTCGACGTTCTGGTAGGCGGTGAGCCAGGGCAGCAGCGAATGGTTCTGGAACACCACCGCGCGCTCCGGTCCGGGCTCGTCCACCTCGCGCCCGTCGAGCACCACGCCGCCGGCGGTGGCCTTCAGCAGCCCGGCGACGATGTTGAGCACCGTCGACTTGCCGCAACCCGAATGGCCGATCAGCGACACGTACTCGCCCTCGGCAATTTTCAGGTTGACGTTGTCGAGGGCCTTGAACGGGCCCCGTTCGGTTCTGAACTCGATGCCGACCTGTGTCAGTTCCAGCAGGGTTTTCATCGTCTTTCTCCTTTGCAAAACTGTGCCGTCACGTCACCAATTGACGCGACAGTCACCATTACCGGGTAACGGATTTTTTGTCCCAGGACAGCAGACGCTGAAGCAGCAGCATGATCTGGTCGAGCAGGTAGCCGATCAAGCCGATGGTGATCACCGCCACCACGATGCGGCCGAGGGACTGGGCGTTGCCGTTCTGGAATTCATCCCAGATGAATTTGCCGAGCCCGGGGTTTTGCGACAGCATCTCGGCGGCGATCAGCACCATCCAGGCGACGCCGAGGGACAGCCGCAGCCCGGTGAAGATCATCGGCACCGCCGCAGGCAGCACGATCCTGCGCACATGGGCGAACCAGTTGAGGCGCAGCACCTTGCTGACGTTGTTGAGATCGGGGCTGACCGAGGCCACCCCCACGGCGGTATTGATCACCGTCGGCCATATACAGCACAGGGCCACGGTGATCAGCGAGGTGACAAAGGATTTCGGCACCATCGGATCGGGCGTGTCGTACACCGAGGCCACCACCAGCGTCACCAGCGGCAGCCAGGCCAGTGGCGACACCGGCTTGAACACCTGGATCAACGGGTTGACGGCGTTGTACAGGGCGCCGCTGAGGCCGATGGCGATGCCCAGGGGAATCGCCACCACCGCCGCCACGACAAAGCCGCTCATCACCGTTTTGAGACTGGTGGCGATCTGGGTATAGAACGTCGGGTTGCCGGTATAGGCGCGCAGCGGCGGCACCGCCGCGCCGGGGCTTTTCTCCAGCATCCTGGCGATGCGCTCTTCCTGGCGCTGGTAGAACGCCAGTTCCCGGTCCTTGTCATCGCGGTACTCCTGGTGCAGCCCCTTGGCCTGGCTCCACACCTGGGCGGGGCCGGGCAAGTGGCCGAGAGTGGTCTGCACCTGCGGCGCCAGCGCCTGCCAGAGCAACAGGAAGACGGCCAGGCCGAGCACCGGCAAGCCGAGCTGGCGGGTGATGATCGCCAGTTGCGCGCCGGGTTGCTGGCCGCGGAACAACCGCGCATAGGGTTCGATCCAGCCGGGTAGTTGCAGTGATACAGCCATTGATGCACTCCTGAAAGCCATTGCAAACGGGTCGGTAGCCGCGCCTAGGGTTTTTGCTCGCCCTTGAGGCCGATCTCGAAGCTGTCGATATAGGCATTGGGTTTATTGCCGTCGTAGACGATGCCGTCGAGCGGGCCCTTTTGCGGCGGCTTGATGAACGTCGCGGTGTCGAGGTCGGGGAAATCCCCGGTGCCCAGCGTGCCCTCCGCTATCAGTTCCCTGGCCGCGGCGGCGTAGATATCGGGGCGGAAAGCCTCCCTGGCCATTTCCATGTACCAGTCGTCGGGCTTGTACTCATCGATATGGCCCCAGCGGCGCATCTGGGTCAGCCACCAGACCGCATCGGAGTAATAGGGAATGCCGTACTGGCCGCGAAAGAACTTGTTGAAATCCGGCACCGGCCGCTTGTCGCCCTTCTCGAATTCGAAGGTGCCGGTCATGCTGTTGGCGATGACCTGTTCGTTGGCGCCGACATAGGCGGGACGGGCAATGATTTTCACCCCCTCGGCGCGGTTGGCGTTGTCGTTTTCATCGAGCCAGTGGGCGGCGCGGATCAGCGCCTTCACCGTGCGCACCGTGGTATTGGGGTATTTCTCCGCGAAGTCGCGGGTGATGCCGAACACCTTGTCGGCGCCGTCGGTCCACAGATTTTCACTGGTGACCACCGGCACGCCGAGCCCGGTGGATACCGCCTGCTGGTTCCAGGGCTCGCCCACGCAGTAGCCGACCGTGGTGCCCGCCTCCATGGTCGGCACCATCTGCGGCGGCGGCACCACCGACAGCATTGCCTCGGCATCGGTATAACCGCTGTTGTCGCCCTTTTGCGGCGCGTAGAAACCGGGGTGGATGCCGCCGGCGGCAAGCCAGTAGCGCAAGTGGTAGTTGTGGGTGCCCACCGGGAAGGTCATGCCGAGATTGAACGGTTTGCCGGCCGCCTTGTAGGATTCCAGCACCGGCTGCAACGCGGCGGCGCCGACCGGATGCACAGGCTTGCCGTCATCGCCCACGGGCACATGTTGTTTCATTTCCGCCCACACCGCGTTCGACACGGTGATCGCCGCGCCGTTATAGGACAGGGTAAAGGGCGCGATGATAGCCGTGCTGCCGGTAATGCCCGTGGCGGCGCCGAGCGGCATCGGCGCCAGCATATGGGCGCCGTCCAGTTCGCCGCTGGCAACACGGTCATAAAGCACCTTCCAGTTGGCCTGTGCTTCGAGCCGCACGTAGAGGCCCTCGTCCTCGAAATAGCCGTTTTCGTAGGCCACGGCCAGCGGCGCCATATCGGTGAGCTTGATGAAACCGAACTTGAGCTCCCACTTTTCCGGCTCGCCGGTCTCGGCCAGCAGCGGCGCGGGCGCCAACAGCGCAACCGTACACAACGTAACAAAACCCGCCGCCTGTATGCGCCACCGGGAAATTTTTCCGGCGAATCCCGAGACAGTCATGATGCTTCTCCGTCAGAAAATTTCATAAAAAAAACCCACGAAGCGCCTGGCGCTTCGTGGGCAACATCACCCAAGTTTGGAGCTATCCAGAGAGCGCTGATCGCGAGGGGGGGTTGCAATCAGCGCCCGATATTGATTTTGCACATTGCGTGCCAAAACCTATAAGCCATGGATGTCAATGAGTTATGGAGTCAATTGGCAGGGATCGGATCCGGCGGAACAGAAAACTGCCGCCGCTGTGGTGCGCCCTGCAATAAAACCTGCACAACCTTGGCGCAGGCGGCTCAGGTGTCAGGCGAAAAATCGCGCGCAACATAGCTCGCGCCTCACCCTGAAACCTGCGTCGCAGTTCCGCTGTACATATGGCTTTATCGCGAGTTGGTATTACCTGGCCACCGGCCGGCCGCGCTCCAGGCCGAACAGGGCCTCGCTGCTGACCAGCTCGATACCCACAAGGATGCACTGAAGAATACAGCGCGCCCTGCCCTGACGGCGCGCCTCCTTTATCGGCACACCCTATGTATCCGGGAAATCCTGCATAGGGTGCGCTGGGGCACGAAGCTCAGCGGATTGCCGAGGTATTGGCGGTATGGCTCCGCCATCGACAGCAGGCAGGTAGCGCCGGTTTGAAAGCAAGGATTCTGGTTTGGCACGCAGTCGCCGATGCTCCAGGAACCGATGCTCCAGGAGCCGATGCCGCACCGGCACGGTGACCACCAGCGGCCCTCCAGCCGCCATAAAGCAGCGTAGATGCCGAAGTTCCACCCGCTATCGTCCGCTTTCTGCTGAAGACTCGTACCAGGTCTTGGTCCGATTGACCACCCGAACGACCAGCAACATGACCGGTACTTCGACAAGTACACCCACCACGGTCGCCAGCGCAGCGCCCGAGTGAAGACCAAATAAGCTGATCGCCGCCGCGACCGCCAACTCGAAAAAATTACTTGCGCCAATCAGTGCCGATGGACATGCGATGTTGTGCTTCTCGCCGACTCGGCGGTTTAGCCAATACGCAAGGGACGAGTTGAAGAGCACTTGAATCAAGATCGGTACAGCCAGCATGGCGATGACCAGCGGCTGTTTCAGGATGGCTTCGCCCTGAAAGGCGAACAGCAGTACCAAGGTCAATAATAGCGCCCCTATCGACCACGACCCAATCCGCTCCATTGCGAAGTCGAACGCGGCTTGTCCCTTTCTCAGCCAATACCTGCGCAAGAGCTGCGCCAGAATTACCGGCACGATGATGTACAGCACCACCGAGATCAGCAGTGTGTCCCACGGCACCGCGATCGAGGATATGCCCAGCAGCAGCCCGACGATGGGCGCGAAGGCCAGGATCATGATGACGTCGTTCAAGGCCACTTGCGACAGCGTGAAATACGGGTCGCCGTTGGTCAGCCTGCTCCACACGAATACCATTGCGGTGCAAGGCGCCGCGGCCAGCAGTATCAGGCCGGCAATGTAGCTGTCCAGTTGCTCTGCGGGCAGGAATGGCGCGAAGACATGGCGGATGAACAGCCAGCCAAGCAAGGCCATCGAGAACGGCTTGACGGCCCAATTGATAAACAGCGTCACGCCGATGCCGCGCCAATGGGCTTTGACCTGGTGCAATGCACCGAAGTCGATCTTGACCAGCATCGGGATGATCATCACCCATATCAGCAGGCCCACCGGCAGGTTGACATTGGCCAGCTCCATGCGCCCAATCGACTGGAACGCGCCAGGCAGTCCCTGGCCGAGCACAATGCCGGTGACGATGCACAAGGCAACCCACAGCGTCAGGTAGCGCTCAAACAGGCTCATGGGCGCTTCCTCTGCGCTCACTTCGCAGCGCGCGTCCACGGTCATTACGTCAGTCGGCTTCGCCGATGTTGGCCAGCTCGCGCTTGATGGCCGCCTGGTCGAGCATCGTTAGGGGCAGATTCACGAACAGGCGCACACGGTTCATGACGTGGCGGAACGTCACGTCGAAGGCGCGGCGCTTTTCATCGTCGGTGCCTTCCACCGCCGCCGGATCTTCAAATCCCCAGTGCGCCGAAATCGGCTGGCCTGGCCAGACCGGGCATATTTCGCCGGCCGCCTTGTCGCAGACAGTGATGATGAAATCCATTGGCGGGGCACCGGGCAAGGCGAACTCGTCCCAGTTCTTGCTGCGCAGGTTCTCGAGCGGGTAGTTGAGTGACTTCACCTTCTCGATGGCAAACGGATTCACCTTGCCGGTCGGATGACTGCCGGCGCTGTAGGCACGGAAGCGGCCTTTGCCCATGGTGTTGATGAGGGCTTCGGCCATGATGCTGCGTGCCGAGTTGCCGGTGCACAGAACGAGGATGTTATACGTTTTTTCGGTCAT
>JBAZCN010000157.1:0-7568 GCA_041655035.1 Porticoccaceae bacterium | reverse complement strand
CCGCTACCGGCGCATCGAGATCCTCCAGCCCAGCGACGGGTCCACCATCCCCTCCGGACAGCTCGACCTCCTCGTTCAGGTAGGCATCGAACCGGATTTGCAAGCCGGGCACCTGATCACCGTATTGCTGGACGGGAAACCCGTGGCGCGCCCGGCCGCCGCCACCAGCCTCCGCCTCGACAACCTGGAACGCGGCATGCACCGGCTCGAGGCGAAAGTGGTGAACCAGCAAGGACAGTGGGTAGCAGGCAGCGAGCCGGTCACCATCTACGTGCAGCGAGCCTCGAGATTGATCAACCCCAAGTCCGGAGCACGACCTTGACCAGCAGGGACTCGCACCAAGTTGGTGCGCAGATGCATGAAACTCACTATAGTTTGTCACTTTCTCCGGGAATAAATCGCAAACAAACGCCTCCGCAGGTTGGCCCGATACTTGCGTAAAATCCAGGAAGTACCCCGGCAACGCCCCTAGGCACCATGCTGGCACAACGGCTCTCACCCGAAAGGCTCAGCGCTGCCCGAGCCTCGATGTGGAACTACCATGAACCAGGACGTCAATGCCCACCTGTTGCTCGACAGCCTCACCACAGCGGTGATGGTGCTGGATGACAGCCTGTTGATCCAATACCTGAACCCCTCGGCGGAAACCCTGCTCGCCGCCAGTGCCGCCCGACTGCACGGTTCCAGCGCCGCGGCACTGTTTTCGGGCATGGAGAACCGCCTCGACGCTCTTTATCACGCACTAAAAGACGACACGTCCTTCACCGAGCGCAAAGCAGCCATGTCGCTGGCCGATCAGAGCCAGGTCATCGTCGACTATTCGGTGACACCGCTGACCGTTCGCAACGCCAGGATACTGCTCATCGAGATGCAGCCCATGGAGCGCATCATGCGCATCGACAGGGAGGAAGCACTGATCTCGGCCCATGATACCTCGCGCAACCTGATCCGCGGCCTCGCCCACGAGATCAAGAACCCGCTCGGCGGTATCCAGGGCGCCGCCCAGCTGCTGGCGGAGGAATTGGACAGTGAAGAACTTCGCGAATACACCGCGATCATCACCACCGAGGTCGAGCGTCTCCGCAACCTGGTAGACCGCCTGCTCGGCCCCAACAAGCCCGCCATCCTGGCACCGGTAAATATCCACGAAGTCACCGAGCATGTCGCCACCCTGCTCGAAGCCGAGACCCGCGACGATCTGCCGATCATTCGCGATTACGATCCCAGCATCCCGGAGATTCACGGCGACCGGGAACAGTTGATCCAGGCGGTGCTCAATGTCGCCCGCAACGCCATGCAATCCCTCAGCGGCGCGGGCATGATCGGCCGCGGCGGCTGCATCCGCCTGCGCACCCGGATCCAGCGCCATTTCACCATTGGCAGAGATCACCACCGGGTCGTGTGCCGGCTCGACATCATCGACAACGGCCCGGGCATTCCCGCCGAAATCGGCAACCGGATTTTCTATCCGATGATCAGCGGCCGCGCGGAGGGCAGCGGCCTCGGCCTGCCCATCGCCCAGTCCGCCATCAGCCTCCACCGCGGCCTGATCGAGTGCGACAGCCGCCAGGGTTACACTCAATTTTCCATTTTCCTACCGATTGATAACGACCATGAATGATAGAGCCGCCGTCTGGGTCGTCGATGATGACCACTCCATCCGCTGGGTGATGGAGAAAGCTCTCCACCGCCACAACTTCGCAGTGCAGTGCTTTGAAAGTGCCGATGCCCTGCTCGCCAGCCTCGACCGGGAGCAACCGGAAGTCATCATCAGCGATATCCGCATGCCCGGCATCAGCGGCCTCGAGCTGCTCAAGCGCATCCACGCTGAATTGCCGGATATTCCCCTCATCATCACCACCGCGCACTCCGACCTGGACAGCGCCGTCTCCGCCTACCAAGGCGGAGCTTTCGAATATCTGCCGAAACCCTTCGACATCGACGAACTGGTGTCGGTCACCCAGCGGGCCCTGACCTTCAGTCGCGAACGGCAACAGCCACCGCTGAGCGAGGCGGCGCTGGTGCCCACCGACATCATCGGCGAAGCACCGGCAATGCAGGAAGTCTTTCGCGCCATCGGCCGGTTGTCGAAATCCAATATCACCGTGCTCATCAACGGCGAGTCGGGAACGGGCAAGGAACTGGTGGCCCGCGCCCTGCACCGCCACAGCCCGCGCGCTCAGTTCCCCTTCATTGCCCTCAACATGGCGGCCATTCCCCACGACCTGATCGAATCGGAACTGTTCGGCCACGAGAAAGGCGCCTTTACCGGCGCCAGCCAGCGCCGCCCCGGGCGTTTCGAGCAGGCCAATGGCGGCACCCTGTTTCTCGACGAAATCGGCGACATGCCCGCCGAGGCCCAGACCCGGTTGCTGCGGGTCCTGGCCGACGGCGAATTCTACCGGGTCGGCGGCCATACGCCGGTCAGGGTCAACGTGCGGATCATCGCCGCCACCCACCAGAACCTGGAAGAGCTGGTCATCGCCCACCGTTTTCGGGAAGACCTGTTCCATCGCCTCAATGTGATCCGCATCCATCTGCCGCGACTCGCCGATCGCAAGGAGGACATTCCGCGGCTGATCCACTATTTTCTCAACCAGTCGGCGCGAGATCTGGAAGTGGAGCCGAAAGTGGTGTCCCGGGAAGCGGAGCGCTACCTCAGCAACCAACCCTGGCCGGGCAACGTCCGGCAACTGGAAAATACCTGCCGCTGGCTGACGGTAATGGCGTCGGGGCGGGAAATCCTGCTTTCCGACCTGCCGCCGGAGATGGTGGAGGAAAAGGCCAGCGCCGGCCGTCCCCCACTATCCGATCAATGGGAACTGAGCCTGCAGCGCTGGGCCCGGGCAGAGATAGCCAATCGCCACGAAAAAATCCTCGATACCGCGCTGCCGGCTTTCGAGCGGGCCATGATCGAAGTGGCGCTGGCGCATACCAACGGGCGCAAGAAGGAAGCCGCGGAACTACTCGGCTGGGGACGCAACACGCTGACCCGCAAGCTCAAGGAACTGGGCATGGCTCAGGCTGACGACGAGGAATAGCACCGGCCTCTGCGCAACACCCCGCCGCCCGTGGGGCGCTCCCGCGCGCTGAAATACCGTGACCACTGCCAACCGCCTGCCCTTGCCTGCAGGTGCCGCAACGCCTTGCATCGAAATACTGACATGCCTTCGAGAAAGCGACATTAGGTCGGCGCAACCACACCAGCAGGACGCGACTCACCGATTACTATACGGGCCACGGCGACATCACCTCGCTGCACAATAACTATAGCTAAACAGAGGGAAGACCCATGAGATCCATCAAGCACATAATAGGCCCTTCAGCATTTGTCCTGTGCTCGCTCAGCAGTGCCATCGCTGCCGCCCAGCCAGCGAACAACGCTCCCCAACATGCCCGCGGACTTGAAGAAATAGTGGTCACCGCGCGACGCAGCGAGGAAAGCCTGCAGTCCACCCCGGTGGCCGTCGCGGCACTGAGCAAGGAGGCTCTCGAAAAGGCCCGCGTCACCCAGGTCGTTGATCTGGTGCGGGCGACGCCCACGCTGACGCTCTCCACTGCGGGGCCGGGCGGTACCGGCGCCATCTTTCTGGCAATTCGCGGGCAGTCCAAGAGCGAAGCCAACTCGGCGACAGACGCGGCCGTCGCCATCTATGTCAATGGCGTCAACTACGCGAGGATGACATCTGGCAACTTTGCCCTGTTCGATCTCGCTCAGGCCGAAGTGCTGCGCGGCCCGCAGGGTACGCTTTTCGGCCGCAACACCACCGGTGGCGCGCTCAATCTCTCCACTGTCCAGCCCGGCAGCGAGTTTGGCGGCACCCTCAAAGCTAGCGTCGGCAACTTCGGTTCACGCTTGGTCGAAAGCGGCATCGACATTCCGCTGACCGACGAACTGGCATTGCGGGTGGCGGGCAAGTACGAAACCAATGACGGCGCTTTTGACAATGCTGTCACCGGCAAGAGTTTCAAGGAGCTCGACAAGGGTTGGGGCGCCCGCGCCACCCTGAACTGGGAACCGAGCAACCTGCCGATCAGACTGTCGCTTGTCGCCGACAAGGCTGAGTTCGAGGACAACGGCTCGCCGAGTGCTCTGCGCGCTATCAACCAAGACCTGGCCCCCTTTGGTCCCGGCACACCCACCATCGGCCAGCTCTACGCGTTGAATGGCCTGAATGTCGACGATTTCCTCTACAACGGCAGGAATTTCGACAAGGCTTATGGCGACCCCCAGACCGGCTACTCCCTGGTCGACGACCCTTACAATATCGGCGAGCAGGAGGGCCTTGCCGCCACCCTGGAGTGGGATATCGGCGACTGGAGCCTGAAGTCGATCACCGCCTGGCGTTCCAATTACAGCACCAACAGTCTGGACATCGATGCCAACCCCTTGCGGCTGCTGGGCTTCTATTCCGTCTATGACCAGGAGCAGTTCAGCCAGGAGCTCCAGTTGTCCACTACCATCGGCGCCCTGGATTTTATCGGCGGCCTGTTCTACTTCGAGGAAGAAGGCGACGAGCGATCGATCTCCGATTCCTTTGGCGTATTCGGCTTTATTCCCATCGGCCTCACCCTGTCGGATTTCGAGTCGGAATCCAAGGCGGTGTTTGGCCAGGTCAACTACAACTTCACGCCCAAGCTGCGCGGCACCCTGGGTTACCGCTATACCTGGGATGACCGTTCGATCACCCGCAGAGGGCAGCTCGGCTACGGGCTCAACCCCAATGGCTCCGTCGCCTGGGCTGAGGGAAGGGACCCCTTCGACGAATCGTTCTCCTATCCGGCATGGATCGTCGGCCTCGATTATCAGGTCACCGACGACATGTTCCTCTACACCAAAGTCGGCCGGGCATCCATGGCTGGCGGCTTTAATACCCGCCCGACGCCTCCTGGCCGGGAAGCTTTCGATCCCGAGGAGCTGACGGACTTCGAAGTGGGCATGAAACTCGACTCTTTCGATGGCCGGTTGCGCACCAACGTGGCGCTGTTTGCCATCGAAACCAAGGGTGTGCAGCGCATCGTGAACGCCGTCGTCGACAACGTGAGCTCCCAGTACGCGCAGAACGCCGGCGATACCCGGACCTACGGTTTTGAACTCGAAACCACCGCGTTGCCCTGGGACGGCATGGAGCTGTCGGCCAGCGTCGCCTACCTCGATGCCAATTACAAAAATGGTACATTCATCGACAACGCCGGCACCCTCGACGATCCGATTCCCTATGACCGCAGCGCCGAGGTGGTGCCCAACGCGCCGGAGTGGACCTACAACATCACCGCCTCACAGTCATTCGATCTGGAACTCGGGACCCTGAACGCCCAGCTCGGCTACGCCTACGTCGACGACAAGTCGCTCAGCGCGGAAACGGCCCGGCCGGGTGCAACCGACGCGCAGAGACAGGACATCGCCCTGGCCAACAAGTATATGACTCTCGAGAGCTACGGCCTGTGGAACAGTCGCCTGTCGATGGACTTCCGCAACGGTGTATCGGTGGCGCTCTGGGGACATAACCTGAGTGATGAGGAATACTTTACCTTCGCGTTCAACGCCTATTCCGCGATCGGCTTTGCGATGCAGTCTCAGGGTATGCCGCGGACGTATGGCATCGATGTGAAGTACGACTTCTGATCGCAGTCTTTGACCCTTTGGCCACCTGAGGTGCGCCTGCCCCGACTTTCACGGGACAGGCGACACTCTCTCAGGTTTTGGAAGTGTCGTCCGCGGAGCGAATCCGGCTCTGCAGCGGGACGCCGCCACGCCAGCGGCGGATGGTGCGCTGGAAGAACAGGTTATTGGGAATCTGCAGTACGGTGCTGCCCTGACCTGCGTCGGTTTCCTGTATCGTCGTGTAGATCAGGTTGATATCGACCACCCGGCCCTTGAGGCCGGGCTTTTCGCCGTTCTCCAGCAATTCGATATGATCATGCAGGCGGAATGGCCGGGTCATCACGATCAGTATCGTGCAGAAGATATTGGACAACACGCTCCAGGCGGCAAAGAACGCCACCGCCGCGACCGCGGCAAACCCGGTGAACGCCGTCCACAGCACCGTGCCCGACACACCCAGACGATCCAGCACGAACAGCAATGTCGCAGAGTAGATCAGAAAAGCGATCACCCGCCGCGCACCCACCACCAGTTCGGGAGGCAATATCGCCCGCGCACTGAGGCGCTTGATCAATCGCCGCGACGCTGTCAGCAACAGCGCTGCAACCAGCACGATCAGGGCGATCTGCGCAGCGGGGATAATAACGTCCAACCAGTCGTGAGCCCAGGGAGGCAACCGTTCCATCATCGTCAAATCTCTACACACCTGTGCCTATGTGAAGTCAGATACATTCGTTTCGGGTGAAACGTCCGGCGCTTACCATGCGCAGCCGCCACCCGTCGCTCGGTCGCGCCTTTGCGAAACCCTGGCAACGATAACCAATCGATGGCGCCACTGTGCCGGCTCGACGCTTCCCTCGGACAAATCGCGGCAACACAGGGCGGCCCTCATAGTACAGGACCGCCCGGCAGATACCTATGGCCCGGGTTCGGCAGCCTGTACATATCGGGCGGAGAGTTGTGGCGCTGCCCCCCTTGAGCTCAGTGACTTCGAGCCGCCGCTCTGTGCCGAGCCATTCATGAGAACCAGCCCTGTCGATACCACACTGACCGCGTACAATGATGACAGATTTTCGAGGCATTCATCTCCCCAGGCAGGCCATGACAACGCCCATGCAGCTCGGCATTTACACCTTTGGCGACATCGTCGCCGATCCCCATACGGGCCACGCGGTATCGCCCCAGCGGCGGCTCGACCAGATACTCGAGACCGCCAGGCTGGCCGATGACGCCGGGCTCGACGTCTTTGGTGTCGGCGAGCATCACTCCCTGGCCTATGTCAACTCCGCCACCGCGACCATGATCGCGGCGATTGCCGCGATCACCAAACGCATCAGGCTGACGAGCGCATCCACATCGATCAGCACCGCCGATCCGGTGCGGACTTTCCAGGAGTTCGCCACTGCCGACCTGGTGTCCCACGGCAGGGTGGAGATCATCTTCGGGCGCGGGGCCTTCACCGACAACTTTCCGCTGTTCGGCTACAGTCTCGATGATTACGACGCGCTTTTCGTTGAAAAGGCCGGCCTCTTCGATCAATTGAACGCCCGCGAGCGGGTCAGCTGGTCGGGACGGTTTCGCGCCGCCCTCGACAACGCCGAAATCGCACCGCGTCCGGCCCAGGCCCAAATCCCGGTGTGGATGGGCGCGGTGTCCGCCACCAGTGTGGCGCGGGCCGCGGCGGCGGGATTTCCCCTGGCCGTTCCCATGGTCGGCGGCACGGCGGCCGGTTATGCCCGGTCGATAGCCCTGTACCGGCAGCTGTGGAGCGAAAGTGGCCGCGCCCCGGAGGATGCCCGGGTGGCCACCTTCGAGCATTTGCACGTGGCGGAATACACCAGCCATGTGCGCCAGAGGTTTTATCCCTATTACTCCGCCTACCTGAAACCCTTGTTCGGGGACCCCATGCCAACAGCGGTATTCGAACAGATGCTGTCGCCCCAGGGGTCGCTGGTCGCCGGCA
>JBAZCN010000156.1:0-7587 GCA_041655035.1 Porticoccaceae bacterium | reverse complement strand
GACTGCAATCCCAACAATGACCCGGCTGGTGGTACGCTGCTGGTCAATATCGGCAAAAGCAGGGTCTCAGGCATGGACCTGGAACTGAGTCTCGTCCCTGTCGACAACCTTACCCTCGATTTTGCCTTTTCCTACCTGGACACCGAAACCCGGAAATACGATGCGCCACCGGCCATTGCCCCCTTTATCGTGGATAACGAGATTCCCTTCAATTACACCACCGACAAAACCTACTCCATCGGTGTGCGCTATGCCCTGCCCCTCAGCGGTGGCCTGGGTGAAGAGCTGCTGTTCAACGTCGATCACTACTGGACCAATGATCTGAACTACACCGACACAATGGTGCCCTCCTATCACCTGACCCATATGCGCGTGGATCTCAAGGGCATAAACAGATCGCGTCTCGACCTGGGAATCTTCGTGCGCAATCTCACCGACGAGGAGTACAACACCACCGCCAATGCGTCCGGTGCTTTCATCGGCATGACGTCGATGATCTATGGCGCGCCGCGGATGTATGGGGCGGAATTGCGCTACACGTTCTGATTCCGCTGCCCGATGACGACGCCCGGCGATACCGGCTTGTCAGTCGCCGATAGCGCGCCGGCTTTATCGCGCTTTGCCGTGGCGGCATAATCCCCCTGTCCCTTCGGCCCACCCATGACATCAGGATCAACCATGCTGACCATCCATCATCTCAGCCATTCGCGCTCGCAGAAAGTTCTCTGGCTGGCCGAGGAGCTGGGCATCCCCTATGAACTCAAGCTCCATATGCGCGATCCGCAAACCCTGTCGGCGCCGCCGGCCATGAAGGCCCTGCACCCCCTCGGCACCTCGCCGCTGATCAGCGACAAGGGCGCCACTTATTCGGAGACCGGGGCGATCCTCGACTATATCCTCCGCCACTACGGCAACGGCCGGTTGCAACCGCCGGCCGATTCCCGGGATTTCGACAGGTTCGTGGAGTGGATGCACTACGCCGAGGGTTCAGCCATGCTGCCGATCCTGATGATGATCTACAGCAATTACACCGGGGCCAGGTCAGACACCCTCACCGATTTGCTCGAGACCCAGCTCGGCAAGCACCTGGGTTATATCGAGAGCGCTCTCCACGGCGATGGCTATCTGGTGGCCGATATCTTCAGCGCGGCGGATATCCACGTCAGCTTCGTGGCCCAGACTGCCGGGCAGTACACCGCCATGGACGCCTATCCCAAGATCCGCGCCTGGATCGAGCGGCTGGAAGCCCGGCCCGCCTTCAGGCGAGCCGCGGAGAAAGGCGGCTACTTTGGCGCAGCACGACCCTGAGTGGGGCGCGGGCTGCGCTCATTCGCGTGTCCGGGCGTACGCTCCCAGCAGCAGATAGCGTAAAAAGCGCTCCCGGATACCCGCGGCCCGCTCCAACCCCATCCGTTCCAGCCCCGCCGCGGTGCGCCCATCGGCGGCGGGCGCCAGCAATCCGGCCACAGCGAGCCGCGCCAGTTTCCAGCGGGAGTGGGAGCTATCCTCGACGGTTTTCAGCACCCCCAGCAGTTGCTGCTCGGTGACGCTGAAATCGGTACCGAAGGGGAAGGCCGGCAGCAGCGCCGAGAACGCCGGCACGGCCAGCGCCGCGCGGAGGTGCCCGGGGGTGTTGCGCCGGTGGGCGTCGGGAATCCTATAGTCAGGGGAATCTTGCCCGCCAGGCGGGCGCTGCGCAGCAGTTCGGGCTGAAAGCGCGAATCGCTGATGGCGAGCATCGCGGCGATCACCTCGGCGTCGGTCTTGCCCCGCAGGTCGGCGATACCGTATTCGGTGACGATGATGTCGCGCAGATGGCGCGGCACCGTGCAATGACCGTAGGACCAGCGGATATTCGACAGCGTTGCGCCGCCACTTTGGCGTGTGGCGGCGAGTGTGATGATGGAGCGGGCGCCCTCCAGGGCAAACGCCTGGGCAACGAAGTTGTACTGGCCGCCGACGCCGCTCACCACCTGGCCGTTTTCCAGCCCGTCGGAAATCACCTCGCCCAGCAGCGTGGCCATCATACCCTTGTTGATGAACCGCGCCTGAACCCGCGCCCGGCGCTTGTTCTCTTCGTCGCCGTACAGTTCGTTGACGTAGCTGATGGCGCGCATGGCGAAGCGCTCCCGCTCGGCGGAAGCCATCTCCCGCAGGCGGCGGTAGAGTGCCGCCGGCCCGAGAAAAAACGCGGCATCGAGTACCCTGCCATCCACTTCGCGACGGAGGATGCCGGCCTCGTACAGGTCGAGAAAGGTATCCACCAGCATTTCGCTGAGGCCGTGCAGCCCCTCCTCGAACGGGTCCAGTTCGACGCCCGGCCCCGGCGGGCTGGCCAGCGCCGCCACCAGCCGCCGGAATGCGGCGTTGTCCCGGTGGCGGAGGATCAGGCAGTGGGCCACAGCGTCCGCGACCGAACCGATGCCGATCTGCAGCGTACCGCCGTCCGGCACCAGCCGGGCGATATGCAGCCCGGCGGCGTATTCCTCCAGGGCGACGGGCGTTTTCGGCGGCGACACCAGGGCGAACTGGCAATCCGGGCCATCGAGCATTGCCGCGAATTCCTCCGCCGGAAACAGTGCCTCACCAGCCATGAAGGGCAGCTGGTCGTTGACCTGCCCGACGAACAGGAAGTCGGCCTTGCCGGCGCGGCGGGCGGCCAGCATATCCCCGGTCATATCGCCATTGCAGCTGGCGCTGTAAAGGCTTGCCTCGCCGTCGTCGATGGTTTTCGCCACCAGTTGCGCAACCACGTTGACGCCCCGCGCGAGCAGGTAGCTCAGGGCGTGGGTATAGTTGGCGCAGATATGGTTCCACTGGGCCGAAGCCACCCCGAGCAGACTGCCGGCGAGGAAGAAGAATTCCTCGACGCGGATATTGTCCGGCAGGGCATCGCGGCGCCGCGCCTCGGCGTAGTGCAGCGCCGGGTAATCGCCGTACAGGCGCTCCAGCACCGGCGCCAGGAACCGCCGCTGCAGATCATTCCTGAACACCGGTGTTTCCAGGGTCAGGGCGGTGAGGATGGTAAGGGAGAGTTTTTTATCGGCGGCCGCCCGGCGATAGAGAGCGTTGGCAATATGATTGGCCTTGCCCAGCCCCAGCGGCAGGGCGAGCACGATGGTGGGGCCGACCTGGCGGATGATGGCGTCCGCCAGCGCATCGGCGTCCTGGTAATGGAGGCTGGGTGCGGCGCCGGTCACGACAGGTCGCGCCATCCGGGATCGGGGGTGAAACGCCCGCCGTGACTGGCGGCGAGAAGCTCGAGGCTGGAGACGATATCGCCGATGCCGCGCTGGCGGGCGTAGTGCAGGGGGCCGCCGCGAAAGGGGGCAAAGCCGGTGCCGAAGATCACCGCGCCATCCAGCACGTCGGCATCGGCCACTATGCCCTCGCGCAGGCATGCGACACAGGCGTTGAGCAGGGGGAGGATCAGGCGGTCGGCCAGATCCCTGTCGCGCTTGCCCTCGCGTTCCCCGGCCGCTTTCTGCCGCTGCTTGAGCGGCGCGCCGTCGCGCCAGGAATAAAAGCCCTTGCCGGCCTTGCGCCCGGTCTCGCCCGCCGCCACCTTGTCGCGAATCCAACCCGGCACGGCGGGGATGTCGCCCCCCAGCCGTTCCGCCAGCATATCGCCCACCGCGATGCAGATATCGAGGCCGACCTGATCCGCCAGTTCCACCGGGCCCACGGGCATGCCGAAATCCACTGCCGCCTGATCGATGGTTTCCGCTGTCAGCCCTTCGTCGAGCAGCAACATGGCCTCCAGCAGGTAGGGTGTCAGCACCCGGTTGACCAGGAATCCCGGCGCGCTTTGCACTGGAGCGGGCAGGCGATCGATGGCCTTGATAAAAGCCAGTGCCCGGTCCCGGCATGCGCCGTCGACACTGTCGTGGCTGACCAGCTCCACCAGTTGCATCTGCGCCACCGGGTTGAAGAAGTGCAGCCCGAGAAAGCGCTCGGGCCGATCGAGCCCGGCGCGCAGGGTTTCCAGCGGGATACTGGAGGTGTTGGTGGCGAGAATCGCCCCCGGCTTCATCCGCGCTTCGAGCTCGCGGTATACCGACGCCTTGATCGCGGTGTCTTCCGGTACCGCTTCGATCAGGATATCGGCCCGGCGTGCGCCGTCGCCGGCGAGGTCCGGTATCAGCCGGTCCAGCACCGCTCGTTTGCCCGGCCGGTCGAGGTGTTTGCGCTCGCACAGCGTTGCGGCGCGGGCTACGGCCGCGGCGATCACGCTCGGGTCGCGGTCCGCCAGGGTCACCCTGAAACCGCTGAACGCGCACCAGGCGGCGATATCGCCGCCCATGGTGCCGGCGCCCACCACATGGATGTGCCGGATGACCTGTCCGCTGGCGGCGACCTGGTCGGCCTGTCCCCGACTGGCAACGCCCTGATTGGCGAGCCCCTTGAGAGTTTCGCGCAGAAAGAATACCCGGATCAGGTTCTGGCCGGTGGCGGAGGTCACCAGGCGGGCGAAGGATTTGATTTCACCGACCCGCATGCCCTTGCGATGGCCCCCGTGGTTGCGCCACAGGTTGATCAACGCAAAGGGCGCGGGATAGAACTGCCGGTTCACCTTGCGGGCCGTCTCCGCCACCATGCGCCGCGCAGCCAGTTCGCGCAGCCAGGGAATGGCAAAGAGCCGGCGATGCCAGGGTCGCCCTGCCTGCGCCAGCTTGCCTGCGGCGGCGGTGGCGACTGCACCGGCCAGGTGGCGCTCCGGGATCACCGCGTCGACCAGCCCCAGGGCCTTCGCCTTGGCGGCCGGCGCGGACTTGCCGGTGAGCATCAGCGTCATGGCCTGGATGGGGTCGATCAGCTCGGTGGCGCGATAGGTGCCCCCCAGCCCCGGGTGCAGGCCCAGCAGCACTTCCGGAAAACCGAGGGTGGCGCCGTCGATGGCGATGCGCCGATCGCAGGCCAGCGCCAGCTCCAGGCCGCCGCCGAGGCAGGGGCCGTGAATCACCGCCACGGTGGTCACCGCCAGCCGCTCCAAGCGATCCAGGATGCCGTGGGCGCGGCGCAGCCGTTCGATCACCGGGAGCGGATCACCGACACCCCGGAACATGCCGACATCGGCCCCGGCGCAAAAGCCCGATGGTTTGGCGGAGCGGATCACCAGAGCCTGGGGGGGATCCTGCTCGAGGGTGGCGAGAATGTCGTCGAGTTCTTCGAGGACCTCCTCATCCAGGGTGTTGACCCGCGCTCCCCGCCTGTCGAGCAGCAGCCAGGCGATACTCTGCTCATCGCGGGCGAGGCGCCAGTGTTGCCAGGGGCCCGGAGACTGGTCGCCGGCTGGCCCCAGTTCCAGGCGCGCGCTGTGAGAAAGGATATCGATGACCATCTATACCGCCTCCAGCAGCATGGCGCCGCCCTGGCCGCCGCCGACACACTGGCTGGCGATGCCGCGCCTCAGCCCCAGTCGGTGGAGACTGTTGGCCAGGTGCAAGACGATGCGGTTGCCGCTGGCGCCCACCGGGTGGCCGAGGCTGACGGCGCCGCCGTTGATATTGAGCCGGTCCGGGGCGATAGCCCCCAGGGCGCCGTCGAGACCGAGCACGGTGCGGCAGAAGTCGCCGCTTCGCCAGGCCTTGAGGCAGGCCAGCACCTGGGCGGCAAACGCTTCGTTGATTTCCCACAGGTCGATATCATCGAGCCCGAAGTTGCCACGCTTGAGCAGCTCGGTGGCGCTGAGCACCGGGCCGAGTCCCATGATGGAGGGGTCCAGCGCCGACCACTGGCTGTCGACGATGCGCGCCCGCGGCTGCAGGCCGTGGCGTGCCACCGCCGCTTCCGAGGCCAGTACCACCCAGCTGGCGCCGTCGGTGACCTGTGAGCTGTTGCCCGCCGTGACCTTGCCCCAGGGCTTCTCGAACGCCGGTTTCAGCGCTGCCAGCCTATCGGTCGTGGTGTCCGGCCTGACCCCGTTGTCGGCGGTGTGGCACTTGCCATCGCCGGTGAACACCGGCGTCACCTCATCGGCCAGCCAGCCTCTTTCCTGGGCCTGGGCCAGGCGCCGGTGGCTCTCCACGGCGTATTCGTCCGCCGCCTGGCGGGAAATATCGAACAGGTAGGCGAGCACCTCGGCGGTCTGGCCCATGTTGAGCTCGACCACCGGATCCGTCAGACCGCGCAGCAAGCCGATCACCGGCTTGAAGAATCCGGGGCGAACGCGGGCCAGGGCCGCGACCCGTTGCGGCAGGGTCCGGGCGCCGTTCAGGGCGGCGAACCAGGCGGTTGCCTGGCGGTTGAAGTAGAGCGGGGCGTGGCTCAGGGACTCGCTGCCCCCCGCCAGCACCAGGTCGGCGTCACCCAGCTGGATGGCCTGAAACCCGGCATCGATAGACAGCATGCCTGAGCCGCAGTTGATCTGCACCGTATAGGCCGGCATGCCATCGCCCATGCCCAGCCGCAACGCGGCCACCCGGGCGGGGTTCATCTCCTCGGCGAGGACATTGACGCAACCGAGGATCACCCGGTCGAAGCTCTCCGGGGCAAAGGGCTGGCGCAGCAGCAGCGGGCGACCGCACTGCACCGCCAGGTCGACAGGTGTGAACGGGCCGGGCGCCGCGGCGACCTTGAGAAAGGGCGTGCGCAGGCCATCCACGATATAGACGGGGCGCGACGGCTGGCGGGTGGTAATAGTGATGGCTGGTGCTCCCTGTTGGTGTGCGGCGAGTTAGGAATTGGGTCCGCAATGGACAGAATAGTTTCATCCGCCACTTGTATTGCTGCGGGCCGATCGGCATCGAAGTCCCGCTTTACTGTAGCCCATTTCAGGAGAATCTGGCCGACAACCCGTCGCCGGCTTGCTCGGCTGCGACACAACGGCCGCCGCGGACCCGAGTCAGGCCAGAGTAGCAGACCCCGCTGTGCCCGGCCTCGGCTCATAGACCACAGAGCACATTCTCGATAAAACACGAGATTAATGAAACAGAATGTTAATTTTTACATTAAAGTAAAATTTTAATGGACTTTGGTCGACCCGGTGATTATGTTTATTGCTGCCGGATAGTCAGTTATCGCCGGCGCAATCCAGCGACAACGAAATTCCACACTAATAAGTAAAAAGAGGGTTACCCATGTCTTTCGATAGAAAGCCCATCAGCCGTTACGTTACCGGAGCAGGGATTGCTGCCATAGCCACCATCACTACCGCTCCCCTGGAAGCACAAACGTCGACCGCCAGTTCCAGCCTGCTCGAGGAAATCGTGGTCACCGCCCGGAAGAGGGAAGAGAGCCTGCAGGAAGTGCCCATTTCCGTTACCGCCATCGGCAGCGAGGAATTGCGCCTCCGAGGTATCACCAAGCCCGATGACCTCAAATTCCACACCCCCGGCCTCGAGATGCGCAACTCCAGCATCCAGCGCAACAGCGTCACCTACTTCATCCGCGGCCAGGGCCAGACCTTCGGCTCCAGCGCCGGGGTGGTCACGTATTTTGCCGATGCGCCGCTCGGCAACGGCCAGCGGGTCAGTATCGGCAACAATACCCAGATGTACGACCTGGCGTCGGTGCAGGTGCTGAAAGGCCCGCAGGGCACCCTGTTCGGCCGCAGTTCCACCGGCGGCGCCGTGCTGTTCGCCCCGG
>JBAZCN010000155.1:0-7684 GCA_041655035.1 Porticoccaceae bacterium | reverse complement strand
TGACGTTGGCAGCGCCGCCAGGCCGTTCGGCCTGACACTCGACCAGACGACCATCAGCCACGGCTCCACCGATTTCAGCGATCGCAGCCTGCCGATACCTTTCAGGGCGCAGATCGCCGATCTGGCCGGCAGGATCACCGCCATCGACAGCGCCAGCACCGAGCCGGCAACGGTTCATCTCGAAGGCCAGGTCGAAGATTATGGCATGGCCCGTATCGAAGGCTCGCTGCGGCCGTTCGGGCCCCTCGACTACACCAATATCCAGGTGCTGTTCCGCAATGTCGAGGTGCCGGACCTGACACCCTATACCGTCAAGTTCGCCGGGCGGGCCATCGCCCGGGGGCGGATGGATCTGGACCTGCGCTACCAAGTGGAGTCCGGGCGGCTGGCGGGCAAGAACAATATCGTCATCACCGACCTGACTCTCGGTGACCGGGTCGAATACGAAGGCGCCCTCGACCTGCCGCTGGGGCTGGCGGTGGCGCTGCTCAAGGGACCGGACGGCAAGATTCGTATCGATCTGCCGGTGGAGGGCGATGTCAATAACCCGAGCTTCCGCATCGGCGGCGTGATCCGCACCGCCATCGCCAACCTGATCACCGGGATCGTGACGGCGCCATTCAGGATGCTGGGGTCTCTGGTGGGGGCCGGGGCGGACGACTTCGATCAGGTGGAGTTCGACCCCGGCCGCGCGGTACTGGCGCCGCCGGAGCGGGAAAAGCTCGGCAAGCTGGTCGAAGCGCTGGCCCTGCGGCCGCAGCTGGCGCTGGAAGTGCCGGGGGTGGTGGCTCCGGATGTGGACCGGCCGGCATTGCAGAAAATGCGGTTCGAGCAGCGTATCGACGCCGCCATGGCCGAGGCCGGCGGCACCGATGGCGGGGACAAGCGGCTGCGCCAGCGGCGCCGGACGATTCTCGAGGACTGGTACCGGCAGAGCTTCCCCGACCAGGCGCTCGATGAGCTGCAACAGCGCTTCATGAAGCCGGTCGACCCGGAGCGGCCCGAAGGCCGCCAGCTGCTGGACGAGGTCGCTTATGCGGGTGAACTGCACAAGCGCCTGGTGGCGGTCGAGCCCGTCGCCGAGGATGAGCTCGAACAACTGGCCCGGGACCGCGCCGCGGCCATCGCGACGGCGCTGACCGGTAGCGAAGGGCTCGCTGCGGAGCGGGTTCGCACCAGCCTTGGCAAGGGTGCCGGCAAGGTGGCGTCCGGCAGGGTGAGCCTGGCACTGGCCGTCGGCAGTCTCGATGGCGGCTGAATCCCGCCGACATCCGCCGCGCAGCGAAGCCGCCGGTCAGTCCTGCTGATAGGCAAAGCGCTTGACGGCGATGCCATCGCGTTCGATGGTTTCATCGAACATCGCCAGCGGCCGCACCCATATGCCGCGATCACCGTAGAGGGCCCGGTACACCACCATTTCCTCAGCGGTCTCGCTGTGCCGGGCGATCTCCAGCACCTGGTAGAGGTTGCCCTTGAAATGCCTGTAGATTCCTTTTTTGAGTGACATCAGGTCGCCTTATAGAAACGAGCGGATTATATAGGATATGCCGGCGCGGGAACGCGCATCGGCCGTTTCCCCGTGGCAAGCGCGGGCAAGCCGGTCGGTGCCCCCCGACCTGGCCGCTGTCCGGTTCGAGACACGCGCTGCCCGAGGCATTCGTTGCGCTCGCCGGGCAGGCTCTGTACCCACTCTTGGCGGCCCGGTCGCATCGGCGGGCGGGCTGTTGGTCATGTACAATCCCCCGGTCATTGTAATCCGGGGAGGCGAACATGGGCTTGAACGATCAGTGGATGCAGCGCGATATCGCCGTACTCTGGCATCCTTGCACCCAGATGAAAGACCACGAGCAGATGCCGATCGTGCCGATACGGCGCGGGGAGGGCGTATGGCTGTACGACTTCGAGGGCAACCGCTACCTCGATGCCGTGAGCTCCTGGTGGGTCAACATCTTCGGCCATGCCAATCCCTACATCAACCAGAAGGTGAAGGATCAACTCGACACCCTCGAACATGTCATCCTGGCGGGCTTCAGCCATCAGCCGGTGATCGAGCTGTCCGAGCGGCTGGTCGCGATGACCCCGGCGCCGCTCACCCGTTGTTTCTATGCCGACAACGGTTCGTCCTGCGTCGAAGTGGCGCTGAAGATGAGCTTCCATTACTGGCTCAACAGCGGCAAACCGGACAAGAAGCGCTTTATCACCCTGTCCAACAGCTATCACGGTGAAACCCTCGCGGCGCTGGCGGTGGGCGACGTCGCGCTTTACAAGCAAACCTACGAACCGCTGCTGATGGACGTCATTACCGTTCCTTCGCCCGACTGCTACGAGCGCGAGCCCGGCAGCAGTTGGGAGGAGCACAGCCGCATCATGTTCGAGCATATGGAAAGGGCGCTGGCGGACAATCACGGGGAGGTCGCCGCGGTGATCGTCGAGCCGCTGATCCAGTGCGCCGGGGGGATGCGCATGTACCACCCGATCTATCTCAAGCTGCTGCGAGAGGCCTGCGACCGTTACGGCGTGCACCTGATCCACGACGAAATCGCTGTCGGCTTTGGCCGCACCGGCAGCCTGTTCGCCTGCGAGCAGGCCGGTATCAGCCCGGATTTTCTGTGCTTGTCAAAAGCGCTGACCGGTGGCTACCTGCCGATGTCGGTATGCCTGACCACCGACGATGTGTACGGGGCGTTCTACGACGACTACGCCGCTATGCGTGCCTTCCTGCACTCCCACAGCTATACCGGCAATCCGCTCGCCTGCGCCGCCGCGCTGGCGACCCTGGACCTGTTCGAGCACAACGATGTGATCGCAGCCAACAAGTCCCTGGCCGCCCATATGGCGAAGGCGACCGCGCACTTTGCCGATCACCCCCATGTCGCCGAAGTGCGCCAGACCGGCATGGTGCTGGCCGTGGAACTGGTCCGCGACAAGCCCGCCCGCACGCCTTATCCCTGGCAGGAGCGGCGCGGCATTCGCGTCTACCAGCACGCCCTGAAGAATGAAGCCCTGCTGCGGCCGCTGGGCAGCGTGGTGTATTTCATGCCCCCGTATGTGATCACCCCGGACCAGATCGATCACCTGGCCAGTGTCGCCTGGGAAGGCATTCAACTGGCTACCCGCGACTGACGAACGGTTGTCGACAAGGCGAAGGCAGGATTGAAGTGCGCCTGTAAAAAATGTGTAGTAAAGCGCGATGAAAGTCCATGGGCTAAAGCTCGCAATCGCACTATGCTCCTGGCCTTGATGTAGCGCCCGGGCCGCTGTCAGTTCCGCCTGGGCTCGCCACTGTCTGACATAATAACCCCCGAAGGCAAACAACATGGCAAGCAACAAGTGGATTATGGGCGCTGTCTGCGCACTGACGATTTCTTCAGCGGCGCTGACCGCAAGCGCGGACACTGCCCGTCCCCGCTTCGTTCCGATCACTGAAGATATGCTCACGGACGAGCAAAAAGCCCTGCCCGGCATCAAGCGGGCGCTGGAGGGAGGCACCTGGAACCCCAATGGCTTTGATGCCCTGATGCTGCGCAACCCCGGCTTGCAGCAGGCACAACTGCAAATGGCGATGGCGGTCATGATGGGCACCCCGGATCGCCAGCCCGCCTTATCAAAGGAGCTGATGGAACTGACGATAATGCTGGTTGCCGGGAAATGGCAAAATGCAACGCTGTCAAAAGGTCACGCTCCGGCGGCCATCGAGGCCGGGCTGACCCAGGCCATGCTCGATGCCATCGCCGCCGGCGAACGCCCCCCGGGCATGAATGAGGCCCAGGCGGCGGTCCATGATTTCGCGACAGAGCTGTTAAATACCCATAGGGTTAAGGACGATACCTTTGCCAGTTTGAAAGAACACCTCGGCGAACCGGAAATAGTCGATCTGATTGCCGTCATGGGCATGTATACCAGCTCGGTGATGCTGATGAATGTGGCTGATATACAGTCACACTAAGGGAGGCGAGCGGTCGGACGAAATCGCTAGGGCGAGAGCGCCGGGCCCCAGCGGGGCGGATGACAAACGCGACAGGCGTGGTAAGGTAGCTGCAACCGCTTGACCGCGCTCGAGGAGCTTCCATGCCACGTGTCCCCAGTGCAGCTCTGCTGCTTGTCCTGCTGCTCACGGCCTGTCAGTCCGCCTATTACAATGCCCTCGAAAAGGGCGGCATCCACAAGCGCGATCTCTTCGTCGATCGCATCGAAGACGTCAAGGACGCCCAGGTTGATGGCCAGAAGCAGTTCCGCACGGCGTTGGAGCAGTTCCAGTACACGGTGAACTTCCGCGGCGGCGAACTCGAGGAAGCCTACAAACGGTTGAATGCGGAATACCAAGCCAGTGAAAAAGCCGCTGGCCGTATCCGCAATCGGATCAAGGCGGTGGAGTCCGTGTCGAAGGCACTCTTTGACGAGTGGGAAGACGAGCTTCGCCTGTACACCAGCGACAGCCTGCGCCGGCAAAGCAAGGGCCAGCTCGATGACACCCGCAAGCGCTACAAAGAGCTGCTTGCCATCATGAAAAAAGCAGAACAATCCCTGGCGCCTGTGCTCAACACCCTGAGGGACAATACCCTGTACCTGAAGCATAACCTCAATGCCCAGGCGATAACCGCCTTGCAGAATGAGTTCGGCACCATCAGCAATGATATCAATCGCCTTATCCACGACATGGAGGAGGCCATCGCCGCCTCGGACCGCTTTATCGCGGAATTCAACCGGCAGCGGCTGTAGCGTCGCGCCGGAAACGGGTAAGGCGCACATCCACAGTGACCGATAGCGCGGTCAGCGCCGCTGCCCTGGCGCGGCCCTCTGCGCTGGCTCGATAGAGATGGGGCGTCATCGCCAGCAGGTCGGCAATCTGGTCTGCGCCGGTCAGCTTCAGGGGATAGCGAACGGTTTCCGTGGACAGGCTGGTGAAGCCGTCCGGTGGCCCCGTGCGGGCAGGGCGTTCCGGTTTCAGGGCGGTGTAGACCACTTCGCGCAATTCCCGCAGATGGTCTGGCCCGGCGTCCACCTGTAGAAGCTGGCCGCCGGGTTTCAGTGCGCGGGCAAATTCGGCATGGACGGGAAAACCGAAAATACACAGCAGCCGATCGATGGTGCCCGGCAGCACTGGCAGGCCGGCGTTGCTGCCCACCACCCAGTTCACGCGTTTGTCCTGCCTGGCAGCGGAAAGAACCGCCCATTTCGAGATATCCAGCCCGAGCAGCGCCATTGTCTGTCTGTCACCGCACGCCGCAGCCAGCTGGCGCAGGTAATAACCCTCGCCGCAGCCCGCATCGAGGCAACTGGCGATCGCGTCGGGCGGCAGATCCGCCATTACCGCCTTGCTTACCGCAGCGGCGACTGGCTGGTAAAAACCCTCATTGAGAAAGCTTCGCCGCGCCGCAACCATTGCCTTGCTGTCGCCGGGATCGCGGGAGCGTTTGTACTGCACCGGCAACAGGTGGGTATAGCCCTCGCGGGCGATATCGAAACTGTGACCGGCGGCGCAGCGCCAGGTGGCGCCCTGGCGATCCAGCGGCCCGCCATCCAGGGGGCAGGCGAGGGCGCGGAAAGGAATAATGCTCATAAGGGTATGGAAACTGCCATGGTGGATGCAAACCGGTCTGTTGCTGATCAGGGGCGCCGATATCTTAACCTCCAGTTGCAGGCCTTCGGCATAATTGTTTTGTCCGATAAGAACGTCTATAGTCCTTCGGTCGAGATATCTTGACAGTTAAGTAAATATAATCGCGCAAAGTCGCTGCTGTTTGTCGCCTTGAATGCGGGGCATGTCGTTGCGAGCGAAGCGAGGTCTTCCACCCGCTACAGAACACCGATAAGGAATAAAAATGTTAGCCATCAGAATCTGGAACGGCGCCATGGCTCTGCTCACCTTCGCGGTCATGCTTCCCTACCTTGGCGACATGGATGCAGTCATAGCACGCACCGGGCTGGCCGCGGTAGCGCCGGAGGGCAAAGGCAGCTTTATCGTCGGCTTCGGCATGCAGGGTCTGGCCATGGGGCTGTATTGCCTGTGGGGCGCCGTCAGCGTCGGGCGAGCCGTCGAGGCCCTGCGTTTTCTCACCCTCTATATGGCCTGTGTCAGCGTGGGTCGCGGCATTGCCGCAGCCGGGTTCTTCTCCGACCCAACCTCGATGCCGATGATCGCCTTCATCCTGGATACGCTGATTACCATTATTGGCGCGGCTATTCTCTATCGCTACCTCGGGTCTGCGAAGAGGCTGTGAATAATGAATGCCGTCAGGCCGACGGGCTGTCCTCTGCCCAGGGGGAGAAAGCGGATTGCCGGATATCAGTGGTCGACTGGCATATAACGACCGCAATCCGGACGATATGGGCTCAGCCGACTGACAGTTCCTTGACCTTGTCGAATGTCGGAATCGCCGCCAGCAGTTTCTTCGTATACGCCGCCTGGGGCGCAGCCCACAGCTCGCCGGTTATTCCCTGCTCCACCACTTCGCCATGGTGCAGCACCAGCACCCGGTCGGCGATATAGCGCACTACCGCGAGGTCGTGGGAAATGAACATCATGGTCAGGTTGTGCTTGTCCACCAGTTCCAGGATCAGGTCCAGAATCTGCGCCTGGATGGTGACGTCGAGCGCCGATACCGGTTCGTCGGCGACGATAAATTCCGGCTTGGTGGCGATCGCCCGGCCGATGGCAATGCGCTGGCGCTGGCCGCCGGAGAATTCGTGAGGGTATTTGCGGATATAGGTGCGCGCCAGGCCGACGTCGTCCATCAGCGCCAGCACCTGGGCGGTGACCGTCTTGCGGTTGGCGAGACCGTGCACCAGCAGCGGTTCCGCCAAGGTCTCGAAAATGGTCATGCGCGGGTTGAGGGAGGCGTAGGGATCCTGGAAGATCATCTGCATCTTGCGGCGCAGGGGTTTCATGGCCCTTGGCGAGAGACGGGTGATGTCCTGCCCTGAGTAATGAATCTGCCCGGACGTTACCGGCACCAGGCCGAGGATGGAGCGTCCCAGGGTGGACTTGCCGGAGCCGGATTCGCCCACCACGCCGAGAATCTGGTGGCGGTTGATGCGCAGGGAAACGTCGTTGACCGCCTTGATGTGGCGCTCGGTCTTGTGGGCGGCGGAGCTGAACAGGCCGATGGAGTAATCCCGGAACCAGGTGCACAGGTTGTCCACCCCCACCAGCGGGCTTTCCTTCGAATCGGCTCCCCCATGGGACTCTCCAGGGGTTTTGGCGCCCTTGGGAATGGCGGCGATCAGCTTGCGGGTATAGTCCTCCCCGGGGTTGGCGAAGAGTTCCGCAGTGGCGCCGCGCTCCACCATTTTGCCGGCGTTCATCACCAGCACCTGATCCGCCACCTCCGACACCACGGCGAGATCGTGGGTGATGAAGATCACCGCCACCTGGCGCTTGTGCTGCAGATCGCGGATCAGTTTGAGTATCTGCGCCTGGATGGTGACATCGAGAGCGGTGGTGGGCTCGTCGCAGATGATCAGCTTCGGTTCGGCAATGAGCGCCATGGCGATCATCACCCGCTGGCGCATGCCGCCGGAGAGTTCATGGGGATAGCTGTCGTAGCGCCGTTCGGGGTTCTGGATGCCCACCTCGTCGAGCATGGCGACAGCCTGTTTTTTTGCCGCGGCGCGGTCGACGCCGCGATGGTAGAGCAGCGGTTCGATCAACTGCTCGCCGATGGTGAGATAGGGGTTCAGGCAG
>JBAZCN010000154.1:0-7701 GCA_041655035.1 Porticoccaceae bacterium | reverse complement strand
CCAAAGGGGAAGGTGGTGGTCGCCAGCTCGGCGACCGTGGCCGTACGCACCGCCGCCAGCAGAGGTTTGTCGGCATCGGGCAGGAAGCCGCCGTACAGGGCCAGTTCCGCGTCCCGCGGCGTGTCATCGGCCGGCATCGCGAATACCCGGGCCAGTTTGCCGGCGATATCGACCCCCTTGAGCTGCTGCCAATGGCGCTCACAACGCCCCCGGTCGATGCCGAGGCGCTGCGCCGCAGGCTCATCGAGTAGTTTCGGTGTCGCCACCACCGGGCAGCGGTTGATATGGATGGCCTTGAGGGCGATGCGCTCCTGCCCCTCGGCCAGATCCTCGCTGCGGCTGAACACCCGCTCGCGAATGGCGTCCGCGTCGAGCGCCAGCAGGGGCGCCGGGTCGGCCATCAGGTTGAAGGCAATGACCGCGTTGCGGTTGAGCGGGTGGTGGCACAGCGGAATCATCAGGGCAGCATAGCCGTTCTCCCGCGGCAGGCGGCCCGAGACATGGAGAAACGGCTTGCGCCCCACTACATCCAGCTGCGCCGCGACCTGCTGCTTCGAGCGCGACTGGTAAACATACTGGTAAAGTCTGGGCTGGCGTTGCTGCACCAGCCTGGCCACGGCGATGGTGGCCATCACATCCGCCAGCGCGTCGTGGGCATTGGCGTGGCCGATACCATTGGCGGCTGTCAATTCCTCCAGTTTGAAACTGGGGCCGCCATCGTCCTTGTCAGGCCACTGGATGCCCTCGGGGCGCAGGGCCCGGGTGAGGCGGAGCATATCGATGATATCCCAGCGCGAGTTGCCATTGCGCCACTCGCGCTCGTAGGGATCGTAGAAATTGCGGTACAGGGTATAGCGGGTCACCTCATCGTCGAAACGCAAACTGTTGTAGCCAGCCCCGCAAGTGCCGGGCTGCCCGAGTTCGGCGTGAATGCGGCGAATGAACTCCGGCTCGGCAACGCCATCCCTGTCCGCCTGTTGCGGTGTGATCCCGGTAATCAGGCAGGCCATGGGCTGGGGCAGGATATCCCTGGGAGGCTTGCAGTAGAGCATCAGCGGCTCGCCGAGGATGTTCAGGTGCTCATCGGTACGGATGCCCGCGAACTGCAAGGGCCTGTCGCGGGCCGGGTCAATGCCCGTGGTCTCGTAATCGTGCCAGTAGATGGAGGTCATGGGGGTTATCTGTCTCCGCCGGAATCGATAGCGTCACCGGCACCGGGGACGGGACTCGCGATCATTGGACATATGGTCCGGGGCGCAACCCCGTCGGAACTGCCGACGCACAGGGAATGATGCGCTCATTATCCACCAGCAACGGCGAATTCCCGACATCATAAAATAAGCCCCGGCCAGGCCGGGGCTTATATCAAACAACAATCGATGAGGTCAGTCCACAGAGCGGCTGACCGTCGTCATTGTCAGTCGTCGACCACTTCAGTGAAGGACAGCTGGCCGACCACCCGACGGTTGCGGGCACGCCCTTCGTCGGTGCTGTTGTCAGCGATGGGACGGCTCTCGCCGTAGCCCACGGTGCTGATACGGCTGGGATCGATGCCGTAATCCTGGGCGATCTTGGCCTTGACCGCGGCGACCCGGCGCTCGGACAGACCCTGGTTGTAGGCATCGGTACCGACGGAGTCGGTATGGCCTTCAAGCACCAGATCGATATCCCCGTGGGTCTTCATGGCATTGGCAATCGCCGCGAGTTCGTCGCCGTAGATATTGCGCACCACGGCCTTGTCGAACTCGAACTCAACGTTCAGGCGCACGGTAATGGTGCGGGTTTGCGCGGGAGTTTCCTGAGGTGCAGCAGCCGGAGCGGGCTCGGCGGCGGCCACTTCAGCAACCGGGGGATTGAAGTAGTAGTTGAAGCCGACGGTCAGAGCGGCATCGGTGGTATTGTCGCGGCCGTTGTGGATTTTCTGCAGAGCGCGCACGTCGGAACGAAATTCCCAGTGGTCACTGAGCATGGTGGACACACCGACACCCGCACCGAATTGCCAGGTGTGGGACTCACCGCGCTGAAGGTTGGATGAGTCACGGTCGAAATAGGACACACCGCCGACCAGATAAGGTGTCCAGCCGGGCTGCACCCCACCCAGGTAGTAGATCAGATCGCCTTTCGCCACGTCCAGATCATCACCGGCAAGATCACGTCCAAAACCAGCCTCGACAGCCCACTGGCCAGTGCGATGGCCGAGGTTGATGCTGCCGACAAAGGATTCATCCGCGCCTTTGATGGTGCGCTCACTATCCAGGAAGTAGCCCGAGCCCGAGCCTCCCAGGTAGACCCCCTCGCTGGCGCCGACAGACATGGCGGCGGCAAGCAGAACAGCGCTGGTCGTTGTGGTCAGTAACTTATACATAAAGATTCCCTCTTTTCATGAAAAATTCTTGTCAAGCATTATGGATAATCAGGCACGTTATTACAGTGACCTGCTTCACATGCCCAATAATAGACCGTTTTCCCAGAGCTTCAAATCTCATTTCGGCAACACTCTGGGGATGAACGTACAAAAAACCCGACAAACGGTCATGCCAAGGTCAGATTTTTTTCTTCGATAATCGCCTGCCACTGCCTGGGGCCCGTCTGGTGCACGGATTCGCCCTTGACGTCCACGGCAACGGTCACCGGCATATCCTTGACCTCGAACTCGTACACTGCCTCCATGCCCAGTTCGGGGAAAGCGACGACTTTGGACGCGGTGATCGCCTTGGACACGAGGTAGGCGGCGCCGCCGACAGCCATCAGGTAAACCGCTTTGTTGTCGCGGATCGCCTCGATCGCCAGCGGGCCGCGCTCGGCCTTGCCGACCATGCCGATCAGGCCTGTCTTCTCCAGCATGGTGCGGGTGAATTTGTCCATACGGGTCGCCGTCGTGGGGCCGGCAGGGCCAACCACCTCACTGCCGACCGGATCCACCGGGCCGACGTAATAGATGAAACGGTTGGTGAAGTCCACTGGCAGGGTTTCGCCATTGCCGATCATATCCACCATCTTCTTGTGGGCGGCGTCGCGGCCGGTGAGCAGCTTGCCGGACAGCAACACGGTTTCGCCGGGCTTCCAGTCCTGAATGTCGGCGTGGGTCACGGTGTCGAGATCGACCCGGCGCACGCTGTCACCAACGTCCCAGCTCACTTCCGGCCAGTGCTCCAGCGATGGCGGCTCGAGCCGCGCAGGGCCGCTGCCATCGAGGGTGAAATGGGTATGGCGGGTGGCCGCGCAATTGGGGATCATGGCGATCGCCTTGTTGGCGGCGTGGGTTGGGAAATCCTTGACCTTGACGTCGAGCACCGTGGTCAGGCCGCCGAGGCCCTGGGCGCCGATACCGAGGGCGTTGACCTTGTCCATCAGCTCGAGGCGCAGCTGCTCGGCGCGATTTGCTGCACCCTGGCGGCGCAGCTCATGGATATCGATGGGATCGAGCAGGGCTTCCTTGGCCAGCAGCATGGCCTTTTCCGCCGTGCCGCCGATGCCGATACCGAGCATCCCCGGAGGGCACCAGCCGGCGCCCATCTTCGGCACCTGCTCCAGTACCCAGTCGACCACGGAATCGGAGGGATTGAGCATGGCGAACTTCGATTTCGCCTCGGAACCACCCCCCTTGGCGGCGACATGCACCTCGACAGTGTCACCCGGGACGATTTCGTAGTGCACGACCGCCGGGGTATTGTCGCCGGTGTTGTTGCGGGCGCCGTCCGGGTCCGCCAGGATCGAGGCGCGCAGCACGTTGTCGGGGTTGGCGTAGGCCCGGCGCACACCTTCGTTGACCATATCGGTGATCGACATGTCAGCCTCCCACTGGACGTTCATCCCCACTCGCAGGAAAGCCGTGACGATGCCGGTGTCCTGGCAGATCGGCCGGTGGCCCATGGCGCACATGCGCGAGTTGATGAGGATCTGCGCCAATGCATCCCTTGCCGCCGCCGACTCCTCGCGCTGGTACGCTTCGTCGACTGCCGCGATGAAATCCACCGGATGGTAGTAGGAAATGAATTGCAGGGCGTCGGCAACGCTCTGGATCAGGTCATCCTGGCGAATAACAGTCATGGCTACTCTCACTTCGAGGGGATGTCGGGGCGGCGCATTCTACTGAATATTCACCGCCATTTGAATGGTCAGGGCGCCCCACCCAACTGTTGACGCAGTTGGTTGAGCTGTTGGTTGATCTGGGAACGGTAGCTGTCCATGGCCCGGATCGCCTGCTCGTTTTCGCCGACCCTGCGTGTCAGATCGGTGCGCAACTGGTTGACCGTGGTATTGGTGGTTGCCAGGCTCTCGGACATCTTGTTGACCTTGTCGCGCAGCTCATCCACCTGCGCCGCCGCCCCGAGGGTGGAATTGCGAATGGCCGCGACGCCCTTGCTCGACTCCTCGGCCTGCTTGCTGGCCGTCGCCACCGACTGCTGAATGGCCGCCAACGATGTTTCCGTCTTTTTCAGCCCGGCCTGGATATTGGCGATGCTGGTTTTGAAGCCGTCGATCGCCTTGGTATTGTCGGCGATGGCCTTGCGGTTGGTATCGTAGGAGATCCCCCACAGCTTGCGGATTTCGGTCCAGTGCTCCGCCAGTTTTTCCTCCTGTTCACGGATCTTCAGACTGAGTGTGGTGCCCGACTGGTTAAGGGATTCGTCGGTGGACTCGATGCGCGCCGACAACTGGCTGAAACGCGTGCTGAGATCTGCCAGCACCCGGCTCTGGTACCAGGAGAACACTGCCAGGCCGACCAGCGCCACCAGGCACAGATAAAGCAGCCACGGCTTGCCGGCGCGCCCTGCGGCGGACTTGCCGCGGCCTTTCGCCGTCTCGCGGCGGCCCTCATCAGCCACAAAGGAGGCTTTGCCGCTCGTCCCTTGTGGCAACGGGCCGTCCCTCTCGGGGACGATGGGATCAAAACGCCTGAAGTCCTTGTCACTCATAAGGTCTGTATCCGGCCGGCGAAATAAAAAAGAGGGCGCATTATACACCACTGACGCACAAAAAAGCCGGCTCCAGGCCGGCTTGCGGGCGGAGCCCGGCGATCACAGCAGTGCGAGCAACAGCACCAGGATAATGGTCAGGGCAATGCTGCAATGGATGACGCCCGAGACCTTGGTCAACGGCCCCTGCTTGCCGACAAGGGCATTCACTTCCAGCAAAGCGATGATCGCCAGGGCCAGGTACATCCCCAGTCCGCCGCCCGCGGCGCTGAGCAGGTGTCCGGTGGAATAGCCGAGGTGCGGGGAAGCCAGCATCGCGAAAGCCATCGGGCCGGAGAACAGCACATTGGTGCGCGACGCCAGCAGGGCCTTGGCCCCGGCCACGGCGGGATCACCGCCGCTCTTGAGCCCCAGGGCGATCTGCTGATTGGGCCAGATCACCAGCCACACGTTGAGGAACATCAGTACACCGAGGGTCGCGCCGATAACGATGTAATCATTCAGCAGGTTTGGGCCATGGGACATCATGCCCAGCAGCACCACCCCGGTCAGGAAAGTTGCCATCGCCCCCCAGCGGAACCACCACAGCGCCCGCGGCGCCAGCTTTGCCTTGGCGTCCTTGAGCGCGTCGGGGCCGGCCTCCTTGAAATAGGCGCCCTGGACGAAATTGAAATAGTACAGCATGCCGATCCAGGTAATGCCGAACAGCAAATGCCCCCAGCGAACCAGAAAATTGACAAACTCCATGGTGAGAATATTGCTCATAATGTTCTACCTTCGCACTTATAGTTGTTGTACCTGCAACGGTATGTCGCAGGCGCCACGCTTCACGGCGCTCCGGCCAGAAACCTCGCACAGGCGGCAGCCAGTGGATTGTAACCCCTACGCCATGACTTCGAAAGGCCGGCCGGCTGGCAGCCGGCAGCGCTTCTCCGGCACCCTGGTGTCATAAAGAACCACTCATGCCCTACTAATCCACTCAGTCTTTGCTAGAATAAGAGCACTCCACGCCAGCCCGTGGAGCCTCCCCAGATTGACTCGCCCCCGGACTACCCGGTGCGGATACGGCGGCGGGTCGCTTTTGAAGCTGCTACGAAGTAAGGATGGTTATCATGTCGTTCACCCTGCCTGAACTCCCCTACGCCCTGGATGCCCTGGCTCCCCATATCTCCCAGGAAACCCTCGAATATCACCACGGCAAGCACCACAACACTTACGTGGTCAACCTCAACAAGCTGGTGCCCGGCACTGAATTCGAAGGCAAGAGCCTGGAAGAAATCATCAAGGCCTCTTCCGGCGGCATCTACAACAACGCCGCGCAAATCTGGAACCACACGTTCTACTGGAATTGCCTGAGCCCCAATGGCGGCGGCGAGCCGACCGGCGCACTGGCCGATGCCATTGCCAAGGCCTACGGCTCCATCGCCGAGTTCAAGGAAAAGTTCTCGGCCTCTGCCGCCGGCAACTTTGGTTCAGGCTGGACCTGGCTGGTGAAAAACAGCGACGGCTCCGTCGAAATCGTCAACATGGGCGCCGCCGGTTGCCCACTGACCGAAGGCAAGACACCGCTGCTGACCTGCGATGTGTGGGAGCACGCCTACTACATCGACTACCGCAATCTGCGCCCGAAATACGTCGAAGCATTCTGGAATCTGGTCAACTGGGATTTCGTCGCCACTAACTACGCCGGCTGATCCCACCGCGGCAGGGCAGCGGGCGCCGCTCACGGAGAGCCCGCTGCCTTCGCCCGCCATCCGGCGGCCCAAAAACTCAGCCGCCCTCGCCCGACCCGGGCACTTCCAGCCCTACCGACTCCCTGATGGAGCCGAACAGCGCCCGCAGCACATCCGACCGGGCGATGATTCCCACCAGCCGCCGGTCGCCATCGATCACCGGGAAATGGCTATGGCCATGCCCCGAGAATATCGCCACCGCCTCCAGCAGCGGCATTCCGTCATCGATGGTGATCACCGGTGACGACATCACCTGCCCCACCACCTCCGGCTTGCTGGCGTGGATATCCCGGACCCGGCCGACAAAACGGCGGACCCGACGCCCTACCCTGCGCGGGTCGTCCACCCCGGCGCGGCGCAGGATATCCTCCCGGGTGACGATGCCGATCACCCGGCGGGCGCGGTCCACCACCGGGATGGCCTTGAAGCGAAACTGCTGGAACAGACTCCAGGTTTCATCGAGATAGTCACCGTACTCCACCGCCACCGGATTGCGGGTCATCACGTCGCGGCAGCAGACCTGACCCAGTTGGCGATGCAGAGCATTGACCGCCACCAGGCGAAACAGCGCCACCAGGTCGTCGCGGCCGACATCGAGAAATTCACCGTATTCCGCCAGGGCATCGTCAAGGTCGCGAACCAATAATGGCGGCAGCCCCGGCGCGATATCGGTGCCGGGTTTTTCCACCGCGGCGTGGGGATAGCGGTACCCGGACAGGCGATGATAGATCAGGCCCGCGACAAGCAGTGCCAGCACATTGGGCAACACCGGATACCACAGCAGCGCATAGCCGCGCGCCAGCAACTCGCCGTCCGCAAGGCTCAACAACAGCGCCACCGCGCCGGCCGGCGGGTGGACGCAGCGCAACAGGAACATCGTGACGATGGTCAGCGCCACCGCCAGCCCGGATGACAACAGAGTCGGACCAAGCCATAGCGCGCAACTGATGGCGATGCCACTGGCCAGGAGCGTACTGGCCAGCACCGGCCACGGTTGGGCCAGAGGGCTGGCCGGAACGGCAAATATCAGCACAGCCGAAGCGCCCATC
>JBAZCN010000153.1:0-7716 GCA_041655035.1 Porticoccaceae bacterium | reverse complement strand
GCAATTGATCAGCACCGATGCCTTTGGCGACAAGGTCGTCGAAAAACTGCGGGCGATGTAACGCCCGCAGTTCCATGGGGTCCGCTGAACGCTGAAGCGCACCGGAGAACACCCAAACACCGCCGGGGCGCCTCCTCCGTCGGCACACCCCATGGAACGCGCCAACACTCACCGCTGTCCCGGTATCCATAGGGTGCGCTGAAGAATGAAGCGCACCGGGAAGCCTCCGAAACACCGCCGGTGCGCTTCATTCTTCAGCGCACCCTATCGGGAACAGCCAACCAGGGTATATCTACAAAGTCATCTCGTGCAGTTGCATATTGATCACCCGCAGGGTGGCCAGCACCGCGGCGAACACCTGGTTGGCGTGCACGCCGCGGGTTTTTACCAGACGGCTGCCGACCCCGCGCCAGGTGACGACGCACTCGGTCAGGGCGTTGGTGTTGCCGCCCTTGGGAATCTTCACCTCGTAGTCGACCAGGTCGGGGAGCCTGATACCGCGACCGGCAAGGACCGACTGGATCGCATCGATAAAGGCGTCGAAGCCGCCGTTGCCTTCGCCACTGGCGGTGTATACCTGGCCCTGCAGCTCCACCTCGATATCGACCCGCGAGTTTTCGTTGAGCCGGCTGCTGATCACGCAGTCGAGCAGGCGGATATGCTTGTACTCCTTGCTCTCCATCACATCGGCGATGATGAACGGCAGGTCGTCCAGGGTGATCTGGTGCTTGGAGTCGCCCATCTTGACGATGCGCGCCAGCACCTTCGTCTGGTTTTCCGCAGACAGGGTGATCCCCAGGGTCTCGAGATTCTTGAGCAGCGATGCCTTGCCGCTCATCTTGCCGAGCGCGTAGCTGCGGGTGCGCGAAAAACGCTCCGGGGTCAATTTGCTGACATAGAGCCCGCCCTTGCGGTCGCCGTCGGCGTGGATACCGGCGGTCTGGGTAAACACATTGGCGCCGACGATGGGGCTGTTGTCGGAAATCCATTTGCCGGAGAAATTCTCCACCATCTTGCTGACCTTCATGATGTTGCTCTCATCGATGGACAGTTCCATGCCCATCTTGTCCCTGAGCACCACCGCGACCTCGGCGAGGGAGACATTGCCGGCGCGCTCGCCCAGGCAATTCACCGTGCAGTGCACCGACGACACACCGGCGTTTACCGCCGCCATGACGTTGGCCACCGCGAGGCCGTAGTCATTATGGGGATGAAAGTCGAACTGCACGCCGGGGAAGCGCTCGATCATGTCCTTGAAACTGGCAAAGACCTCGTCCGGCGACATCACCCCCAGGGTGTCCGGCAGCATGAAATGGGTGATGCCGATATCGCAGATGCGCGCCATCAGGCCGTACACGTAATCCGGGCTGTCGCGGTAACCGTTGGACCAGTCCTCGAGGTAGACATTGACCTTGAGGCCCCGCGACAGCGCGTAGTCCACGGTGGTGCGGATATCCTCGGCATGGCCCTCCAGGGTGGTGCCGAGCTGCTCCCGACAGTGTTTCTCGCTGCCCTTGGTCAGCAGATTGATCACCCGGCCACCGGTGGCGACGATCCAGTCGACGCTGCGCCTGTGATCGACGAAGCCGAGCACTTCGATGCGCTCATCCAGCCCTTCCTGCCGCGCCCAGTCGTTGATCGCGGTGACCGCGAGCTTCTCGCCCTCGGAGACCCCCGCCGACGCCACTTCGATGCGGTCGATATTCAGGGACTTGAGCAGGGATTTGGCGATAGCGGCCTTTTCCTCGGCGGAAAAGGACACGCCCTGGGTCTGCTCCCCATCCCTGAGGGTCGTGTCCATCAACTGGATATGTCGGGATTCAATCATCGTTGCCATTAACAGTCTGTGGGTCTGTGCGAGCGGGTCCGGCGCCTCGACAAATGCCGGCAAAGCCGGCAGTGGCTGGCGCGAAGGCGCTGCGAAAAAAGTGGGTTATTATCCCCGCTAATACCGCTCGAGTCCATTTTGGCATCTCCGCGGTGCACGGCAAGCGCGCCGTGCCAGGGGGTTTAACTCGAACTTGGCGACAGGGCGGGACCCCGCTCCCCGGTCGGGCCAGCCCCATCCGGACCGTGCCGCAACGGCTGCCAGCCGGTCATCGCCCAGAACAGCGGCAACAGGTAGCCCAGCATCATCGCCGACGGGGTGACGAAGAAATTCTCGCCATCGACCACGAACGCCAGTTGCATCGGCAGCAGCAGACAGGCCCAGAGCCACGGCAGCCGGCCCCGAACTCCCGCCGCCACCAACTGCCACAGGCAGCCGAGGTACAGTATCAGCGCCACCAGCCCGCCGTAGTACAAGGTATTGAGGTAGAGGTTGTGATAGTGGCTGTGCTCGGCGCCGCCGGCGAGATTCACCGTCGATGCCGAGAGGCCAAACCCCACCACGCCCTGCCAGGGAGCCGCCAGCAGCTGCTCGACACAGTTCCGCCATATCGCCACGCGGAAGGAATTGCCCCGGTCGAAACTGGTCGCCAGCAGGCTGCGGAAATCGTCGCTCAACAACGCGGCGAGGCCGACCACCAGCACCGCCGCGGCGAGCCACCAGCCCAGCCTGCGGGGTTGCCGACCCCATACCACCATGGCGAACCCGCAACCCGCTGCCAGCCACGCCGACCGCGCCTGGCTGGCCAGCATTACCGCCAGAAACAACAGGCAGGCGACATAAAACACCAGCGCCAGCCGCGGGGCTGAGGACAGCGCCAGGTAAAAACCGGCGATGAACAGCACCGCCATCATCCAGCCGGTGAAGATACTGATGGTGAAAATCCCCCGGGTGTAAAAGTAGGCGCGGTCGAGAGTGGGGAACGCCCCGGCGATCGCCGCCGGACCGCCGGGCCAGTCCCACAGGATCAACGCCGCGCCGCAGGCGCCGGCAAGAACGAACACCTTCACCAGTGCTGCCTGCCAGCCGGGTTGGCGGGCGGCCACCGCGAACACCGCCAGCAACAGGGTCAGCACCTGTATGCCCCGCTGGAGGATCTTCCAATCATCCTCCCCAACGCCGTCCCACAGCAGGGTGAGCGTGAGCCAGGCCATCAGCAGGATGAACCAGCGCGCCGCACCGTTGGCCCAGAGCCGGCGCAGATCGTCGCCGCGCACGCACAGCAGCACCGCCAGGAACAGCGGCAGGCGGAGAAAGTTGATCACTCCGGTGCGGCTGTCGAGGACAAAAGCGAGCACCAGGAACAGCGCCAGCAGCCAGCCCAGGCAACATTTGCCGATGGCGTCGCGCCAGCCGCCGGACAGGATCGAGGTCGAAGCGCCGCTCCCCGGGTCGGCGCCCTTGGCGGGGCCGTTTTCGCCGCCGGCGACCGTCATCAACATCCCTCCCCGGGTTGGTAACCGATTTCCGGGCGGGACAGCAAAGCGGCGATGGCCTCGCTGTCGCCCTCGGCGAGGGCCCGGTCCACCGCCAGCAGCAGCACTTTCAGTTCCGCCCAGCGGATCTCCTGCTCGTTGGCGCGCCATACCTTGGGATGGCTGGTGGCCACCGCGGTGTCGTCGATCAGCAGTTCCTCGTAGAGCTTCTCTCCCGGGCGGATGCCGGTATAGCGGATTTCGATATCGCCGTCCGGGTTCGCCTCGCTGCGCAGCGACAGCCCGGAGAGCTGGATCAGCCGCCGCGCCAGGTCATCGATCTTGACCGGCTCACCCATGTCGAGGATGAACACATCCCCGCCCTCGCTCAGGGCATTGGCCTGCAACACCAGTTCGGCGGCTTCGGGAATGGTCATGAAATAGCGGGTGACGTCGCGGTGGGTCACCGTCACCGGGCCGCCGGCGCGGATCTGGGAGCGGAACAGCGGGATCACCGAACCCGATGAATCCAGTACATTGCCGAAACGCACCATGGTGAACCGCGTGTGATTGGCTGCCGCGGCCGCCGCCTCGGCCAGCGGCAGACCGGAAAAGTCCGGATGGCTCTCCCGCGACAGGGCCTGCAGCGCCAGTTCCGCCAGGCGTTTGGTCACCCCCATGATGTTGGTGGAGCGCACCGCCTTGTCGGTGGACACCAGCACGAAGCGCCCGACACCCGCGGCGATCGCCTCGCGGGCCACCACCAGGGTGCCGTAGACATTGTTGACGAAACCCCGGTAGCCGTTGTGCTCCACCAGAGGCACGTGCTTGTAGGCGGCGGCGTGGTAGACGCTGTCGATGTCGTGACGCCGGAACAGTGCCCGGCACGATTCCGCATCGGTGACCGACCCCAGCACCGGCTCCAGTTCGACGGCCGGCTCGATCCGCGCCGCGCTCTGTTCCAGCTCATTGGTAATGGCGTACAGGTGGTACTCACTGTGATCCAGCATCACCAGCTTGCGCGGCCGATGCCTGAAGATCTGGCGGCACAGCTCGGCGCCTATCGACCCGCCGGCGCCGGTGACCAGCACCGCCCGCCCGGCGATGGTCTCCCACAACAGCTCCCGGTCCGCCGGCACCGGCTCGCGACCGAGAATATCCGCCACGTCCACCTCGCGGACATCCTCGACCTTGACCACGCCCTGGGCCAGCTCCTCCATCGCCGGCACCGACGCCACCTGGATATCCAGGGTTTCGAGAAAGCGGATGATCTGCTGGCGCCGGCGGCGGTTGGCCGACGGCATCGCCAGGGTGACCTCGCCGATCCCCAGGGCGGCGATCAATTCCGGCAGATCCTCCGGGCCGTGGACCTTTATCCCCGCGATCCACTGGCCCTGCAGTCCCGGATCGTCGTCGATGAACGCCACCGGATGAAACCGCCGCCCCTGGCTCAGCGCACCCGCCAGTTGGCGGCCCGCCTCGCCGGCGCCGTAGATCGCCACCGGCACGCCGCGGCGCTTTCTGTCCCGCTGCCAGCCGGCGAACCCCATCATCACCGACGACAGGGAATTGCCGTGCAACCAGCGGCTGGCTATCACCCGGGAGGACAACAGGGCGAGAATGCTGAACGCCCAGAACATCATCAGCACGCTGCGCGGCAACTGGGGCCGCACCGGAACCATGAAAAAAATCAGCAACACCAGGAGAGAACCGAAGGTCAGCCCGCGGGCCAGAACACCGATGATCTCCGGCCCGGCGTGGCGGGTGATGGAACTGTACAGCTCCAGGCGATAGAAAAAGCCGAGAACACAGAGCGGCGTAACCACGAACACCGGCCAGTAACTGGTCACCAGCCACTGCGGCGGCCAGCCGAGGCGCAGGTAAAACGCCAGCAGCAGGCACAACTCGACGATCAGCAGATCGTTGGCCACCAGGATCAGCCGCTTGAATGAGCGTGGCAAGTGAAGCAGATACTGTCGCAAAGCCCGTTACCTCGGTGGTGAATCCCCCCGATCGGCGACCACCGGGGCCGCGTCGGCATGGCGACTGGAAACCTTCTGTTTTAAAACCATGTATCAGACGACCCCGACCCCAGGGCCTGCTGACGCTTGGGTGATGGCCTGCTCTTTGGCGCTTATGATCACCATGGAACCCTTGCTGCAGAGAATAAAAGCCGGCGGAAAGCCCGGGCGCCATTGTAAACACAGCCGGGAGATTTCACCAAGAGTCCCGGCCCACCCACTCCCATAGGGCGCGCTGAAGAATGAAGCGCACCGGGCAATCCCACCAAACACCGCCGGTGCGCCTCCTTCGTCGGCAGCACCCTATGGGAACGTACCAATACCCGCCATCGAAGCTCGCCCGCCACCTCGAATCCATAGGGTGTGCTGAAGAATGAAGCGCACCGGGCAATCCCACCAAACATCGCCGGTGCGCCTCCTTCGTCGGCAGCACCCTATGGGAACGTACCAATACCCGCCATCGAAGCTCGCCCGCCACCTCGAATCCATAGGGTGCGCTGAAGAATGAAGCGCACCGGGCAGTCCCGCGAACCACCGCCGGTGCGCCTCCCTGATCGGTACATCCCATGGGATGACGCCCCACGCTTGACACCAATCCCGTAAAAGCCGACTCTGCCAACGCTTCTCATGGCCAGGCGACGATGCGCAATCCGTTCACCCACGCGACGCTCACACCACTCGCGATTCACCGCATTCTGGCAGTGGCGCTGGTGGCGTCGCTGATCATCCCGGTATGGTACGACTCGCCCACCGCCAATTTCTATACCCAGCTCCAGGGCATGGTGTACGACTCCCTGTTGCCGAACGGCGGCGGCGAACCGGACCCCCGTGTGGTGGTGGTCGATATCGACGAACAAAGCCTCGAAGCCATTGGCCGCTGGCCGTGGCCGCGCGACACCTTCGCGACGCTGCTCGACCGGCTGCAACAGTCGAAGCCGGCGGTGATCGGCATCGACGTGCTGTTTCCCGAACCGTCGAACCCGGCATCCGATGTCGCGCTGACCAGGCAGTTGACAAGACCCGAAGTGGTCACTCCAATCACCTTCGGATTGCCCTCCGGCGACGACCAGCCTCCCCCTGGCGCGCCCGAACGCCCCTGGCCCGAAGCCACCATCCAGGTCGGGCTTGCGCCGACCTTGTCCGCCGCGGCGCTCGGCCACATTACGCCGCTCTACGATCCCGATCACGTGATCCGCCGCCTTTACCCGACGATCTGCCTGGGCGATCAGTGCCACCCCATGCTGGCTCTGCGGATGCTGCAATCCTGGTCGGGCCAGCCGGTCGAATACCATCCGCCGCGCCACCGGCACCCCGGCACGATCTGCGTTGCCGGCTTTTGCCTCGGTCTCAACCCCGACGCGACCCTGAGCATCCCCTACCACCATCCCTCCCGCTTCCGCCACCTGAGCGCCGCGGACATTCTCGATACCGAGGAAGCCAATCCCGCGCTGGCCGGCGCCCTGGTACTGATCGGCACCTCCTCCGTCGGTCTCGGCGACAGGGTGCCGACGCCACTGTCCGCCACCACCCCGGGTGTCGAGATCCACGCCATCCTGCTGGCCTCGGCGCTCGACAACCTCCGCTGGGCACAGCTGCCCTTCGCCAAGCCGCTGCTGACCGCGCTGATCGCCACGGTATTACTGCTGGTGCTGCTGTGGCCCGAATCCGGCATTCCCTTCAAGGTCGTCACCAGCGGCTGGCTGGCGGCGCTGCTGCTGTTCAGCCTGCTGCTCCCCGCCAGCGGCTACTGGCTCGACCCTCTGCCGCTGTGGGGCGCCCTGCTGGCGGCGATCCTGTTGCTGGCGACCTGGCAAGGCACCGTACTGCTCCGCCAGCGCCTGCAGATCTACCGCGCCTTCGCCTCCTACGTACCCCACGAAGTGATCAAGACCCTGATCCGCAACAACCTGAGACCGGAGCAACTCGATGCCCAGCGCATCGACGCCACCGTGCTGTTTTCGGATATCCGCGGCTTCACCGCCCTCAGCGAGCGCCTCGAACCCGAGCAGCTGGTGGATCTCACCAGCCACCTGTTCACCGCCATCAGCGAGGAAGTCCACCGCCACAAGGGCACTCTCGACAAATACATGGGGGACGCCGTGATGGCATTCTGGGGAGCTCCCCTGCCCCTGGCGGATCACGCCCAACTGGCGATGCAGTGCGCGGGAGCCATCCAGCGGCGGCTGGGCGATATGGGCGGCTGGCTGAGCGCCCACGGCTATCCCGAAATCCGCATGACCATCGGCCTCGAAAGCGGCCCGGTGGCGGTGGGAAATTTCGGCTCGCGCCAGCGCCGCGCCTACACCGTGATGGGCAAGACCGTCAACCTGGCCGCCCATCTGCAACCCATGTGCACGGGGCTCGACGTCGACATACTCTGTGGGCCGGAACT
>JBAZCN010000152.1:0-7730 GCA_041655035.1 Porticoccaceae bacterium | reverse complement strand
AAGCTGGTGACCGTCCACAACCCGATAGTGTGAAGAACGACGACTGGCATGAAGGAGGACGGCAATGCTGCCCGGTGAGATACAGACCCGCCCCGGCGATATCGCCGTCAATGCCGAACGTGAAACCCGCACCGTCGCAGTCGCCAACAGCGGCGACCGGCCCATTCAGGTGGGGTCCCATTACCATTTTTACGAAACCAACCCGGCCCTGCATTTCGACCGCGACGCGGCCCGGGGCTTTCGTCTCGATATTCCGGCGGGCACCGCGGTGCGCTTCGAGCCGGGCCAGACCCGGGAGGTCGAGCTGGTGGCACTGGCCGGCGAGGGGGTGGTGTACGGGTTTCGCGGCGAGGTGATGGGCAAACTTTAGAGGGGAGGCGCACCATGGCAACCATCAGCAGGCAGGCCTACGGCGAAATGTTCGGCCCCACCACCGGTGACCGGGTGCGGCTGGCGGATAGCGAATTATGGATCGAGGTGGAAAAGGATTTCACCATTTACGGCGAGGAGGTGAAATTTGGCGGTGGCAAGGTGATCCGCGACGGCATGGGCCAGAGCCAGCGCCCGGCAGCGGACGCGGTCGACACGGTGATCACCAATGCCCTGATCCTGGATCACTGGGGTATCGTCAAGGGCGACATCGGCCTCAAGGGCGGGCGCATCCTGGGCATCGGCAAGGCCGGCAACCCGGATATCCAGCCAAGTGTCGATATCATCATCGGCCCCGGCACCGAGGTCATCGCCGGTGAGGGGCTGATCGCCACCCCGGGTGGTATCGACGCCCATATCCACTTCATCTGCCCGCAGCAGATCGAAGAGGCGCTGATGAGCGGCGTCACCACCATGATCGGCGGCGGCACCGGCCCCGCCACCGGCACCAACGCCACCACCTGCACTCCGGGGCCCTGGCATATGGCGCGGATGCTGGAGGCGGCGGAGGCCTTTCCGATGAACCTCGGCTTTCTCGGCAAGGGCAATGCCAGCCTGCCCGAAGCGCTGGTGGAACAGATCGCAGCCGGCGCCATGGGCCTGAAGTTGCACGAGGACTGGGGCACCACCCCGGCCTCCATCGACTGCTGCCTGGCGGTGGCGGAGCAGTACGATGTTCAGGTCGCCATCCATACCGACACGCTCAACGAGTCCGGTTTCGTCGAGGACACCCTCGCCGCCTTCAAGGGCCGCACCATCCATACCTACCACACCGAGGGCGCCGGCGGCGGCCACGCCCCGGATATCATCAAGGCCTGCGGCGAGGCCAATGTCTTGCCTTCGTCGACCAACCCCACCCGGCCCTACACCGTCAATACGGTGGACGAACATCTCGACATGCTGATGGTCTGCCACCACCTGGACCCGGATATTCCGGAAGACGTCGCCTTCGCCGACTCCCGCATTCGTCGCGAGACCATCGCCGCCGAGGACATTCTCCACGACCTCGGCGCCTTCAGCATGATCTCGTCCGACTCCCAGGCCATGGGCCGGGTGGGCGAGGTGGTCACCCGCACCTGGCAGACCGCCCACAAAATGAAGGTACAGCGCGGCCTGCTGGCGGAGGATGCAGCGCTCGGCTGCGACAATTTTCGCGCCAAGCGCTACGTCGCCAAGTACACCATCAACCCGGCCATCACCCACGGCATCAGCCACGAGGTGGGGTCTCTGGAGGCGGGCAAGCTGGCCGATATCGTGCTGTGGAAGCCGGCATTTTTCGCCGTCAAACCGGCGCTGATCATCAAGGGCGGGATGATCGCCGCGGCGCCCATGGGCGATCCCAATGCCTCGATCCCGACTCCCCAGCCGGTGCACTACCGGCCCATGTTCGCCGCCTTTGGCGGGGCGGTGGCGCGGTCCGCGGTGACCTTCGTATCCCAGGCGGCCCTCGCCGCCGGAGTGAAGGACGCCCTGGGTTTGAAAAAGAACCTGGTGGCGGTGCGCAACACCCGCACCATCGGCAAGGCGGATATGAAACACAATGACCTGCAACCGCTGGTTACCGTCGACCCCCAGACTTATGAGGTGCGCGCCGATGGCCAGTTGCTGGTGTGCGAGCCGGCCGAGGTGCTGCCCATGGCCCAGCGGTACTTCTTGTTCTGATTCAGTGAGGACACCCATGACTGACGATCCCCTGCTACTGGTCAGCCGCACCGCCACCGCGGACCATGGCGAACCCGGCTACCGGGTCGAGTTGCCCTACGACCTGCGCAAGAAAAGCCGCCTGCGGACCCGCGCCCTCTGCGGCCGTGAGATCGGTATCCAACTGCCCCGGGGCAGCGAGTTGCGCGACGGCGACGTGCTGGTCGCCAGCGGTGGCGAGACGGTGCTGGTCGCGGCGGCGGCGGAAGTGCTGTCCATCGCCACCAGCCGTTCGCCCCTGCTGTTGCTGCGGGCCGCCTATCATCTGGGCAACCGCCATATGCCGTTGCAGATCGGTGAAGACAGGCTGTGCTACCAGCACGACCATGTGCTGGACGACATGGTGCGCGGTCTGGGACTCGAGGTAACGGTGGCGCGCATGCCTTTCCAGCCGGAATCCGGCGCCTACGGGCGGCACGGCGGGGGCGGCCATCACCACCATGGCGGCGACCACGATCATCACGACCATTCTCACCACGGTCATGCTCATCATGGCCACGATCACCGCGATGAGCACTGACACCGCCTTGCTGGCCCTGCTGCGGCTGGTGAGCCCGGCCCTGCCGGTGGGTGGCTTTGCCTATTCCCAGGGGCTGGAATACGCGGTGGATGCCGGCTGGGTGAAAACCGCCGGCGACGTGCGCGGCTGGTTGCAAGGCGCGCTGGAAAACAGCCTGGCGCGACTCGACGTGCCCCTGCTGCTGCGCCTGCACGGCGCCGTTGGCGACACCGAGATCTTCGGCCACTGGAACGATTACGCCCTGGCCTGTCGCGAAACCCGGGAGCTGCGCCTCGAAGACCGCCAGATGGGCCGCGCCCTGTGGCGCCTGCTGGCATCCATGGACGAACCGCTGCCCGCCATCGCCGAGCCCGGCTGGCTCGCGGCCTTTGCCCTGGCGGCGCGCCGCTGGGGGGTGGCGCCGGAGGCGGCCTGCCAGGGATTGCTGTGGTCCTGGCTGGAAAACCAGCTCGCCGTTGCCGCCAAGACCGTACCCATCGGCCAGACCGACAGCCAGCGCATCGCCGCCGCGCTGATGCCGGCGATCGTCGCCGCAGTGGTGGTAGGCGGCGCCGTGGCGGATAGTGATATCGGCGGTGGCCTGCCGGGGGTGACGCTGGCGAGCATGTTGCATGAAAGCCAGTACTCGCGGCTTTTCAGATCATAGGGAGGGTGCGCTGTAAGCGCACCGCAGGAACTGGCTTTGAAAGTGCGATCCACTTTCAGAACACGGGAAGCAAGATAATGACAGAAAAAAACGTACTGCGAATCGGCATCGGCGGCCCGGTGGGTTCCGGCAAGACGGCGCTGGTGCGGGTGTTGTGTGAGCGGCTGCGGGATCACTACGACATCGCGGTGATCACCAACGATATCTATACCCGCGAGGACATGGAGTTTCTCCAGCGCCACGAAGCGCTGCCGCTGGAGCGGATTCTCGGGGTCGAGACCGGCGGCTGTCCCCATACCGCCATCCGCGAGGATGCCTCCATGAACCTGGCGGCGGTGGATGAGTTGATGGCCAGGTTCGGGAACCTCGACTTCATCATGGTGGAGAGCGGTGGCGACAATCTGGCGGCGACCTTCAGCCCGGAGCTGTCCGATCTCACCCTGTATGTGATCGACGTGTCCGCAGGAGACAAGATCCCCCGCAAGGGCGGCCCGGGCATCACCAAATCGGATCTGCTGATCATCAACAAGATCGACCTGGCGCCCCATGTCGGCGCCTCTCTGGAGGTGATGGACCGCGATGCGAAAAAAATGCGCGGCGACAAACCCTTCGTATTCACCAACATGAAAACCGGCGAAGGGGTGGACGGCATCATCGACTTCATCGTCACGGAAGGCATGCTGAGGCCGCTCGACGCGGCAGGCTGACGCCGGCTCTTGCCTTTGTTATACCCAATGACTGTTATATCCAATGACCACGGAGTGTGCCGAATGACCCCTGAAATTATTCTACTGCTGGCCCTCGGCGCCGGTGGCGGCCTGCTCCATGCCCTTGACGCCGACCATATCCTGGCGGTGAGCACCGTGGCGGTGAGCGGTGACGCCAGCCGGCGCAGGATCCTGCGCACGGCGTTCAACTGGGCGCTGGGGCACGGGCTGTCCCTGGCGCTGGTGACCCTCGTCGTGCTCGGTTTTGGCCTCGCTGTCCCGGAGACGCTGTCCTCGGCGGCGGAATTACTGGTGGGCGCCATCCTGGTGGCGGTGGGGCTGTCCCTGTTGCGGGGGTTGTGGCGCGGCGAGCTGCGTTTTTCCGCCCACCGCCACAGCGGGCTGCCGACCCATGTCCATCTCCACGACGCCGCGCACCTGCCGGCCAGCGACCGGCGCGATGCCGGAGACCATCGCCCGGTGCTGATCGGCATCATCCACGGCATAGCCGGCAGCGCGCCGCTGATCGCCCTGCTGCCGCTGGTGATCAAGGCCGAATTTGTCCTCGCCGGGCTTTATATCCTGTTGTTCACCCTGTGCGTGGCGGCGGCGATGTGCCTCTTCGGCGGTCTGCTTGGCGCGCTGGTGAGCGGCCTGCAAAGCCGGTTCAGGCACAGCCTCGCGTTGTTGCAGGGAGTGCTGGCGGTGCAGTCCATCGCGCTCGGCGGCTTCTGGATATATCAGGCCATCTGAGAACCGGTTCGTTATTTCCCTGCATCGTAGAGAGTATAGGGTGCGCTGAGGAACGAAGCGCACCGGCGGGATATCTCGGTCTGGTGCGTTTCCTGGGTCAGCACACCCTATCGGATTAGAAAGACCCTGGGCCTGTTCCGCGGGCGCAGCGAGGGCATTGGGCGCAAGGATGAATCTACGGCACGCATCTAAAAGGCTTTCAAGCGACGTGGCATAACGCCATCGTATCGGGGTATCCCGCCGGTTATTTGGCGGGAATGAATAATTCACAACCTGCTTGCACCAACATGGTGCCAGTCGTGCCTGGGCTCCTCGCCTTGGTGCACTGTTGTCGATCGCGTGCGTTTTCTCTGGGTTGGCGCGGCCTTTTGCCGGGCATCCTCCGGCTTGTATCGAAGTGGCACAGATAATGCTTCATCGGAATAGCCCATTCTGTCATACGGGTAAATCCGGAATGAGGTTCTGCTCATGACTCAGGAGACAACGTTGATGAACATCCCGGCAAAAACATGGCAACGAAAATTATTGATTACCGCCGCGGCGGCGGCCCTGGCCCTGGGGGCCGGCATGGCCCAGGCGGCGGACACCATCAAGGTGGGCGTGCTGCACTCGCTCTCCGGCACCATGGCCATCAGCGAAACCACGCTGAAGGACACCGTGCTGATGCTGGTGGAAGAGCAAAACAAAAAGGGCGGCCTGTTGGGCAAGAAACTCGAGGCGGTGGTCGTCGACCCGGCGTCCAACTGGCCGCTGTTCGCGGAGAAAACCCGCGAGCTGCTGCAAAAGGAAAAAGTCGATGTGATCTTCGGCTGCTGGACATCGGTTTCCCGGAAATCCGTGTTGCCGGTAGTCGAGGAACTGAATGGCCTGCTGTTCTACCCGGTGCAGTATGAAGGCGAGGAATCCTCCAGGAATGTGTTCTACACCGGCGCCGCTCCCAACCAGCAGGCGATTCCCGCTGTCGACTACCTGATGACCGAAATCGGTGTCGAGCGCTGGGTGCTGGCGGGCACCGACTACGTCTATCCCCGCACCACCAACCGGATTCTCGAAGCCTATCTCAAGGCCAAGGGGGTGGCGGAAGCCGACATCATGATCAACTACACACCCTTCGGTCATTCCGACTGGCAGAGCATCGTCGCCAGTATCAAATCCTTCGGCTCCGCCGGCAAAAAGACCGCGGTGGTCTCCACCATCAACGGCGACGCCAACGTGCCGTTCTACAAGGAACTGGGCAACCAGGGCGTTTCTGCATCCGATATCCCGGTGGTGGCGTTCTCCGTCGGTGAAGAGGAACTCTCCGGCATCGATACCGCACCCCTGGTCGGCCACCTGGCGGCCTGGAACTATTTCATGAGTGTCGAGGATGAGGCCAACGACGAGTTCATCGAAGCCTGGCAGGCTTTCATCAAGGATGAGGACCGGGTCACCAACGATCCGATGGAAGCCCATTACATCGGTTTCAACATGTGGGTCGAAGCGGTAAAGAAAGCCGGCGCCACCGATACCGACGCGGTGGCCGACGCGCTGATCGGCGTGGTGGTTCCCAATCTCACCGGCGGCTATGCGGCGATGATGCCCAACCACCACGTCACCAAGCCGGTGCTGATCGGTGAAATCCAGGATGATGGCCAGTTCGAGGTGGTGTGGTCGACCGCGGGCACCGTGCCCGGCGATGCCTGGTCCGACTTCCTGGCCTCCAGTAAAGACGTCACCGCCGACTGGCAGGCGCCTCTGCGCTGCGGTAACTACAACGTCAAAACCGGCAAGTGTTCCGGCCAGAACTACGAATAATCGGTCGCCCCAAGGATAACACCCGGGCCTGCGGGCCCGGGTTTTGACGGACGGTTTTTATGCGCACTTTCAAATACTGCCTGCTGGTATTGCTGGCCCTGTCGTGGACTTGCTTCACCGCGGCGGATTCCTCCCCGGCGATAGATTCCTCTTTGGAAGACAGCCTCGGCACACTGGCAACGGCCGGTTTCGCAGAAAAATCCGCGCTGCTCGCCGCTATCGCCAACAGCGATGACGAGCGCAGCCTGGGAATATTGACGGCCATCCAGGCCGGGGATCTGTATTTCCGCAAGAGCGACGGTAAAGCGGTTATCGCCACCCGGGCGAAAGGTGGTTTTGCCATCGTCGATCCGCTGAGCGATGAATCGCTGGGCACCGTCGGTCGGCGCGACGTCAATAAACTGACCATCAACAACAGCCTGCGGGGCCAGCTCAAGCAGCTGATCGCAGCGTTCAAGCTCAAATCCGCCAGTCCCGGCGAACGCATCCATGCCGCCGGCAGTATCATCAATGATCCCTCCCCGGACATGCTGCCGGTGATCAGCCGGGCGCTCGACGAGGAGACCGACAGGGCCGTGCGCAAGGCGCTCGACATCGCCCGCGCGGCGATCATCGTCAGCGAGCGCGACAGCGAACCGAAAGCCCGGATCGCGGCGCTCACGCTGTTGGGAGAGGCCACCGAAAGCAACGCCATCAACCTGGTGTCGAAATACACGTTGAAGGACAGCGAGGGGAACTACCGCGAAAAGGATACGGCGCTGGTGGCGGCGGCCGAGCAAGCCCTGGCAAAACTCAAGACTCGCCAGTCCTTCTACGACCTGGTCCAGAACCTGTTCTTTGGCGTGAGCCTCGGCTCGGTGCTGCTGCTCACCGCCGTCGGGCTCGCCATCACCTTCGGGGTGATGGGGGTGATCAACATGGCCCACGGCGAGATGATCATGATCGGCGCCTACGCCACCTACACCGTGCAACTGCTGATGCCCAACCTGATCGGCGCGTCGATACTGGTGGCGATTCCGGTGGCATTCGTGGTCTCGGGGCTGACCGGCGTGCTGATCGAGCGGCTGGTCATCCGCCACCTCTATGGCCGGCCTCTGGAGACCCTGCTCGCCACCTTCGGCCTCAGCCTGGTGTTGCAGCAACTGGTGCGCACCGTCTACTCGCCCCTCAACCGCAGTGT
>JBAZCN010000151.1:0-7754 GCA_041655035.1 Porticoccaceae bacterium | reverse complement strand
CAATCCCATCGAGATGGCCGCCGATCCCGGGGAAATTCCGCAGCGGCTGGCACAGGACAACAGTTATCGGGCGTCTTTCGACGCTGCCTTCGACGACGATGAAATCACCGTCGAGGGCATCGCAATGGCCCTGGCGGCATTCCAGCGCACGCTGAAACCGCGCCACAGCCTGTGGGACCAGGTACTGCGGGATGGCACCCTGGTACTCGACGACCGGCAACTTCGCGGCCTGCACCTGTTCCGCACCAAGGCCGGCTGCGCCAACTGCCACAACGGCCCGCTGTTCACCGACCAGCAGTTTCACAATATCGGCCTCACCTACTACGGCCGGGAACTCGAGGATCTCGGCCGCTACAATGTCACCGGCCAGCCCGCCGACGTGGGCCGGTTCCGCACCCCGAGCCTAAGGGGCCTGAGCCGCACCGGCCCCTACATGCACAACGGCGTATTCCCGACCCTGGAGGGCATCGTCAATTACTACAATGCCGGGGGCGCGCGCCCGGTTCCGCGCGAGGACCAGCGGGATGACCCGTTGTTCCCCGTCACCACCAGTCTGCTGCAACCTCTCGACCTGAGCCGTGAGGAACGCGAGGCGCTGACGGCCTTCCTCGAGATCCTGTAGACGGCTATTCCAGGCGCGCCTTCAACACCACCTCATCGGCGGTAATCAGCAGCAGGGCGCCGGTATCGTCGAAATCGAAGCGCTGCACACCGTCCAGCAGAGCCAGAAACCGCTGCTCCTGGGTCATCAGCGCCGGGGCGCAGGCCATTCTGGTGCTGGCGACCTCGCTGATGGCGAGTCCCTCGCCACTCAGCCGGTACTGGCCGTTGTAGCGGTTGCAGGAGCCCCGGCCGGCGACCCGGCCATCGGTATAAAAGTCGAGGGTAACCCGCGACCGGTCGATGATCCCGCCGCCGGCGATGTCCTCGACCACCCATTCGGCGCCCTGCAACAGCCGCTCCGGCGAGCCGCCGCAGCCGGTCAGGCTGTCCTCGCCCAGCGTCACCACGACCTCGCCGGGATAGGGCATCCCCGACATCGAGTCGCGGCACAGCCCGGTGGTTACCGCCAGTTGCAGGTCGCCCTGCGGAGTGCTGGCGGTGAGAGTGCGGGTCGCGGGGTTGGTGGCAGTGACGGCGTAGGGCTTGACCAGAGGCTGGTCGTCCCCCAGCCGTTGCAGGGTCAGCTGGCCGACCTCGAGCTGCAGGTTCCAGAATGGCTCGTTGCCCTGCGCCTTGAACGGCAGCGGCAACGCGCCCGGCGTCACGCACTCCGGCCACGGCTGGCCGTTAAGCTCGAGCCAGGCGTTGTTACCCTTGCTCCAGAACGTGGTGGCCTGGTCGCCCGCCACCTGGTACTTGGCCCCGGAGGCACTGATGGCAGGTTCCATCCGATACTCTTCGCCGGCGGCGAATACGGTCACGCCATCGCCGTCGCCATGCACCTCGATGGTCATGCGGCCGCAGTCCATGGTGGTGGTGAAAGCCTCGCCTTGGTGCCGAGGCAGCGGTTCCGGGGCGTCGTGCGCAGGGCCGGCACAGCCGGCGAGAACGAGCGGCAAAGCGATCAGTGGACACCATGATTTCATAGCGGATTCTCCCGTGATATAGCCATTCTTGCCACGGGGCCCGACCGGGAGGCCACCGGGTTTCATCTGTTGGCGGCGCAATGCCGGGCCTGACTGGCCCTATAATAGCCCCTGCGCAGCTCCCGGCAGACCGCCGGACCAAGCCACCATCGCCCGAAACGGACCGGCAATCAAGCATTATGAACACAACCATTCTCGACCGGCATCTGCGCCACACCCTGCCTCGCGGCCGGGTAAAGCGGACTCATCCCGCCGGCTGCCCGGCCGTCGCCCTTTACCTGTTCGATCCCGAGGTGCTGGACGGGCCGCTGAGTCACGACGAGGCCCGTGCCGTACAGGCGGAACCCGCCTACTGGTCGTTCTGCTGGGCCAGCGGCCAGGTGCTCGGCCAATACCTGCTGGATAACCCGGCGCTGGTGGCGGGCAGGCGGGTGATCGACGTCGGCTGCGGTTCCGGTGTCGTCGCCATCGCCGCCGCGCTCGCCGGCGCCCGCGAGGTGGTGGCCTGCGACATCGATGAGGCGGCACTCGCGGCCACCGCCGCCAACGCGGCGCTCAACGGGGTCGACCTCAGCCTGTGCGGGGATTGGTCGGCGCGCTCCGGTGACTTCGACGTGGTGATCGCCGCCGACGTGCTCTACGACAGGGACAACCTGACCCTGCTCGACGACTTTCGCGCCGCGGCCGGCACCGTGCTGCTGGCGGATTCCCGCATTCGCGACCTGGCCAACGACCATTACCGCTTGCAGACGGTGATCAGCGGGCGCACCTGGCCGGATCTCGACGAGTTCGAGGAGTTCAACCAGGTGCGGATCTACCGCGCCGCGCGCGTCGACGATGGCCTCTCCGCACCCGCTCCCGACCCTGTGGCACAGAGGACAGGCTCGCCGCCCTGAAACCGTCCAGGCATGCCGGCCCGCCCCGGCATCACTGGGCCGAGGCGCCGCTCTCTGCCGCGCCCGCTCTGGGCGAGCTGCCATTGAGCAAAACCCACAGGGGTTTGTGGGGTTGCCGCGCCATATCGAGGCTGAAAAAACTGAACAACAACTGGCTACCCACTATGGCCGGCAGGGCTGCCAGCATAATGGCGCCGGCCGTTGCCGGAATTCCGCTGTCGACACTGCGACACCACTGCACCATGCCGAAGCCAACGGCAAACGCGAGCAGTGGCAGCGCCGCGACCAGGCAGATCGATCCCAGGCTGAAGCCACGCAGGAAATACTGGTAGGCAATGCGCTTGCCGAGGCGGGCGAGATGCTTGCGGCTGAACTCGACCAGGGCGGTGCCGATCTTCAGATTGCTGACCTCCTTGCCGTAACGGGCGGGCATCGGAATATCGAGCACCACGGCGTTGATGATGCCGAGGTGGAACAACAGGTCCGTCTCAAAAAAATAGCGCTTTTCCACCCGTTCCAGCTTGATCCAGGGCAGCACGTCGGCGTGGATCGCCGTGAAGCCATTGGTCGGGTCCATGACCTGCCAGTAGCCGGTCGAGAGCTTGGTCAGAAATGACAATCCCGCATTGCCGACCAGCCTTGCCAAGGGCATCGCCGCCAGCCCCTCGGGATCAAAAAAACGGTTGCCCTTGGTGTAATCCGCTTCGCCAGCGATGATGGGGACCACCAGCGCGGGGATAAAGCCCGGGTCCATCTGGCCGTCCCCGTCCACCTTGACCATCACTGAATACCCCTGCTCCGCGGCATGGCGGTAGCCCGCCATCACCGCGCCGCCCACGCCCAGGTTGTCGGGCAGATACAGCACCGTGACCTGTGGATGCCCGGAAAAGGCCGCTTCCACCGCGCCGCCAGAGAATGCCGGGCAGGCATCATCGACCACAAAGACATGGTTCACATGGTTGAACAATCCGGCCACCACTTCAACGACATGGTCGCTGACCTTGAAGGCGGGGACGATGGCGCAAACACGGGTTGAAGGAGGTATTTTGCGGGTCATGGCGTTATCGGCCTGAAGGGCGGCGGGTGAACACGAAATAGCGCGAAATCAGGTAATTGCTCACTGTCACAACGGCCGTGGCGAGGATCTTGGCCACCAGTGGTGATGGGCCGCTGAACAGCAGCAGTTCGAGCACCGTGATGCCAAGCGCCAGGTTGAAGGCGAAACCGCCGCCATAGCGGACGGCGGTACCCAGCCCAGGTGGCCCAGTGCGGCGAAATGTCAGGTAGTGGTGTCCGACGAGGCCCAGCAGGAAACCGGCCAGCATGCCCGCCGCGTTCGCCGGGACAGAAGACAAACCCAGGCCGTAGAGCAGCAGGAAGATCCCTGTATCCAGGATGAACGCCGCGCCGCCGACCAGCACGAAGCGAATCGGCTCAGTCATGGGCATCTCGCTGTCCTGTTGCCGCCCGACCACTGCCGAGCAGGGCCCGCGCAGCCATGACGCTGGTGGCGACGGTCAGCACGTAGCCATAGCGGAAATCGCAGGCGATGCCGATCACGGCATAGCTCGCCATATACGCCATGGTGCAGCCCAGCAGGGTGGCGGGAAGCCAGTCCCGGCGCCGGACAAACACCAGCAGCAATCCCGCGGCGGCCAGCAGGTAGCACCAGTGCCAGAACAGCGGGGTGTGGGTGGCGACCTTGGCAAAGCCCTTGATGGCCCGTGACCAGCTCCCCGCCCCTGAAGTCAGGCCGAGCAGCGCTGTCAGCTCCACGGAAACCAAGTCATGCTTCACCGGCCCCCCCACACCCCGATAGTAGGGCAGGCAGTCCCGTACGCCGCCGATGCCCAGCACCCGGGAAAAGACCGCGAGGCGATGCTCCGCATAACTGCGCGGCGACGCCTTGATTTCCCCCAGCCACATGGTGATGGTCCGGGCGAGCGGCTGACTCCAGTACAGCACCGCTACCCCGTCCAGGGTATCAACCCGATAGCTGCTGTACTTGGGAATCTCAGCCTGCATCTCCGCCAGAATGCCCGCCTCCATCCCCGCGCCCTGTGCGCCGCGGGACAGCATGCCGACCAGGTCGTAGTGCATGAGGATTTTGAGACCCACCTCACCGCCGGGAGGCAATTCGTTGAGGCCGTGCTGGTAGGCGAAGTCGGTCGCCAGCTTGTTGGTCGCCAGGGGGATGGCAACCAGCACCAGGATGGCCACCAGCCTGGGCCACAGCCCGTTGCAACATCGCCAGGCGGCGCACACTGCAAGGGGGATGGCAAAGAGGATGCCTTGCTGACGCACGCCGATGATAACGGCGAGCAGGAGCAACAACAGCATCGTGCCCGCCGCGCGCCCCGGTCCGTGTGCCGACCGCAAGGTGTCGGGCAGCATGAAGGCCAGCAGGACGGCATGGGCGAGCAGCACGTCCTTCCACACGATGCCGGTGTAAACAAGCAAAACCGGATTCAATATCAGACCGGCCGCCAGAATCCGGCGCCACTTTTGGGCCGCCTCCATCCCGCTCCGAGCTGTTCCGGCCAGCGCCAGCCAGCTCCCTCCGGCAAGCAGCAGCGCGGAGATCAGGACAAAGCCCGCAGGCGCGCTTCCCAGCCGCTCCAGCGCACCCAACACCAGCGACATCAGCGGCGGATTGAAGGAGATGAAGTGCAGTGTGCGCCCTTCGTAGAGCTGGATTATCGAGTCCGTACTCAGGTGGCCGGGAAGGCCGAGACCGACACCGACCACAAGCTGGGCGGCGATCAACGCCAGCAGCCAGGCCGGGGCGCGCCCGAATCGGGATAGTGACAGGTTCTTGGCTGGCATGTCGCAGAAACCCACTTGGTTCAGTCGGAGCGAAACAAACCCATCGGTACACACGGCTGTGGGCGAGCAGTTTAATCCATGGCGGTAAAATTTTCGTCGGTATTTTATGTACCGAGCACACCGGCCTCAGCACCGAGCTGCGCCCGTGACAACCTGATCCCGCTCGACCACCGCTCCACCACTGGCCCCGGCTCGGCGACTTTCGCGCCGCTGGCGGGTAACCGCCCCGATTTAGACCATTGCGGCACGCGGTCACACTAATGTCATCGGAGCGGAATATGGTCGATCCTGGTCCACGACTTGCGATCGGCCCTTGCGATACCTCTCTGTGAGCGGCAACAAGGTGGTCCATCGCGGCCTGGTGGCCGCGGTGATCGCCCTCGTCCTCGGCGCCAGCCAGTGGCTGGCGCGGCAGTCGTCGATGGCCGTCGAACTCGACGAGTACAACAGTTATCACTGTCAAACCGGCGCGGCCACCGGTGCCACGTTCAAGGTCCTGACCCTGACCTCCGCGGAAGCAATGCCCCTCGCGGACCGGCTGTGCCGGTCGCCGGCGATGCGCCGCCAGGTGGCCGATGTGGTCGTGACCTGGCGGCCCCGCGGATTTCTCACCGCCAAGGATATCGTCGAGGAGGAATATGACTACTTCTGGAACCGCCGGCATCTGGTCATCGGCATGGTGCCGGATTTTGACAACTACTACCGGCCGCTGCTCGACACGCCCACCTATGCCCTCTACTGGATCGCCATCGGCTGGCAACCGCGGATCTCCGCCGCGGCGCTCGCCGGCAAGACCCTGGGATTTCTCCAGGATCCCCACAGCCAGACGTTTTTCCTGCAGCCGTTCAAAGCCCTCAAGGAAGCCGGGATCACCCTCGACGAGTCGCAGAAACGGTTCTATCCCGACATGGCGGCACTCTACCGCGCACTTACCGACGGCGAGGTGGACCTGACCACCGGCACCGATAGAATCATCCGCGAACTGGGTATCGGGGCGCACCACCGTCTGCTGCTGGCCGACGATGTCTCTTCCGGCAGCTGGTTTCTGCGCAACCGCTGGTTCGGCACCGGGATCGAGTGCGTTGTCGCCTTGCTCAATGGTCCCGACCCGTTCTTTGCACACCAGCCGACCCTGGCGACAGATGAGCTGGATTGCCGGGCAGCGCCGTGAGCGGGGCGCGCTGGCTCGCCTCGCTGCTGGCGCTCTGGGCCGCCCTCGCGATGCTGGGCGCCTGGCAGGCCATCGACGCCGCCCAGACATCCGTCGCGGCACAACTGCGGGCGATCCTGCCACAGCGCATCGCCGCCGCGGGTATCAACCGGGTGGCCCCCGGCGAGTTGACCGCCTACCTGGCGGCGCACATCGACGCCGACCTCTCCCGGATTCGCCCCGCCGGACCCCTGTCGCTGGTGAGCCACTGTTCAGCGCGGGTACTGGCCGCCGACGGCGGCGGGCCCGCCACGCGGTGGCCACCGACCCGCCTGGTGATCCTCCTCGGCGGCGATGCCGGCGAACACGACCAGCCCCTGGCGCTCGAAAGCAGCTGCGCCATCAACCGGCCGCGATGGCTGGGTAGCCAACTGCTGCTGGCGGCGGCCGCGCTGGCGCTGATCCGGATCATCCCGGTGCCGCTGTCGAGGCGCCGCCGGACCTGGCTGCAGCGGCTGATCGACAGCGGCGTCGAACCCCGGCGCGGCCGCCGGCTGACCCGGCACCTGGATGGTTACCCCCCGCTGCGTCTGCAACTGGCCGACCGCCTGTACCGGGCCATGGCCGGCGCCGGCATCGAGGCCGCCACCATCATGGAGTGGCTCGAAGACCCGCGCCTCGCCGGCCTCGACGCCAGCCAGACGCCCTGGTTTGAACTCGGCCTCGGCGTTGCCCGGAGTGATGTCGACCAGGCGTTGCAGATAGCCACCGCGCCGCCGACGCTGGTGCTCGACCCCGCCGAGTCGACGATATGGTGCCACGGCGTGCCGGTCCGATTGTCGCCGACGCAGTTTTTCTACTACTACTGGTACGCCCAGCGCCGGGTCGCCGGCATCGACGACGGCTGGTTCGCCAACCCTCCCGCCAATCGCCCGGATATCGAGGCGGCGCAGCAGTTGATCGTCTTGATGGAGTGCCACGACGGCCACGCCAAGGCGGTCAAGGACCTCCGCGACAAGGGCCTCAGGGCCAAGACCCTCGACCAGAACCGCAGCAAGGTTAAGGAGGAGCTCGTCGGCGTGCTGGGCGAGTCGCTGGCCGCCGGCTACCTGTTCGAAATGGCGCGCGACCCGCGCACCGGGCGCTGCAACTACCGGCTCGCGGTGCCCCCCGGGCACATCGCGCTGCCCGCCAGGGTGCTGCAGCCAGCTGATAACAAAGAGAATGTTTTTTAGAGATATCTTTATCCCCGCCGCGGATATCGTTTTAACAGAACGTACATATTCGCTTCCG
>JBAZCN010000150.1:0-7785 GCA_041655035.1 Porticoccaceae bacterium | reverse complement strand
AAATTCATAGTGCAGAAGTCCGAAAACTCCTTCCCGGCAGTCATGAACTTCAGATACTCTCAGCCCAGTCTCAGACGGCACGATCATAGGGTGTGCCGACGATAGGAGGCGCACCAGCCCGGGATGCGGGGCGCTTCGTGCCTCAGCATATTCGATGCGATTTCAAGACAATGGCGGGTGCAGTTCGATGGTAAGTATTGGTGCGTTGCCAGGTAAGGTGCTACCGAGTTAGGAGCGGCACCGAAAATCACTCCGTAGCTCGGTGCGCTTCATTCTTCAGCGCACCCTATGTGATCCGCTCTCGTTCAGGAAGCTGGCCTTGCTCTCATTCGCACTATTTAAAAAGAGCCTGTTTTTCACATGGGCGATAAAAATTATCCAAGTGATGGCAAATCGGCATTATGCCCGCCTGCCCTGCTGCCAAGAATATTGTGCCAGTGCAACCTCCTTCCCTAAGAAACAAAACTACTGAATTTGGCAGCTTCAAGAACAACAAACCCCGGCGCGCCGGGGTTTGTTGTTTAGCTCTCGCCTTTAATAAAACCTGCTCTCTAGTTTTCCCTAGATTATTCGCCACCATCAGTGGTATTAAAGGTGCCATCACAGCCTTCAACTTTAACGTCTTCACTTATACCAGTCAGCGTACACTGCCATTCGATCGCACCCTCATTCTCCCTTGGCTCCAGCTCGGCAGTAACGTCGTCATATGTAAACTCTAAAACACCATTCCCATCACAATAAGGAATATCTTTACCTGAAGTGTCCTCACAGCCGAATTCACCATTAACACTGAAGGCCTCAGCCACCTTCAGTTTTTGTCCAGAAAGCGAAGCGATGGCATTGGAGGCCTTGGACTTGGCTGTGTAATCCTGATAAGCCGGCAAAGCAATAGCCGCCAGAATACCGATAATCGCCACCACGATCATCAGCTCGATAAGGGTAAAACCTCTTTGTTGTTTCATATCGTTCTCCTTGGTTATCGATGAAAAATATCGACACTCCTGTTTAGCACACAATATGCCAACCATAAATAGTCCTTCAAGAACAGCCAGTTGGATATAAAAATCGCGGATTTACAATCACTCCGACTGCTTTAATCCCTGTATCTGCGTACAAATTTTGGCACCATAGTGACATTTTTTGTCACCCTCACTGGAAGCATTGATCGACCGGGGAGCTTTATCGCGACAAGGACCGGGCGCCCGCGGCCAAACTCCTGTTGCTGTTTCAACAATCTGTTATAGGATGTTTTGCAAGGATAAACCGGCCCCTGCGGGCCTTTGCCGTTGCCAATCAGCCACAAGCCCGGACAGCCTATGAGTCAAACAATGCAAATCAAGCTACGGGGCCTGCCCAAGCGGCTGGTGCTCGATGGTCTGCTGGAGGAGCCCGTGGCGCTGGAGATGATGGTGGCCTGCGCCCGCCAGCAGATCTCGGTGGTGGATTATCTGTTGCAGCAGGAGCTGATCGCGCCGGCGCGGGTGGCGCGGGTGGCCTCGGGGGAGTTCGGGCTGCCGCTGTATGATCTCGACGCCCACAACTGGGACGCCGTGCCCAGGAATGTGCTCAATGAGCAGTTGATCCGCAAGCACCAGGCCTTGCCGCTGCTCAAGCGCGGCAACCGCCTGATTCTGGGGGTCAGCGACCCCACCAACCAGCACGCGCTGACCGAGATCCGCTTCCACTCCGGGCTGACGCTGGAGCCGGTGCTGGTGGCCCACGACCAGTTGCTCGACGGCATCGAGCACTATATCAGCCGGCAGGCGCGCAGCATCGACGACGCCCTCGGCGACATGGGCAACGTGCACCTCGACGAGTTGAGCGCCGGCCATCCCCAGGAAGAAGAGATCGATCCGGAAAACGACGTCGACGACGCGCCAGTGGTGCGTTATATCAACAAGATGCTGCTGGAGGCCATCAAGAAGGGCGCGTCGGATATCCACTTCGAGCCCTATGAAAAATACTACCGTGTGCGCTTTCGCACCGATGGCATCCTCGAGGAAATATCCCGGCCGCCGCCGGTGGTGGCGCCGCGGCTGGCGGCCCGGCTCAAGGTGATGTCGCGGCTGGATATTTCCGAGCGCCGGGTGCCCCAGGACGGCCGCATCAAGCTGCGGATCACCAAGACCAAGGCCATCGACTTCCGGGTCAGCACCCTGCCCACCCTCTACGGTGAGAAGATCGTGTTGCGGATCCTCGACAGCGCCCAGGCCAGCATGGGCATCGAAGCCCTGGGTTACGAGGAGGACCAGAAAGAAGCCTACCTGCAAACCCTGGCCCAGTCCCAGGGCATGATTCTGGTGACCGGCCCCACCGGTTCCGGCAAGACCGTGTCGCTGTACACCGGGCTCGGCATCCTCAACACCGCCGAGCGCAACATCTCCACCGCTGAAGACCCGGTGGAGATCAATATGGAAGGCATCAATCAGGTGCAGATCAATACCCGCACCAGATTCACCTTTGCCGAGGCGCTGCGGGCCTTTTTGCGCCAGGACCCGGATGTGATCATGGTCGGCGAGATCCGCGACCTGGAAACCGCCGAGATCGCCATCAAGGCGGCACAGACCGGCCATCTGGTGCTGTCGACAGTGCATACCAACAGCGCCCCGGAAACCCTCACCCGGCTGCTCAACATGGGGGTGCCGGCCTTCAACGTGGCGACCTCGGTAAACCTGATCATCGCCCAGCGGCTGGCGCGCCGGCTGTGTGGCCATTGCAAGACGCCGATGGAGGGCATCCCCGACCGGGTACTCGACCAGGAGGGCTTCGGCACTATCGGCGTGCCCCGGGAGGATATCCAGCTGTTCCACCCGGTGGGTTGCAAACAGTGCACAAACGGTTATAAAGGCCGGATCGGCATCTACGAGGTGCTGCGGGTGACCCCGACCATTGCGCGGCTGATCATGGAGGGGGGCAATTCGCTGGAGATCGCCGAGCAGGCCAAGAAGGAGGGCTTCCGCACCCTGCGCCAGTCGGCGTTGCGCAAGGTGGCGAGCGGCGCCATCAGCCTGGAAGAGGCCAACCGGGTGACAACCGACTAAGCCGATAAACGACAGCATCATTCAACGAGCCACCACCACCCGAAGGACCATGCAATGGCGTCGACGTCACAACCCGGCATTTATCTCTACAAGGGCAAGAACAAGGATGGCAAACCCGTGCAGGGGGAGATCACCGGCATCAACGTCACGGTCATCAAGGCCCAACTGCGCAAGCAGGGTGTGGTCACCAGTTCGGTGCGCAAGAAGCCCAGGCCATTGTTCAAGCGCTCGAAACCGATCAAGCCGCAGGACATCGCCCTGTTCACCCGCCAGATGGCGACGATGATGAAGGCCGGGGTGCCATTGGTGCAGAGCTTCGAGATCGTCGCCGAAGGCATCGAGAACGAAAAGATGAAAACCCTGATCAGTCAGATCCACAAGGACGTGTCGGCGGGGCTCGGGTTTGCGCCGGCGCTGCGCAAGTACCCCCGCCATTTCGACGACCTGTTCTGCAGCCTGATCGAGGCCGGCGAGCAGTCCGGCTCGCTCGAGGCCATGCTCGACCGGGTGGCCACCTACAAGGAGAAGAACGAGGCGCTGAAGCGCAAGATCCGCAAGGCGATGACCTACCCGACAGCGGTGATCGCAGTGGGGGTGATTGTCACCGGCATCCTCCTGGTCAGGGTGGTGCCGGTGTTCGCCAGCACCTACCAGGATTTTGGCGCCGACCTGCCCGCCTTTACCCAGCTGGTGGTGCGGCTGTCCGAGTTCGCCCAGCGCTGGTGGCTGGCGGGGGTCGCCGCGATAATGGCGCTGGCGATCAGCGTGCGCGAGGCGCGTCTGCGGTCACAGGGGTTTGCCGACAGGCTCGACCGCCTGCTGCTGAAGATTCCCATCGTCGGCAATATCCTCTACGAGGCGGTGGTGTCGCGCTTTGCCCGCACCCTGTCCACCACCTTCGCCGCCGGGGTGCCGCTGATCGACTCTCTCACCTCGGTCTCCGGCGCCGCCGGCAACGCGGTGTTCCGCGATGCGGTGTTGCAGGTGCGCGACGAGGTGGCCACCGGCCTGCAACTGAATACCGCATTGCGCTCCACCGGGTTGTTCCCGATCATGCTGCTGCAGCTCACCGCCATCGGTGAGGAGTCGGGTTCGCTCGATGAAATGATGGAAAAAGCCGCCGCCCATTACGAGGAGTCGGTGGACCACCAGGTGGACAACCTCACTACCCTGTTGGAGCCGTTGATCATGTCGGTGCTCGGCGTACTGGTGGGCGGCCTGCTGATCGCCATGTACCTGCCGATCTTCAACCTTGGCCGGGTGATCGGCTGATGGTGGAGGTGGCGTTTTCGGGGCAGTATTTTCCCTTGCTGGCAGCGCTGCTGGTGGGGCTGGTGGTGGGCAGTTTCCTGAATGTGGTGATCTACCGCCTGCCCTTGCAGTTGCAGGCGGCATGGCGGCGGGATTCGCGGGATTTTCTCGGCATGGAGCCTGAGGCGGAGGCACCGCGGCTGAACCTGGCGTTCCCGGCCTCCCATTGCCCCCACTGCCGACATAAGATCAGCGCCTGGGAGAATATCCCGGTGATCAGCTTTCTCGCCCTGCGCGGCAAATGCCGCCATTGCGGGGCGCCGATCGCGCTGCAGTACCCATTGGTGGAGCTGGCGGCGGCGGTACTGGCGGTGGCGGCGGTCAGCCACTTCGGCCCAACGCCCCAGGGCTGGCTGGCGGTAGTGCTGAGCTGGGCACTGGTGACACTCACCGCCATCGATGTTCGCCACCAGTTGTTGCCGGACATCATCACCCTGCCCTTGCTGTGGCTGGGGCTGCTGGCCAACAGCCAGGGGCTGTTCACCGATCTGCACAGCGCGGTGATCGGCGCGGCGGCGGGTTACCTGGTGCTGTGGAGCGTGTTCTGGGCGTTCAAGCTGGTCACCGGCAAGGAGGGCATGGGCCACGGGGATTTCAAGCTGCTCGCCGCCCTCGGCGCCTGGCTCGGCTGGCAGCAGCTGCCACTGGTGGTGCTGCTGTCGTCGCTGGTGGGCGCCCTGATCGGCATTGCCGCGATCGCCGCCGCCGGCCGCGACCGCCAACTGCCGATGGCCTTCGGGCCCTACCTGGCCATTGCCGGCTGGATCGCGCTGATCTGGGGCGAGCGTATCATCGATCTTTATCTGGGAGTATTGTAGAGCATGTTTATCGTTGGCCTCACCGGCGGCATCGGCTGCGGCAAGAGCGTGGTGGCGGAGCGCTTTCAGCATCTGGGCATCACCGTGGTCAATGCCGATATCGCCTCCCGCAAAGTGGTGGAACCGGGCATGCCGGCGCTCAGCGCGATTGCGCGGCATTTTGGCGGCGACATTCTGCTCGCCGATGGCAATCTCGACCGGGCGGCCTTGCGCGCCCGTATCTTTGCCGACCCGGCAGCGAAGCTGTGGCTGGAACAGTTGTTGCACCCATTGATCGGCGAATGGATACAGCGCCAACTCGCTGTCGCCAGCGGCCCTTACGTCATCCTCGAGTCGCCCCTGCTGCTGGAAACCAGCCAGCACCGGCGGGTCGACCGGGTGCTGGTGGTGGATGTAGCGGAGGCAACCCAGATCGCCCGCGCCAGCGCCCGCGACAGCACCAGCGAGGAGCAGATCAACGCCATCATGGCCAGCCAGCTGTCGCGGCTCAAGCGGCTGGCCATGGCCGACGATATTATCGATAATTCCGGGTCGCTGGAGAGCCTGGACGCCCAGGTGGCGCAACTGCACCGGCACTATCTCGAACTGGCAGCCTGAACCGGCCCGGCCCGGCCATCCCATCCTCCGCTTGCAACCCCGTGACCACCATGACCGACACCACACCTCTTACCGTCAACTGCCCCACCTGCAAAAAGCCGGTGGCGTGGACCGAACAGTTCCCGTTCCGACCCTTTTGCTCACAGCGCTGCCAACAGATCGATTTTGGCGACTGGGCCATGGAACGCCACAGTATTCCCGGGGAACCGACCCGGGATGAAAGCGAGGATGATCTGCATTGAGCAGTGTTTGATGGCGTGTGTCCGACCGGCCTGGGTCTGGTGGGGTTTCGGTAGTGCCATTGATAAATATAAAAGAACGTTTTTGTAGCTGCGCTTCCTGCGGTGCGCTTCGTTGCTCAGCACACCCTATGCTCTTTCAGGGTTACTCCTGAAACGCACGTCCACTGGCTCCTTACATAGGCTGCGCCGACGGAGGAAGAGCGTCGGCGATGCCTCGTGCGGACGCAAGCCGGCTGTGCGTGGCCGCGGGAACATCAACGGTCCCTGACTACCTGTGCCAGCATTTGGCGGGACTTTTGAGGCCGCGGGGATTGGCGGCGTCGACCACCAGGGTCATGGTGGCGCACTCGCTGTCGCCTGTCTGGACGCCGACGGCGGTGGCTGTGATGCTGTAGCCGGTGGCGCCGGCCCGGCTCGTCACCAGACGGTAGTGCCCTGCCGGCGAGTCGCCGCCGGGATAACCGATCAGTTCGAGACTGCCGTAGGCCGGGTGACTGGCACGCCATTTTTCCTGCAGGTTCTGGATATGGAGCATGGCATCCAGCGCATCGGCGCGGCGCGCCCTGTGGATGTATTCCCGATAGGCGGGGTAGGCAATGGCGGCGAGTATCGCCACGATCAACACCACCACCAGCATTTCGATCAAGCTGAAGCCCGGGTATCTGCGCATCGATTCATCCTTTGTGGCGATGGCGGCACCCTCCGCAAGACCATCACCGCCGGCACCGGTTCGCGCTGCCGGCAACCGCCAGGGTGATATCCGTTTGATCCGAGGTGATGCCAAAAAACGTCAGCGTCAGCTCAGCGCCGAGGGTTTCACAGAAAATTCCGTTGGTAGTGAGGGCGATTTCCCCCGACCAGCCGGGAGACCGCTCCGGGTACTTCACTTTGCAGTCGAAGGTGTGGGCGGTCGGCTTGTCACATTCGGCCTGATAGGCAAGGTACGCATCGACGCTGACCGTGCGGATTTCGATATCGGGCGCCGGGTTTTCCGCTTCGTCCCGGATGCGGCCGGCGATGGTCAGCTCCCGGGCGGCTACCTCCGGGGCCGGCCCCGGGTCGGGCGGGTCGTCGTCATCGCCGGGGCCCGGGGCCGGCTCCGCGGCGCCCGGGTTGCCCGGGTCGCCACCGGGTGAGCCGCCAACCCAGTCGCCGCCGGTGCGGGAGGCGGCGCCGGCGGCGACCATCGCCAGCAGCTCTTCGACATCGGCGCCAGGGCTTCTGGCGTCGATGGCCGCGCCAAGCCGCACTTCCCGGGGGCTGCCGTCGCGATCCACCCAGGCGACACTGACCTCCGCCTTGAGCGCCCGGACCGGCGCCGGGTGCTCAGCCACCCTCCAGGACAGGCTGTAATTCACCAGGTTGCGTTCGACGATGGCTGTTTTGCTACCGATATCCAGTCGGCGATCGCCGGCGGTGAGGAAGCTTTCCAGTTCCCGCAACTTGCCTTCCGCCAGGGCCACGGCCTCTGCCTGAACCTTGGCATCGGCGTTGATTCTGTGGCTGAGTCCGTGAAAACCAAGCAGGGCCAACAGACCGATCGCCAGGACCGCAAAGGCGACCAGAGCCTCGATCAGGATGACGCCCCGGTGGCGGCCGCTGGGCCGCCCGGCAAGGTGACTCCCGGCACAGTGACTCCCGGCACAGTGACTCCCGGCACAGTGACTCCCGGCACAGTGACTCCCGGCACAGTGATTCGCGGCACGCCCTGCGGTGGCGGTCATGATCAAAAATCCCGCCACGAGCCGGGTATCGCCGCAAAGCGGATCAGGTCCT
>JBAZCN010000149.1:0-7857 GCA_041655035.1 Porticoccaceae bacterium | reverse complement strand
AGAGCGCTGCTGAAGGGCCGCAGCGCATCGATAACGGCGCGCCAGTCGCCGCCGGTCCTGGCCTGCTGCGCCACCAGGTTTTTGATGTGCCGGGTCAGGGCGCGCATACTGCCGGCCTTTGGCTCGCTCATCCGGGGGAACGGCGCAACCGTGGCATGGGGGAGAGGCAGCAGGCCCCGCCGCGATATCAGGTGCACGATGCCCTGGTAGCGCTGCTGGTGCAGACCCATGACCAGATCCAGCATGGTCAGGCCGGTGCCGATGATCAGGCACGACCGGCTTTCCAGCAATGCGGTCTGTACACCTGGCGTCCAGGGGTTCTGGCAATAGCGGGGGCTGTCGAGAAAAGCCCTGTCGGCCATGGGCGGGTCCGCCGGCGGGAAATTGCCCAGGGCGAGCACCGCGCAATCGGCATCGACCGGCCCATTGTGGCGCAGATGAACCCGCACGCCCCGGGGCAGGGTGTCGAGGGATACCGCTTCATCACAAAGGATATCCACCCGCTGGCCCTCGGCGGCGTGCTGAAGGCTGTGGCCAAAGAGTTCCTGCAGGTAGGCGCCATAACACTGACGGGGCAGAAAGGCCGCTTCCGTGACGGCTTCGACCCAGGGCGGATCGACCAGGCTTGCTTCGCGGGCTTTGGCCCAGCGATAAAAATGCAGCGGGTCGTCGGGCAGGGCGCTCATGCCGGCAGCGGGTACGTTGAGCAGGTGGCAGCTTTGTTCGGTACTGTAGGCGACACCGCGCCACAACCGGGATTGCTGGCGTTCGATCAAATGGATATGGATGGGGCCGGCAGTCTGGCGCAATAGCTGGATAGCGGTGAGGGTACCACTGAACCCGCCGCCGATGATGGCAACGTGTGGCGCTGCTGTCGGCATGGACTTCTCCTGTGATACTTGCGGGGAGCGGGAATCTTATCCCGCGCGCTTTCCGCTGTCACTCGGACACCAGCTCCCGAAACAGCGGGCTGATTATTGATGAGCGGCACTTGCTCGGCCTGATGGCGGGCAGTGCTGAAACAACATAGCAAAGCCCAAACAACGATGCACCCAAGGTCGCGACAAATAAAAAGATGATCCCGAGGCCATCAAAATGAAAGTCCGTAAAATAGATAAGCCTCGGGGCCGTATAGCAATAGCTGATGATGAAAGCAAAGAAAGGCAGTCCTGCAAGCAAGCGCCATAACTTCCTCGGCAACAGCAGGCAGCCGCCATCGACAACAAGATGAGGGCTGGCCCCACAATAAACCATCGCCGGAATAGCTTCGGCACTCCGTTGCCAGTGAGGGTTCCGCGGCGCCCGGATTGCGATGTTTCCGGGTCGACCACCGATATCAGCCATAGGTAGGCCGCTGGGGCCAGCCGGCCGGCGAATCTTCGAAGCTCTCCTGCCGGCCATAGGGCGTCAGGTCCAGCAGGCTGTAGGCATCCGCCAGGGATTCGCAGCCCCGCGCATAGGTGGAATAGCTGTGATAAACCTCGTCATCGAGGCGGAAGAAAACACTCAGTCCATGATTTTCACCGGCCATGAACCATGGTTGGCCGGGGTCGGATTCGATCCCGGCTCCAGTGCGATAGTTGTATTCGACGGGCGCAATATTTTCGTCCAGTGTGACATGGAAATCGTAATTGAAATCGCTGTCATGGGAGGAAAGCCAGGGCAGGTCCCAGCCCCGCCGCCGGCGATAGGCTTCGAGTTTCTCCAGCGGCGCGCGGGACACCAGCACCAGCGACGTATCCCTGTCCGCCAGCATCGACAAGTCGCCCAGGGCGTCGACAAAACCGGTGCAACCGCCGCAGCCCTTTTCCCAGGCGGGATCGAACATGAAGTGATAGACGATCAATTGCCGTCGCCCGTCAAACAGTTCCAGCAATGTCCGCTCTCCGCCGCGGCCCCTGAACACATACGGCTCCTCCAGCCGGACCATGGGCAGGCGGCGGCGCTGTGCGCTGACCCGATCCTTCTCGCGGGTCAGCGCCTTTTCCCGGGCGAGCAACGACGTGCGTGCCGCCAGCCACTCCTGGCGGGAGACAATAGCTGGGTGGGGTAGTCTGGTGTCGTTCATGGTCATTCTCCGGATGTCATTGAACGGGATTTGTGGCACGGCCGCGCCTTTAAGGCAACAGCCCAGCTCAGGCCAGCGACGGAGGCCAGGCCGGCAGCCCAGATTGCCACGGATGTCAGACACAGGGGACACATGGTTAGCTCTCCTCGGAAAGTCCGATTGCGCATTTCGAGAACTAGTCGTGCGGCGAGTCGGCGATTCGACAGCGCGACAAAAAAATGGAGTTTTGCAGGTCCGGCCCCAGCTCCTTACCATGGCCGCGTAGTCTGACCCAGAATTGTTCCTGGGCCCTCCCCCACTATTTTGATTATCGACACCGGCATCGTATTGCCTTGCAGGAGGACAGAGTGTTTAATCCGAAAACACGCACCAGGCACTGCAAGTGCTTCTGTGTCGCCCCGGCGCCAGAGATAGGTGCAGCGGAGCATGTTATTCGTCTACAGACAAGGATTTCTGCATGGCCATTTTCGACAGAACCGGGTTCCCCACACTTGCCGCGGGCATGGAACGGGCAATGGCTGTGCCCGCAGCACCAGAATCAATGGCACCGCCCGGGCGACGCACAGGAAAGCCCAAGGGCGACGATCGGCTCGCTGTAGACCGGCGGACGGAGGCCTGACCACCGCCGCCTTTTCCCCGCACAATCTCAGCAGGAGTTCGTATCATGGCATTCGATTATGGTTCCCAATCACTGGGTATCCGCAACCCGTTCCGCATCGAAGGCAGTCTCATCGCCCTGCGCGGGCTCATTGTCGCCCTGGGCGGCATCTACGGCCTGTTCCAGGTCGCGGGCCTGGTGAATCAGGGGCGGGATATCGAGAGCTGGCTCTACGCAGCCCTCGGGCTGGGCCTGCTGCTGTGGGGGTTGGCCGCCCTGGGCCGGGGACTGTTCAAGCTGTTCCGTTTCTATGTCGGGCGCAGCGTGCCTGACAGCCTGACGCAAAACCAGGCCGATCCCGACAATCGCGCGAAAGCCTACCCGCAAGCCGACGAGCTGCGGCAAATGCTGATGGGGCGCAAGAACACCACCTTCAAGGAACCCGTCAGCCTGTTTTCGCGCATGGTGCACACCCTGTTGCCGCGCCTCTTGTTCATGCCGCCGGAATATCGCGCCCTGGCCGAAAACCTGTTTTTCAACCTGTGCATGTCACTTTTCATGCTGCTCGCTTTCGCCCTGGCCTGGTTCGCCAGCGCCACCGGCCTGGCCCGTCTCGAAGGCACCCCGGTGATGGCCTGGCTCGGCCTGCTGCTGACCATCTACCTCATCAAGCTTTGGTGGGGCACCCGCGATCCGCTCAAGCATTTCACCCACGGCGGCATGAACATCGGCCTGCCCCGTATCGGGCTGATCCTGGGCATGGCCATTTTGCTGCCGACCATCCTCGCCTATGTCCATAACAACGTCGCCGAGATCCCCGAGCTGCCACTAAACACCTCGCCCTTTCTGCTGACCCTGGCGGCCCTGGCGGTTCTCACCAGCGTGCTGGGGCTGTTTCTGCTGGTCAACCGCATCCGCTTTATCGCACCCCACACCGACGTTTCCGAACATCGCGACAATTGGCAAAAGAACCTGATGCCCCGCGAACTGTTCATCCACCTCGAAACCCATATCCTGGCCAACCGCCGTTACCGGGAGATTCCCAACAGGGTCTACCAGAAGTTCGAGCCGTCGCTCAACCAGGAGGGGGGCAGCGAGAAAGGCGCGTTCAGCGGCCGAACCCTGGTCGAAACCCAGCCGATCCCCCAGGAACTGCCGTACTCCGCGCCCTTCAAGATGCTGCGCATTCTCACCTCGCTGATCGGCCAGGTCCTGATTGCCGCGGGGTCGCTGTGGCTGCTGGCGCTGGTCGACGAGCTGGCCCATGTCGCCACCGAGCCTGGCAATCTCGCGCTGCTGGTCTACCCACTGCTGTGTCTCATCTTCGGCCAGGTCATCACCCGCATGGGCAACGCCTTCTGGAGTGAAATGCTGTTCCGTTCGCTGCTCCTGGAGCTCAGCATCGAGGGCACCTATACCGAGTCGCGGCTGTCCACCGGCAACAGCATCTACGACAGCACCCGGTCGGAAAACGTGGTGGTGCGCTCGACCATCACGCCCTGGTTCCTGGTCAGCGATCTGCTGACCAGCACCTTCGCCACGGTGGGCACTCTGAATCTGGAACAGCCGAGGCACATCCTGGCGATGACGAAGGATGATGAATCCCTGGGCGCAATCCTGGCCGAACTCGAAGCCTTCTTCGCCAGCCGCCTCACAATCGCCGGCGTCAATGAGGTCGATCTGCAATCCGCCAGCCAGATCTATCAGATGAACGAACACAGCCGCAGCGGCCCGGGCCTTGCCGCATCGCGGCTGGAGGCCGAACAGGCCGCCGGCCTGCTGCGCCGGGAGCAGCACAACGATTCGATCGACGAGGCGGACAAACCGCTCGGGTGACGACGACCCTGCGCGCCTGCCGCCGCTATAGTCAGTTGGGCTGGAAAATGTCCGGCTCGCGCCGCCTTGTTGACCATGCTCGAAAGGGGTGAGCTCAAGCTTCTCTAGCTAGGTATTGAGTATCTGGGAATAGACAGGATGTTGAAGCGATGCTTTAGAAGAAGCTCCCGGGCGTTGCAGGCCGACTCACCAATGGGCAATACCGCGGCGCCCTTCTTTATTCCGGTATTGTGTTATCACAGCGGGGCTATTTCAGGGATATCATATGAGACAAACGACCATGTGGCTCTTGAGCAGGATCTGAAGCTATTGGCGCGCAGGGGATATCAAATTCTGCCGGCGACAGATTTGGTTGCCATTCTCCAGGGCAAAATCCCCAGGAAAAAACTCTCTGGAAAAAGACTCGTATGCATAACCTGTGATGATGGCAGGGATCTCGACTACCATGAATACAACAATGATAGATGGGGGACGGTTCCCAGCTTTCACGCAATACTGCAACGCAGCAAAAAGTGGTTGCCACAATTCCTGCATGGGCCTCGGGCCGTGTCATTTGTGATTGCATCTACAAAATACCGGTGGCGTGGCCGAACTCCTGTTCCGGGAAAGCTTTCTACGCCTGCCCGGTGACACTATTGCCATCTGGGGCATGTGGGAGACAGACAGTCGGAGAAGGTCTGCCTCAGGGTAGGCTTTGAACATACCGACTCCCAATACGTTATGGTGGTGTGGAGAGACACCAATCTATCAGAGTCAGAAAAAGCCGCCTGGATAAAACATGTCAGTGAGCTCCCGCCATTTTGATGTGTTGTAAAACTCCTCGGTCGCCAGGCCTCGAAAACGCTTTCTCATTGCTGCCATATTCCGCGCAGCCGCGATAACGCTGCGTTTATCCATCTCCTGATAAAAGCACGCGAATGGCCCATCCGTTCGCCAGCGCACCGACGGAGCATGAGTATGAGGTTAGTATCCCTCTGTTGTTCAAACCGGCACCCGGCAATATCGCAGGGTTCCGGCTTCATCCAGAGGTCATCATGAAAAATTCAAACGGGCAGGACATCGACAGAGCTAATGGGAAAACCGGCAATCGCGGTCAACCAAGATCCGCTTCCGGCAAGGCGCCTTTCAGCAGTTTCCAGCCGATACCGCAGGTAAAGTCCGAACTGAAAAATGCCGTTTACCTCCAGCCTCCAGGTGAAGGAGCCGAACAGGCTGTCAAACAGGCCGCCCCGGACCAGGACAGCGCCGACAAGACACAGGATGGTCATGGTAAGGGAGCAATAAAATCATGAGCCTGTACAGTACGGATGAAATCAAGGGCAAGTGGAAACAGCAAGTGGGCGCCGCCAAGATCGCCTGGGCCAAGCTGACTGAGGACGAGTTGCTGGCTTCCGAAGGGCGCCAGGACAAACTGGTGGGTCTCGTCCAGGAGCGTTACGCCATCACCCGCGACGAAGCCGACAGACGGGTCAGGAATTTCATGAATGTCCGTTAGAACACTACCGCTTTTATCCGCAGTGGTCATCTGGCTACTGCGGTCAGGTACGACTATTTTCGTGGAGAACCAAATGATCATTTGTAAAACTGCCCACAGGCAAGTACGAAAACTGGCCCTTGCATCAGCCATCACCTTGGTCTTGTTTACCACTGGCACCGCCGCTGTCATGGCTGATGAGATGTCCCAGGATGTCAGGGAGGCACGTCAGGAAAGTCAGATATGGACCACCTATGCGCTGAGCCCCCAGCTGCGCGCCCACGAGATCAAGGTCGACGTGAACGATGGCAACGCCGTTCTGACCGGCAAGGTCGATGAAGAAGTCAGCAAGGACCTGGCCAAACAGATCGCCCTGGGCGTCGATGGCATCAGGGAAGTGGATAACCGGATTGTGGTGGTGGCGGACTACGTTCCCGCCAGACAATCTACCGACCGCAGTTACGGCGAGGTGGTTGAGGATGCTTCCATTACCGCAGTGGTGAAATCAAAGCTGTTATGGAGCAAGCACGCTCAGGGCCTGTCGGCCAATGTGGAGACAACCTCCGGCAAAGTCGCCCTGAGCGGTACCGCAAACAACGCCGCCGCGAAGGACCTCGCCGGCGCTCTGGCGCTGAATTCCCACGGTGTGGTGTCGGTGGATAATAAGCTGGTGGTCGATGATACAAACGCTGGGCCGACCGGGTCGGACAAGGACAAAACAGCCAGTATCGGACAGAATTTCTCCGACGGCTGGATCACCACCAAAGTGAAGTCCACTCTGATGTATTCCAGTAATATCAATGGCTCGGATATCGCGGTAACCACCACCAAGGGCGTCGTGACCCTGAGCTGCAAGGTAAACAGCGGCACCGAGCACGCCCTGGCTCTGGAGCTTGCCAACAATATCAGCGGCGTAAGCCGTGTCGACGCCAAGGCTCTCAGTTACCTGTAAGCGAACCACTGCACGCACCGCCCGCCGTTCTTAACGGTGAGAGCGGTGCTTGCTATTGAAAGAATTCGACTCACCGAATCCGTGCATCGGTGGTGTCAGTGATCTACGGGGCAGAGTGGTAGGGCAGCAGGCGGTCGGTTTCCTTCTTGACCACCGAGTAGCACTCACAGCTGAGCGCCTCGAGCCGGGGGCGATCGAGAACCTTGATGTGCCCGCGGGTATACTCGATGACACCGAGTTTTTGCAGCTTCCCCGCCGCTTCGGTAACACCTTCGCGGCGCACGCCAAGCATATTGGCTATCAATTCCTGGGTCATGACCAACTGGTTACTGGGTAGTCGATCGAGGGACAGCAGCAACCAGCGGCACAACTGCTGATCAATGGCATGGTGGCGATTGCACACCGCTGTCTGGGCCATCTGGGTGATCAGAGACTGGGTATAGCGCAACATCAAAACTAGCAGTTCTCCATGGCGATTGAATTCATCCTTGAGTCGCTGGCCGAGCAGCCGATAGGCCGATCCTCCACTCTGCACGATGGCACGGCTGGGCGTGCTTTCGCCCCCCATGAACAACGCCACGCCAACAATGCCCTCCCTGCCCACCACGGATATTTCCGCCGAAGCACCACTTTCCATCACATACAACAGTGACACGATGGCATCGGTGGGGAAATAGACATGGCGCAAAGTGCCCCCAGATTCATATACAACCTTGCCGAGCGGCAGTGGCACCAATTCTAGATAGGGAAACAGGCGATCCTGAACATCCACCGATAAGGACCCCAAAAGGTGATTTTCCTGAGGGACGGGGGTGCGGCCGGCGGTTTTTGAGATCATAGGTGACGCTCCTGTATGAAAGAGGCCACTGGTCATGGCCCCCTTTTGCACATGTATTCCCTTACTGCCAGTATAGCTTGGAATTTCATCC
>JBAZCN010000148.1:0-7890 GCA_041655035.1 Porticoccaceae bacterium | reverse complement strand
TCATGCAGCCGATGATCGAGCGCGGCCGCGGCGGCCTGCTGTTGATGGGCTCGGGCCAGGCCATCGGCGGCCAGCCGCGCACCGGGGTCTACTCCGCCTGCAAAGGCTTCAGCCTCAACCTGTGCGAAGCCATGTGGACCGAACTCAAGCCGTTGGGAGTGGACGTACTCAACGTGGTGGCGCCACTGATGCATACCCCGACCTTGCAACGCACCCTCGGCGATCTGGTGGACAAGATTCCCGGCGTACTGCATGCCGACGACGTGGTTCGCGTCTCGTTGGAGCAGCTCAATATCGGCCCCATTCATATCTTCCCCACGGGCATCCCCGGCGACGATGCCGAAGCCATCATGGCCGCGCGCAAGGGCCGGATCGACAACGTCCTGCAACTCGCCAAGGTGATGTTCGACGCCGGCTGACGGCTCCCGGTCCCGGCAAGCCGTTGCCGGGACCGCTGAGCACCCGACCGCATTCACCACCGTCGGATCGGCCACATCCCGCTGTCGACCAATGCCCCGCCGCGCTTCGCTTTTCGGCCTCTCGGCCCCGGCCGGGGAAGCGGTGGCAAACACCGCCGGCCAGGGCTGGCAAAGGTCGCAATCAAGCCTTGCCGATCATTTCGGCGTCATCGCTGCCACTGTAGATCCCGATGGGCAGATCCTGGAACCTGGAACCGAAATAGTAGCCCTTGCGCCCGCTGCCGAAAGTCCTGTCATGAATGGGGCTGATGCCCGCCGCCTCGAACTTTTTCAATACCGCTTCGACATCGTCGCACATCACCTCGAACGCCGCGAGGGAGGCCTTGAATTCGCTCTCGACCGCCGCGCCGCACCGTTGCACCAGCTTGACGCGGTGACCGCCCACCAGCGCCCGGCTACCAAGGCCGCCCGGATCGGTCTCCACAAAGTCCATATCGAAAAAGGTTTTCATGTCCGCGGCGACGGTATCGACATTGTCGACCGCCAGCACCACACAGCCGAGCCTCGGCAGCGCCGCCTCTTCCAGCGAGGTGAAATTGCCGAGTGCCGCTTCCTGGTCGCCGATATTGGCGATCATGATCGGAATACCGTGAAATTCCGGACCAAACAGATATTCCCAGGTATCGGTGTTGGGAAGATAGTTGGGGGCGAGCACCTTGTAGCCCGCGCTCTCCAACTTGCGCTTGGTGGCCTCGACGTCGACCACCTCCAGGGCTACTTCGAGAAAGGGGCCGTCAATACCCTTGAATTCGAAATCGCGGAGTGTCTGGATGGGCTCGAAACCGTGTTCACCGATGGACACGCGAAGGGGAAAATCCCCGACATCCGAGATACGGTAGTCAAAATCGAGCAAGGCTTTGAATGCAGCCATGGTGGCGTCGATATCCTCCACCAGATGGCCGATGCGGCAGATTCGTGTCTTTGACATCTAGAATGACCTTTATAGTATTGATGCGTTATTCGAAGGTGTAGAAACTGCCGGTATCCATGTCCTTCGCCGCCGCGCAGAAGCGCCGCAGCGAACTCATGGTGTCCTGCTGGGGATTGATATTGGACTGCCAGGCCACCAGCCCCCAGATCACCCAGCGGGACACTTCCTCCCGGGCATGATCGATACCGAAATCAGGGCCGCCGTTGGCGACGAGGTGTTGCAGGTAATGCTTGATCAGGTCGTCGCCCCCCTTGCGGCGATCCTCGATTTCCATAGAACCCACCAGGAAGTAGGTGAGGTCGCGCCACGGCAAGCCCTTGCGCACGATCTGCCAGTCGAACCAGATTCTGCTGCCGTCGGGGCGACGGTAGCTGTTGCCCAGGTGGGCATCGCCGTGGACCAGGCAGCGCGGGCCAGTATAGGCCGACTCGTGGGCGCACAGTTGCTGGAAGGCGCTGTACAGGCGCTGGGTGTCCTCCGCCATCCATGTCGGGAATATCTCCAGCCGCTCGGGAATGCGGTTATGGCGGGCGAAATAGTCCGGCATCATCATCCAGTAGTCATCGGTGGTGGTCTCCGGCGCCATGGCGGTTTGCACCCAGGTCTGGCGGTCCAGTTCCGGGTGGCCCCAGGAGCGGCCGTGCATCATCGCCATGCCTTCCAGTGACTTCGCCATATCCTCGATGCCGATGGGCTGGTGGGAATAGCCGAACTGGCCGCCCAGGGGAATCAGGTCTTCGAGAATGACAAAACCCTGCTGGCCCTGGTCGTCGTCATCCCAGTCGGCGAAATAGCATTTGGGGGACGGCACCGGCATTTGCGACGCCAGGGCGCTGTAAAAACGCGCCTCGTTGACGCACACGGGGCTGCTCATGGGGCTTCCGGACCAGTTGGCTTTCAGGCACACCTGTTGCGGCAGGCCGGCATCGACACCCGCCTGGTTGAGGTCGAGCTTCACCCGGGCCTTGGTGGTGTGGCCGGGGATGAATTCGGTTACCTCCAGACTGTCGACCACGACACCGGTGTATCGGGTTTGCAGGGTGCGGGTCAGCCAATCGGCATTGACCTGGTCGAAATCGAGGGGAAGCCGCTCGTTGCGGGGGGACGCCATGGGATACTCCTGTGATTCTAATAATTGCTTGGCGACTCATTGCGGCAACTAACTGTTTGACAACCAATTGCCTGACAACGACCGCCAAAAAAATCCGGAATCTGACGCCCCGCAGGTGGGGCAGAGGCAAATTCCACCGCCCACCAATATAAGTCAAATGAATTAGATTGCACAACACCCCTGTTCTCCGCCCCCCTGTTCATCGCGGAAGCCGCCGACAGGACGGGGGGCCGACACCCAACCAGGTCGGCCCCGGTTTACTCCGCGGCCGCAGGCTCCTGAGACGACCGAGCCGCAGGCCCATGGGACAACCAGGGCACAGTCAATCAAGGCACGATCAACCAGGGTACAACGGGCTCCTGCCCCACCCCGGGTTTGGACCAGTCGCACACACCCTCAGGGAATAGCGCTTCAAGTTTCCGCCATTGCTCTCCCGTGAAATTCACCCTGTAGTCACCGCGGGACAGCGGCTTCAACCGGCATTTGAGGATACTGGCATCCAGCGGCCCACCCGCCTCCTTGCGGACGAAGGACCAGGATGGCCACTGGCGGTTGCAGGTGGAATCGGGCTCCCGGCTCCAGGTTTGCGGTTCGGCGATGAACTCAGGGGTGGACGACCAGGTAAAACAGCCATCCCGCGCCATCGGCGGTTTATGGCGGATCACCTTCGCTCCTGGCATGTCCGTCGTTTTATCGGCCTTGTAGCGGGACACCCACTGGATAAAGGTTTCCCAGCTGCGCTCCTCGATAGCCTTCTTCAGGGCCTTGAACTCTGCCGACGGGGTGCCTCCCAGCTGCTCCATCTCCGCGACAGGACCGCCGCCCCGCCACATCACATGGTTATCGGTATGACCGTTGTATTTTTGCATCCGCTCGCGCACCGCAAAATGAAACCATTGATAGTGATAAAGCTGGCCCTCATCGTAGAGATGGCTGAGATCGAAAACGGGAATCTGCGCCAGACCGCCACCGCCACTGAGGGCAATACCACTGCGGTAGGTGCGGTTCAGCACGTCTTGTTCCGCCTCGGAACGGGTTGCCTTGATATTGGCATCCGGGTCAAAGCCGCCTATGCGCTCGTTGAGGTCGATAAACTGCTGCGGGCTGATAAGTCCGGCATCGAGGGCTTCAAGGCCGTATTGGACGCCCACATTATCGAAAGGCCATTTGGCAAAACCCGTCGCCGCATCCACTCCATAGATATTGCGGGCGGCGTCAAACACAGTGGGGCGCGCTCCCCCGGGGTTATCGACGGGATGGTAGCGAAGCTCCCCGGGCATCCCTTCATGCCATACCGCAGAACGGTAGCCTTTTACAAAGGCACTGCCTGGAATCGGGGCAGCCCGCTCCGGCACCGGGTCGGTGCGGCCCGACTGCATGGCCATGTCATACCAAGCGCGGGCATTCTTGTAACCCGACACCGCCACCATCTGTTGCTCGGTGAAATTGCTGCTGTTATCCGTCAGGAAGTAATGGGCGAGCAAATGGTCATCGAGGCCGGACAGGGCAATGGACAGTGCATCGGGGAAAGTGCTGCCGATCAGCACGCCATCGAACAGGCCGGGAAGCGCATCGGCAATCTGCAGGCTGGTGTACGCGCCGCCGGAGCTGCCGATACTGACAGTAAAATCCGGCTCCCCCATGGTTTCAATAAAATGCTCCTTGCCCATCATGGTGGTTTCGCCGGCAAGCACAGGGTTGCAGTTATTGGTGGGGTGATTGAGGGTATTGGTGAACAGCGCATAGCCCTCACCCAGCCGCTGCATGTCGAGAATATCCCCGCCCTGGGCATTGCCCTGGCGGTTCCAGCCACCGACGCAGCCAAAACCGTGGACCGCGATCAGGCGCCTGTTCCAGGCTTTTGGCGGTGCAAATGGCGAAGGTTCACTTTCCTCAACGGGATTGTGTAGCACCGCCGACTGGTAAATACCGCGATTGATGGTGCGGGTCTCCACCCGCACTACAAAAGGTACTGCCTCGCCACTGGTGGTGGTAACCGTGTCCAGATCCAGGGGCAATGATCTGCGATCGGCAAGCGGCGCGAATTTTCCTGCGCCTTTGGCCAGGTAGACATAATCCACCCGGGGTTGGATGGAGCAATCCTTGTCGAGCGGCGGCCCCAGGGCGGACCCATCGGGCATCTTGAAAATCTCTGTCTGACAGACAAAGGGGCTGACATGGGGACCGGAAATAACCGGCCCGGTCGCCGGATGGTTGGTGACCGTCAGCTTGCCGGCAAACCCGGCGGATGGGACACCGACACTGAGCCGGTTTTTACCTGGCCGCAAATCCGCCACCAGACCGACCATGCGGTGCCGCGGCTCATCGGGCCTGAAAAGCGCGGTGATGTTCTTGCCCTCGAGACTTACCCTCACGTCCTTGAGCGCGATATCCCCTGGCACTTCCACGGCCAGCAGCACATTGCCGCCGCTGACCAGATGAGGCTTGGTCGATAGTGCTTGCAAGCGTGGCACTCGGTCGGCACCGCCAGCCGCCAGCGTTGCATGAGCGGCAAATCCCGCAATAATGAAAACCACTACCCCGGCGCGCAGGCGACGTGAAATATTCAATTCATGATTCCCTATGCTATAAGTTGAAGGACGCGGACGCCAGGGCCAGGATTTCATCCCTATCGCCGGCCAGGATAAATCCGGCGCTGACGGCGCTGTCCAGGGCCGCTTCGAACCGACTCAGGTATTCGGTTTTACCCCCGGGGTAAAGCGCTTTCAGCCTGTCTGCGGCAAAGGGTTCCGTCGAGCCGAACAGCCGCGCAAATCCCGGTCCTTCCTGGGCCAGACCCGACAGCACCGCCGTCGGCACATCCACCCAGGGAGTGCGGATGCCGCCGCGCACGTTGCCATTGTCATCGAGCTCGAAGGCCTTGCCATCGGCAGACAGTGCCAACCGCTCAGCCTCGGGCGGCGGCGTGCCATCCCGCAGCCACCTGTCCAGTTGGACCACGGCGGCCTGCATGACGTAGTGCTGCTGCGGCCCGGCATTGACGGGCTTGCCCAGTTGCATACCCATGACATTGGCGCTTGGTGCCACCAGCTCCGCCAGCTTTTCAGGGGCTATCCCCGGGTGATCCTGTGCCGCTGCTCCCAGTAAATAGGTATCGGCATGGGCCGCACCGGCAATCTCCCACAGGCGGATCATATCGGTATCATCCTGGCGGGCAATTCCCGACATCAATTGCAGCACGTCCGTCTCACTCTGCACGGTCAGCACCGGCACGCGCACATCCTCGCGGATACGCACCGGGTTGCTGAAAAACTCCGGCCTGGCACGATCCATGCGAATACCGTCGAGCGGGGCGCTGGAGCCGCCACGGGCCTGGATCAGCACGCCATCGTAAACCTTCGCCAGGGGATCGACGGCGTTGACATAGGTGACCATATGAAAGGCCGACTGGGATTCCCCCGCGGCAATCACATGGGTGGGTTTCAGCCCTGGTATCGCAACGTCACCGTCACCGCGTACAGCCCGCCCCGCCTGGGAGAACATATCAAAGGAAAACGCATCGCCGGGATGTACCAGGCTGTCATAGCGCCCGGGATCGGCCTTTCTCAGTGGCGGCATAAACGCCGGCATCTCTTCCATGCCATCGATCCCGACCTTCTGCGCCGAGACGCCCACCCAGGCATAGCCCTCCCGCAACAACTCGCGATGGGTGTAGCTGAATACCGGGGAGCCATCGGTGCCCGCCGACACGTTCAGCCATTCGACCACCACCGTGCCGTTGAACTTGCCGGCATCGGCGGGACGGCGCACCAGCAGACGCGTGGTATAGGCTGCGCTGTCCGATTCCTTTGCCGCCGCCCGGCCATCCTCGGGAAAACCTCCCTCGATGGCGTAGGACACGGCATTTCCCGACAGGAAAAATTCCTCTTCGACATACCCCTGCGCAGCCAGTGATTCCCCTCCCGGACTCCCCCCCAGATAAGCCTGGCCAGCGACAGGCCCGACAAGCTCCATAGCCGCCGGCTCGCCGGCAACCGCGATGGAGGATGCGAGCAGTACAGCCAGCACCCCCCCGTGCCATCTATCTTTTTTCATACGACATACTCCAGTGACATTCCCAACAGTGTTATTTACTGGCCATCAGCGCCAAACCGGTAACGAAGCTGCAAACCGTAGGTTCTGGGCTCATTATAGGTGGTCGTGAAAATACCGAGGCCGCTGACAATGGAATTGGCGCCTACCATCCATTCATCATCCAAGGCGTTGCGCACGAACAGCCCGGCATCCACCGGATACCCCAATACACCAGACCAGTCGAAGCGCAGGTTCAGGTTGCCGTAGGATTTCTGATAGCCGGGCTTGCGCGGCAACAGCGCGACAGCCTCGTCATCCAGCCACATGCTGCTCTGGCGGTAGTATTCCGCGTAAATCGACATGTAACCCAGGGATTCATCGACTGGCAGTATGAAACGCATGCCGAAGGTCGCCTGATGCCTCGGTACGCCGACAAAGGGATTTTTGACATTGGCTATCAGGTCACCGTTGATGTTGCGCGTATAGCCTGGCCAGGATTTGTATTCGGCGTCGGTATAGGCATAGTTCAGCAACAACTGGACATACTCATTGATCACCAGTTGCTGTTCCAGCTCCAGGCCGGAAATTTCGGCCTCGGCAATATTGTTGATCTGGGTGAAAACGCCACCGGCGCCGTCGGGCACCACTTCACTGCGTTGCACATCGTCCTGAAAACTCTTGTAGACGGCAAGGTTGGTGCGCGCAACCATGTCATTCAACGACCAGTCCGCTTTGATACCGAACTCGATGTCGTCAAGAGTTTCAGGATCGAAAGTATCCCTGGTACCGGGGACATTGGCCGCGGCGGAGGTGGCGTTGATCCCCCCGGGCTTGAAGCCGCGTCGATGGGCCAGGTAGACCAACGTATCGGGGTTTATCTGATAGTCGAGGCTCAGCGTCCAGCTCTTGGCATCTTCTTCGAATTTCAACTTGTTGGTGAATTGCCCCCTGGTGAACCCATCAAGGCCCGTCGCCAACGCCACATTGCTTTGCTCGGATTCCGTGTCGGTGAAGCGCAGGCCGGCGGTCAGGCTCAGGCCCTCGAGCAGGACATCGGACAGGTCGGCGGTGAACTGGCCAAAGATTCCGGTCTGGGTGGAGTCGCTGCTGGCGGTATTGGGGAACAGAAACGTGGCGTTGTCCAAAGGCACGCTGAATGCATTGTTGAACGTCAGAAAAATAAAGGGCGGCGCAAAATCACTTTTGATACTCTTGACCTGCCCGGGGATTTTCGGACCAGCTAAAACTTGAGAGGATGGCTTCCTGACAAGAGAGGAAGTCATGAAGAAGGGTCGTTTCAGCGAAGAACAAATGGTCAAGCTGCTGCAGGAGGC
>JBAZCN010000147.1:0-7931 GCA_041655035.1 Porticoccaceae bacterium | reverse complement strand
TCTCTGCGTGGCGCTGTGGCAATCGCTCGGCAGCGATCTGGAGAAGTGGCGGCAAGCCATCGCCGAGCCTGCGGCGGAGGAGCGGATCGACGTCTGGCTGCCTATGGAGCACGTTCCGGGCTTTGACCCGAACGGTGCGTCATGCCCCGCGCCGGTATTGCAGGTGCTGGAAGCTCTGGCCGAAATCAGCCCGGAGAACGGGGTTCTGCAGTGGCTTCGCAGCCAGCGCATAGCGCTGGAGAGTGCCACCGGTTACCCCCTGGCCTTTTCCGGCGTCGCCGCCGCGGCCTTCCACGATCTTGGTTTTTCGCCCGAGCAGGCGGAAATGCTCTATTTGATGCTGCGATTGCCGGGCGCGGCGGCTCATGCTCTCGAACAGGAGGGCAATAACTGGCGTCAATATCCCTTTTTCGGCTCGTCGCTCAAGCCCCTCTCGAATGACGAGTATCAGGATGTTTTACAGTCCCTGGAGAACTCTTGATGAAGAACGGACCGGATCGCCTCAGGTTTTTCGAAGATAACTGGCCCACCGACAAGGGCGCCTGGTTTCCCGGGGAGAAGGTTCATTATCGGGAAAAACAATTGTTCGAGGATTTCAGCGACAGGTCCTGGATGACCTTGTTGATGTACGGAATCAAGGGGGAGATGCCGTCGCTCAACGAGGCCAGAATGCTTGAGCTCATCTGGACTATCTGTGCCAGTTTCCCTGACCCGCGAATATGGAACAACCGGGTGGGGGCCCTGGCGGGCAGCGCCAGAACCACCGCGCCATTGGGTGTGGCGGCAGCCACGGCGGTTTCCGAGGCGAGCATCTACGGGCGCAAGCCGGATATCATGGGCGCCAGTTTCCTGCATGAGGCCCTGAAACTGGCGGATGACAGTGAAGCACTGGAAGCATTTGTCATCGGTTACCTGAAGCGCTACAGATCGATCCCGGGCTTCGGCCGGCCGCTCATTTCGGTCGATGAGCGTATAGAGCCCCTGCTGACGGCTGCTGACAACCTCGGCCTCGGCCAGGGCGAATGCCTGCAACTGGTGTCCACCATCGAACAAATACTGCAGCGGAACCGCTACCGTTTAAGCGCCAACATCTCGATATACTGCGCAGCAATTTTTGCCGATATCGGTTATTCGCCGAGAGAGAATGTGTATATTGCACTGTTATCTTTTTCCGCGGGTATTCTTCCCTGCTACATCGATGCCCTGGAAAAACCGGAAGGCGTCCTGTTTCCCCTGGATTGCGGGAGGATACGGTATTCGGGGGCTACCAAGCGGAGATACGTCGATAATGAACCTGCATAATAATAAAACCGTACTGTCGTTATTGTTTTGTTTGGTGTCGCTGGCCCAGCCCGGGTGGCCCGATGACCTTTATGAAAACGAACTCCTGGGTCTTTATGGCAGTGAAGAGTTGATCAGTATTGCCACCGGCTACACCCAGCCGGTGTCGAAGGCGCCGGCCGTCGCCTCGATTATCACCAGCGAAGACATAAAAAGAATGGGGGCGATGGATATCGACGAGGTACTTGAAGCCGTGCCTGGCCTGCATGTTGCCCGCAATCACCAGGGATACAACCCGATCTATACGTTCCGGGGCATCTATTCGGATTTCAACCCCCAGGTACTGATGCTTATCAACGGGATTCCGGTGACCAATCTGTTCGCCGGGAACAGGAGCAATACTTGGGGGGGAATGCCGGTCGAGGCCATCCAGCGTATCGAGGTGATTCGTGGGCCGGGGTCGGCCATCTATGGTGCGGACGCCTTTGCCGGGGTGATCAACATCATCACCAAGAGCGGTGAGAACCTCAAGGGCCTGGAAGTCGGCGCCAGCCACGGAACCTACGATACGACAAACCTGATGGCGTCCTATGGGACGGCGTGGAGCGATTCTTCTCTTGGGGTCGTCCTCGAAGCCAGTACCACGGATGGTCAGCGCGGGAGGATCGGCGCCGATGCCCAGTCCTACCTCGATGCGATCACCGGCACGCAGGTCTCTCTGGCGCCGGGGCGGGTCAACCTGCAACGAGACAGTCTCGATTTCAGGCTCGATTACCGCAAGGGAAACCTTATCGTCCGGACCGGTTACCAGGGGCGCTACAACGCCGGCAGCGGGGCCGGTGTGGTACAGGCCCTCGACCGCAGTGGCGAATTCAAGAGCCAACGGATAAACGCCGATCTCACCTATACGATTCCGGAACTGATGCGGGATCTGTCGGCGACATTTTCAGCCAGTTTCCTCAATGCTACCCAGGAAGTGGAAAAGGATGTCCTGCTGTTTCCCCCGGGTTCGACGGGCTCTTTCCTCGATGAGCACGGCAATCCCTTGCTGGGTCTTTTCCCGGACGGTGTCGTCGGCAATCCCGAGGTCTTTGAACGGCACGTTCGCCTGAATACCTCCTTCCACTATCTTGGCTTGAAAGACCACGATCTCAGCTTGGGGCTGGGCTATTACTCCGGGGATCTGTACCGGGTCAACGAGGAAAAGAATTACTGCACCGATATTGTGAGCTGTGAGTATATTCATTCGATAGGCGGCGTGGTCGATGTCTCCGACACGCCCTTTGTCTTTCTCCGCGAGAGCACGCGCAAAAATTACTATATTTACGTTCAAGACATCTTCAATCTTGCCAATGATTGGGAGCTCACCGCTGGCCTGCGTTATGACCACTATTCCGATTTTGGCGATACCATCAATCCGCGCCTGGCCCTGGTGTGGTCGACGACCAACCGCCTGACCACCAAATTACTCTACGCCGAAGCATTTCGGGCGCCGGCTTTTACAGAAACCCGAAATATCAATAATCCTGCTGCGCTGGGCAATCCAAGCCTGGATTCAGAGACGCTCCGCAGCCTGGAACTGGCTTTCGATTACAAATCCACCCACGGCTTCAATACTATTTTCAATATCTTCTATTACCAATGGGAGGATATCATCCAGTTCATCCCGGATCCTGTCGGCGGTACCAACACGGCGCAGAACGCCGGTCGTCAAACCGGTTCCGGTATCGAACTGGAATCCAAATGGACACCCCGGAGCGGGCTCGATTTCACCGCCAACTACGTATGGCAGAAATCGACCAACGCCCGCACCGATCACGAGGCGGCCAATGCTCCCCAGCAGCAATTCTATGTGCAGGCCAACTGGGGTTTCCTTCCTGATTACAACTTGAACCTGCGGGCCAACTGGGTTATGGATAGAGAGCGTGAAATCAACGACCCTCGCGCTTCTGTGGATGACTATGTCCTGGTCGACATGGCGCTGCGCAGAAGCAATCTGTGGCGCAAGTTTGAAGCCGCGTTGATAGTCAAAAACCTGTTTGATGAAGATGCCCGGGAACCGTCTCCGAACGGTGTGCCTGTGCCTCTTATCCCGGGGGATCTGCCATTGCCTGGACGAACAATCATCGGTGAAATCCGTTATCGTTTCTAGGAAGGGAATCCACATGGACATCAGGACAGTCATGACGGAGCTCGCTCGCCTCATCGGGATATTGAACGGCTCGATATTGCTGGCAATGGCCGCGATGGTGTTTGCCGGCGGCGTGGCCGCGGATGATGAAACAGAGATCGTCGTGGTCTATCCCAAGGTTCGCGAGCCGTTTGCGGCGCTGTACAGGGATTATCTGGTTGGCATCTCCGAAACCGTTCCAGGCAAGGTCACGGAATATGCCATCAATGGTGAGAGCCAGGCCAGCCTGGCCAAGGCTGTCGACTTGTCACCCCCTGATGTGTTCATGGCTATCGGCAACAAAAGTGTCAAGATCGCGGACCAGGTGAGGGGAGGCAGGCCATTGGTGGCAGTGGTTGCCAATCGGCAGTATGAATCCGTTCTCTCCGGGGGAATTCTGCTCAAGCCCTCGGCCGACGTATATATGGCGAACCTTTTGGATATCTATGACAAGATCCATAAAATCTATGTGGTCTACAGCCCAGAGTACGACCAGGATCTGGTGAACGATGCCAAAACCATTGCTGAACGGAGAGGGATTGTCTTCACTGCGGTGAAGGCGACGGATATTCGCGAAGCTGCCGCTGGCTACCAGAAATTCCTGCAGGAAGCGAAAGCCTATTCCGCCATCTGGTTATTGCCCGACAACGGCTTTCTCGACAGCAGCTTGTTGTCAACCATTCTCGATGTCGCCTGGGAAAAGAAATTGATCGTATTTTCATCCAACCCGCTTTTTGTCAAACACGGTGCGCTGTTTGCTGTCTACCCCGACAACAGGGGTGTCGGCGTGACACTTGGTGAGATCGCGTTGAGTGTCGAAAATGGCGAGAAGTTGCCGCTGCAGCCTCTTCGCGATGTTCGTCTGGCGGTCAATGAACGGACCATCAATCATCTTGGGATCGACCTCTCGCCTGAGGTGAGACGCAGGATCGAACTCATGCTGCCGGGTCGTTGAGAGGGGATGGGGTGAAATTTTATCGGATTTCCGGGCGGCTGGAGTTCTGGCAACAGTTGGTGATAACCCTGATAGTGGGCATCACGCTGCTTGCCAGCGCGACATCGATTTCGATCGCCTTCATCAACAACAAGTCGGTCAAATCCCAGATCGTCCAGCAGGCGAGCTATCTTACCGAATTGATCTCGAAGCAGTCGCGCCTGGCGCTACTCTATCAGAGCACCACCTCGGCGCGCGAGACTGCTGAAGTCGCGTTGCAGTTCCCCGACGTGGTGGGGATCTCCATCACCAACGAACTTGACGAGGTGCTCTACCAGGATGGTGTCACGGTCGATGCCGGCACCCTCAATATCCGCGGCAGCAGAGCATTCCTGCAGTTCGAGGATGACAACTATCTGGTCTTTGTCTCACCGGTAGTCACCGAGCCGCTCGACAGCTCGGTCTGGGATGTGGAGACGGAAGAAAGCGTCGAGGTATCCACCCCCCAGCAGATCGGTTCGGTGAAGCTGGTGTTTTCCAAGGAGTCGCTGCAGACCATCCAGACCGATATTCTCCAGGGTAACGTGGTGGTTTCGTTCGTGGTGGCGCTGCTGTTGCTCGCCATCGTCATTTTCCTCGCGCGGCGAATGACAACACCGCTCAATGATCTCTCCGCAGTGATGCACCGGGCGCAGCAGGGTGAAATGAATCTGCGAACGTCACCCAGTGGGCCCAAAGACATTGTCAGTATGCAGCGCTCCTTCAACACCATGATGGAGGCCATCGAACTGCGCGATAACGAGCTGCGCAAAGCCAGGGATCTGGCATTGCAGACGGCGGAAATCAAGTCGCAATTCGCGGCCAACGTTTCCCACGAGTTGCGCACACCGATGAATTCGGTGCTGGGCATGCTCGATCTTCTGACCTACATGGGGCTTACCGGCAAGCAACTCGAATACGTCGAAACGGCCAAATACTCCGCGCAGAATCTTCTCGATCTCATCGACGGCATTCTGTCCTATGTTCACGCCGACTCGGGGGAGGCGATCCTCGAGGAGCGGGAAACGGATCTGGTGGTGCTGGTCGAAGATGTCCTGAACCTGCTTTCGGCCCAGGCGCTGCGCAAAAAGCTCGACCTCGGTTACATCATTACCCCGGGCTTGAGTCATGCGCGGATCGACGCCCAGCGGGTCAAACAGATTCTCACCAATCTGGTGGGCAACGCCATAAAGTTTACCGACAGCGGCGAAATTTCCCTGACGGTTGCCATGTCTTCCAGCGATGATGGGCAGCGGCACCTGGTGTTCAACGTCAGGGACACCGGCATCGGTATCAAGGCCGAGAACCAGCAAAAGATATTCGGCGCTTTTACCCAGGAAGATACCACCACCACCCGTAAATACGGCGGTACCGGACTTGGGCTGGCCATTTGCAAACAGTATGTGGCGCTGATGAAGGGCGAAATCAGTGTCACCAGCAAGCGTTACCAGGGCAGCGAGTTCCATTTTTCGGTCCCCGTCAAGCCGTCCGTGGTCAGCGACAGCACCGAGGCGCAGCTCCCCACCCTCGACCGGGTACGCGCCCTGGTTGCCGATGACTCCAGCATCGTCCGCTCTTTTTTCGAACAGTGGATCGGCGAGCGCGGCGGCAGTGTGAACAGCACCAGCGATGTCAATGGCCTGCTGGCGTTGATCAACGAGAGTGACGATGAGGGCATCGAGTACAGCCATCTGTTCATCGATGAGCACCTGTCCGGGGTTTTGCTGGCGGACTTGCTGCGCCTGGTGCGCAATCATCCCTGCGCGCAGAACATCGTCGTTTGCGTACTGGTCAATCCCTGGGCTGCGGAGTCGCTGGTGGGCGTCAATGATTGCTTCTTCATCGAGAAGCCACTGACCGATTTCAAGCTGTCCAATCTGCTGGTTTCCGACAACGTCCACGGCTTCCGGTCGTGGCGGCCGCCCGCCATCACCAAGATGTTTTCCAGCAATCTCAACAAGAAAGTGCTGGTGGTTGACGACAACCGGGCCAACCGCCTGGTGGCCAGCGCCATGCTCGAACAGTTTGGCTGCGACTGTGATTATGCCCAGAATGGCCAGGATGCCGTGGATCGGGTATCGAGGAAATCCTTCGACATGGTGCTGATGGATTGCAACATGCCGGTGATGGACGGGTATGACGCGACCCGTGCGATCCGCAGATTGCCGAGCATCATCAGTGGCCTGCCGATCATCGGCATGACGGCGAACAATTCCCCCGAGGAGCGCAAGCGGTGTATCGATTCAGGGATGAGCGACCTGCTGGTCAAGCCATTGACCGTCGAAGGTCTGAACAAGCTGCTTCAGGAATTTTTTGTCGAGGATATGAGCGCGATCGTCAGGCGCAAGGCCGCCAAGACCTTCGATCAGCGAACTCTGGACCTTCTCAAGGAGAGTGTGGGGGAGGTGTTCGTGTCGGTGGTCGATGCCTTTATCGACGACCTGCCGATGTACCTGATGTCGCTGCGCGCCGCGATTTCCAAGAACGACGCCCAGCAGGTCTATGAGCTTGCTCATACCATCAAGGGCACGGCGGCCAGTGTCGGCGCCGATGTCGTGGCGAGCCTTGCCAGGCGGCTCGAAGAGATGGGGAAAATGCGTGACCTGCGCGGTACCGAGGCGTTCTTCAACGAACTCGAAAGCGCCTCGATCAAGGTCACCGCCGATCTCAAGAATTACCTGCGTTCCGTCGAGGCCGAGAATTACCGCTACCAGGCAACGGATGACAAGTCGGTGATCCTGGTGGCCGACGACGATCGCTCGATGCGGATGCTGTTCGCCAACGCCCTGCGCTCCGACGGCTTCAGGATTCTCGAGGCCAGCAATGGTCAGAGCGTTCTCGCGCTGTGCGCGCGGTCGATGCCGGATATCATCCTGATCGATGCCATCATGCCCGAACTCGATGGTTTCGAGGCGTGCAAGAAAATCCGCCAGCTCCACGATGGTGTCGACGTGCCGATTCTGATGGTCACCTCGCTCGAGGACGAGCAATCGATCGCCCATGCGTTTTCCGTCGGCGCTACCGATTATATCACCAAGCCGGTCAATTTCTCGGTGCTGCGCCAGCGCGTCAACCGCCTGTTGCAAACCAGCCGCATCGAGCGCCACGTCCGGCAGCTGGCTTATCACGATGCGCTGACCGGGCTGCCCAACCGCACCTATTTCAACCAGCAGTTGCGCCACAAGATCAGCCGCGCCAGCCTCAACAGGCGAATGCTCGCCGTGCTGTTCCTCGATCTCGATCGTTTCAAGATGATCAACGATTCGCTGGGCCATGATGCCGGCGACCTGGTGCTCAAGGCTGTGACCGAGCGTATCAGTCGCTGCGTGCGCAAGAGCGATTTTGTCGCTCGCCTCGGTGGTGATGAATTCACGGTGGTGCTGGAGGATATCGAATCATCGGACATCGCCGTCGAGGTCAGCAAAAAAATCTGTGATTCGCTGCGGGCGCCCTTCGTCTTTCTTCACCAGCGCATGTTTATTTCGGCAAGCATCGGGATAGCCATCT
>JBAZCN010000146.1:0-7952 GCA_041655035.1 Porticoccaceae bacterium | reverse complement strand
GTAAAATGGACATAGCGACAAAGAGTATCCGTACGCTGTCGAGCGGGAAGACGCTGGACGATCTGATCATGCGTGAGACCCGCGAGGTTTCGCTGGACGTGATGGGCAACGAGGAGCTGTACCAGTGGGAGCTGGAGAACCTGTTTGGGATGGGTTGGAACCTGCTGGGCCACGAGTCGGAGATTCCGGCGGCGAACGACTACGTGGTGCGGCCGATGGGCGAAGACCTGGTGATCGTCGCGCGGGACCGTGAGGGCAAGATCCACGTCAGCCTGAACGTGTGCCCGCACCGGGGGATGCGGGTTGCGCTGGGCGAGGAAGGCAACACCGCGGTGCACAAATGCATCTACCACGGCTGGGCGTTCCGGGTGAACGGCGACTTCATCGGTGCGCCGGTGGAGAAGGAGCAGATGCACGGCAGTATCTGCGCCAAGTCGGAGCTGGGCCTGAAGAAGGCGCGGGTGGAACAGTACGGCGGGCTGATCTTCGCCACCTGGAACCACGAGGGCCCGTCGTTCGAGGAATACCTGGGCGATGCCAAGTTTTACTTCGACATGCTGTGGAACCGCACGGACAACGGTCTTGAAGTGCTGGGTCCGCCGCAGAAGGTGTCGATCGACTGCAACTGGAAATGCTCGGGCGAGCAGTCCGGCGGCGACGGTTTCCACACCCTGACGCTGCACCGCTGGCTGATCGAGGCGGGGCTGTTCCGCAGCGACGGCGACGATCCGACCGATCTGGCGCCGGCGATGTACGGCATCAACGTCACCGCCAATGGGCACAATGCGCGCTGCATTCCGATCGAGGGCACGTTCGACATCGCCAAGAAGATGGACGCCTCGAGCATGAGCCTGGAGGACCGGCTGTACAAGCTGGCGCCCCCCGGGATACACAAGGAGCTGGTGCCGCAACTGCAGAAGCACCTGTCGGAGAAGCAGATCGAACTGCTGGTGAAGTCGCCGCCGCAGGTGGGAGGCATCTTTCCGAACCTGAACTTCCTGTTCGTGTACGCTCCGCAACCGGACGGCGAAGTGCTGGGCGCGATGGCGATCCACATCATCGTGCCGCGCGGGCCGCACCGTTCGGAATTCTGGACGTGGATGTTCACCGAGAAGGACACACCGGAAGAGACCAAGGAGAAGATGCTGCGCAGTGCGGTGCAGCAGGTGGGTACGTCGGGGCTGATCGAGCAGGACGACACGGACACCTGGCCGCACATCACGCTGGCGGCGAAGGGCTACAAGGGTCGTCGTGACATCACGCTGAAGTACCAGGCGATTCTGGGGGAGAACAAGCCGGAGGGCTGGCCGGGTGGCGGCAAGGTATTTGAGGGCTTCTCGAAGGACGACACGCAGTGGGAGTGGTGGGAAGCGTACTACGCGGCGATGAACAAAGCCTACGACTAACGGGACAGGAGACGAGCAGATATCATGAGCAACCTTGCAATAAGAGATGAGACTTCGCCGCTGGCGGCGATCACCGAGCGCGTGGGTTCCGGTACGGCGTTGTACCACCAGGTGGTTGACCACCTGTACGACGAAGCGGCGCTGCTGGACAGTCTGGACCTGCGGACGTGGCAGAAGAGTTTCACGGAGGACATTGTGTACCAGGCGCCGGTGCAGATCACGGCGCGGAAGTCGGAGAAGCAGCCGAAGAAGCGTCAGATGATGCATTTGTACGAGAATTATCTGTCGCTGGAGATGCGAATCCACAAGGTGCACGACACGGCGGTGTGCTGGGCGGAGGAGCCGCGTTCTCGGACGCGTCGGCTGATCACCAACATCCGGGTGTGGCAGACGGAGACGGCGGGGGAGCTGGCGGTATCGAGCTACTTTTTGATTCCGCGGAACCGGTTTGAGGCGCACGACTACCAGATTTTGTCGGGCGAGCGTCAGGACCGTTTCCGGCAGGAGGGAGGCGAGTTGAAGCTGGCGCGCCGGGAGATACTGCTGGACATGTCGGTGTTGAGCATGCCCAACCTGGCGATCTTCCTGTAGGACGGCGTGGGGCGCGGGAAGAGCAACCCGCGCCTTCGGCCCCGCCAACGGGCCTGCCTTTGCAGCTGGCATTACAGCGTTAGAGTAAGAGTAAGAGGAAAATCGAGCTATGACTCAGGCCAATGTAAAAGCTGCCGAAACCAAGCTACCTGCCGACACCGGGCAAGAGCCACACTCTGTTATCGACCTGGGCGATACCAGCGATCCGGTTGTGAGGGCCATCCTCGCCACGCCGTCGAGTGAGCCACCGACCATTCAGGGCAAGAAAACCCGCTCCACAGGGTCGGAGCAAAGTATCACCCGCATTCTCGATGCCGCCATGGAGTCGGCATCCCGCCAGGGACTGCACAACCTGTCGATGAGCGATGTCTGCCGCATTGCCGGCGTGGCTCGCGGCACCCTTTACCGCTATTTCCCTTCCAAGGAAGTACTGCTCGAAAGCCTTGGCCAGCGCACCCGCTACCAGACGGAAACCGGCATACGCGAAGCGGCCGCCGGCGCCACCACCGGCAGCGAGCGCCTGCGCGCCGTCGTCAACTTCTTGATCAAGATCACCAACGACACCAAGGCGCGGGATATCCTCGAGGTCGAACCCCTGTTTTTCATGGAATTCCTGCGCCGCAACATGCCGAACTACGGCGCCCTGATAAGCGACGTGCTCGGGCCTTTCTACGACGAAATCGAGCTGGCCATCGGCCACAAGATCGACCGCAAGCTGGTTTCCGAAATGATCCTGCGTCTGCAGATTTCCTATATCTTCCTGCCCGACGACCAACCCGCCGAGGTTGTCCTGCAGCGGATATTTGCCGCTATCGAAGAATTCAAATAACTTTTTCGGCGCGGTGAGGCACCTTCTCTCACCGCTCGGCGCCAATTCCTGACCGTTCGTCCCACCGGCAACCGCAAACGCCGGTGGGCGAGGTCAATTGCCTGCAAGTCGTGGTATCTTTTTTTCTTGCCAGGGTTATCTGCTCGCCTGTAAAGGAAAACAAGCCATATCATGGACAAGTTCGACCGCATCCAGCAGCTGCACCGCCTCCTCTCCAGCCACCGCCGCCCAGTGCCACTGCGGGTCATCGCCGAGCGCCTGGAGTGCAGTGAACGCAATGCCCGGCGCATCATCGAAACCATGCAGAATGTCCTCGATGCCCCCATCGAATACAACAGGGAACACAACGGCTGGCACTACGCCGACAGCCCGGAAAACCGCTTCCAGCTCCCCGGCCTGTGGCTGACCGGGGGAGAGCTGCAATCCCTTACCTTGCTGCTCAACGTGCTGGAAAATTTTGGCAACGGCCTGCTCAACCGCGAGCTGTCACTGATCGAAAAACAAATCCATCACCTGCTGGCAGCGCGGGGCGTCGACCCCAGTGCATTCACCGAGCGCATCAAAGTCTTGCCCCTCGGCAATCGCCAGGTGCCGGGCAGGGTCTTCCACGCAGTGAGCGAGGCATTGCTCAACCGCCAGCAACTGCGCATCCACTATAAAAGCTATGACCAGCGCGCCAGCGAGCGGGTACTCAGCCCACAGCATCTGATTTTCTATCGCGAAAACTGGTACCTCGACGCCTGGTGTCACCTGCGCGAGGATCTGCGCACTTTTTCCATAGCCCGCATCGCCAAGGCCGAGGTCGTGAAAGCCCGGGCAAAACGGATTGACAAAAAACAGCTGGAAGGCCACTTCGCCCAGAGCTACGGCATCTTCGCCGGCAAGCCGCAGCATCAGGCGCGGCTGCGTTTCTATCCCGCGATCGCCCACGAAATCGCCCTGCAGCAGTGGCACCCGCAGCAACGGGGCGAATGGGAGGGTGGTGATTATTTGCTCACCATACCCTACGGCGACAGCCGGGAACTGGTTCAGGACATTATGCGGCACTTGCCTTATATAGATGTGGAATCGCCGGCGGAGTTACGCAGCGAGATAACCGCGCGGCTCAAGGAGGCGCTAATACTCTATGACGAGCCGAATGGTTGATTGCGTGACTGTATAAATATACAAGACCTGTTTTGTCAGCCTAGGTGATTAAAGTTGCTCCCAGTCGCCGGCGGAGACAAGGAACAGGAGGCGGTCAAGACAGGAGAATGAGCTGCCGATGGATTTGATCATTGATTTGATGGCAAGGTCGGGAATGAATGGAAATTATAGTGAGCCTCCGTACAAGTCAGCCGTGCATCATTATGTGTTGGCAGGGAGCACTGGACGAGACTCGTTGGTCACCTTGTCCATTGTCGATGGGAGCGTCCGCTACTTTAGAGCTCTTGCAAAAACTTGATGTAGTGATCTGGGCTTAAAGGACACTGGCAATGCAGGATATTTCTCCTTCTGATTTGAAAACGATTCTCCATTCTAAGCGAGCAAACATCTATTACTTGCAACATTGTCGCGTGCTGGTAAATGGCGGCCGTGTGGAATATGTAACGGATGAGGGCAAGAAATCCCTGTACTGGAATATTCCCATTGCCAATACCACCACCATTCTGTTGGGCACAGGTACGTCCATTACCCAGGCGGCCATGCGTGAACTGGCCAAGGCCGGTGTGCTGGTGGGATTTTGCGGTGGGGGTGGCACCCCTTTGTTCAGTGCCAACGAAGTGGATATCGAGGTGGCCTGGTTCTCTCCGCAAAGTGAATACCGTCCGACGGAATACCTGCAGTCCTGGGTGAAGTTCTGGTTCGATGATGAGCTGCGATTATTGGCGGCCAAAGCCTTGCAACATGCACGGCTGGCGCGTTTACGCGCCGAATGGACGCGGCGCTCTTTGCGCGAAGCCGGCTTTGCCGTGGATAGCGGTCGTCTCCTGGATGGTTTGCTGGCAAGAACGGCGCAAAAAATAGACGTGGCGCCGGATACCACTGCTTTGTTGACGGAGGAGGCACGCCTCACCAAGGCGCTGTTCAAACTGGCTGTGGATACGGTGGGTTACGGAGAATTTACCCGCGCCAAGCGTGGCACAGGCACAGACCCGGCCAACCGCTTTCTCGATCACGGTAATTATCTGGCTTACGGTCTTGGTGCCACGGCTACCTGGGTGCTGGGTATTCCCCATGGTTTGGCCGTGTTGCATGGCAAAACCCGCCGTGGCGGGCTGGTGTTCGATATGGCTGATCTGGTGAAAGATGCCTGTATTCTGCCACAGGCTTTTCTCTCGGCCATGCGCGGTGATGATGAACAGCAATTTCGCCGCAACTGCATCGAGGCCCTGACGCGCAGCGAATCCCTGGACTTCATGATTGATACGGTCAAACAGGTTGCGATTCAGATGGCAACCCAGGCCGGGACGGTAAAATGAATGTCCTGCTGATCTCCCAATGCAACAAAAGAGCGTTGACGGAAACCCGGCGCATCCTCGATCAGTTTGCCGAGCGCCGTGGTGAGCGCACCTGGCAGACCGCCATTACCCAGGCTGGCCTGGACACTCTGCGCAAGCTGCTGCGTAAAACCGCGCGCAAGAATACCGCCGTGGCCTGCCATTGGATACGCGGCAAGGATCACAGCGAATTGATGTGGATTGTCGGCGATGCTAGCCAGTTCAGCACAGAAGGCGCAGTGCCCACCAATACCACGCAACGGGATGTGTTGAGGCAACAGGATGAAAATAACTGGCACAACCTGTCGGCTATTCGCCTGCTCTCTGCCTTGTCGGCCCTGCTGCACGATTTGGGGAAAGCCTGCCTGGCTTTTCAGAACCGGCTCACATCCAATGCGCCTCATGGAAAAAATCTGTATCGGCACGAATGGATTTCCGTGCGTTTGTTCCAGGCATTTGTAGGCAACAGCAGTGACGCAGAATGGTTGGAGCGCCTGAACCATAATGAATCTATGGATGATTCATCCTGGCTTGCAATGTGGCTGGATCAATCACGTTTGCTGCGCGATGGCCTGGATATTTCCGCAGTGGGCAACAAACCCTTATCCAGTTTGCCTCCGTTGGCGCGGGCTGTGGCTTGGCTGGTGCTGACCCATCACCGCTTGCCTGTATTGCCTGTCGAGGATGGTAAGGGTGGCTATAAATACTTTGGCGCGGTCGATAGAACTTTCAGGAGTGAGATGCTCCACAGCCTACTGGAAAAAGTCGATGCCAACTGGAATGAACCCTGTGTCGTCACCGATTCAACACTGATCACACCTTATTGGTCATTTCCCCAAGGGTTGCCGGTTACCACCAAGGCCTGGCGCAAACAGGCCGGGCGTCTGGCCGATAAGCTGTTGCCCAGCGCGCAAAAAGCCGAAGCTGGACACTGGCTGGACGATCCCTATGTGATGCATGTGTCACGCCTGTGCCTGATGTTGGCGGATCACCACTATTCCAGCCTGACTGAGCAGCAAGGGCGCGTTCAGGGAGAACAGGATTATCCTCTTTTCGCCAATACGAATCGCAAGACTGGCGACCTCTGCCAGCGACTGGACGAGCACCTGGTCGGGGTTGAGAAGCACGCCAGCACCGTGGTTCACGCACTTCCCGGCTTTGAGTTGAACCTCCCCAGGCTGGCCCGGCATCGCGGTTTGAAAAAGCGTAGTGCGGATGCGCGCTTTCGCTGGCAGGACCGTGCCGCCGATATGGCGACGGTAGTGCGGGATCGCGCCAAGACCCAAGGCGCATTTATCGTCAATATGGCCTCCACCGGCTGCGGTAAAACCCTGGGCAATGCCCGCATCATGAATGCGCTGTCTGATCCGATACAGGGTATGCGCTGTTCCTTTGCCATGGGGTTGCGCACCTTGACCTTGCAGACCGGGCGCAGCTTTCGCGATCTTCTTGGCCTGTCCGATGATGAACTGGCCATCAAGGTGGGTGGCGCGGCCAATCGCGAGTTGTTCGAGTACTACGAGCAGCTTGCAGAGCAAACGGGTTCAGCGTCACAACAGGAGTTATTGCCGGAAGACGGTTATGTCCTGTTTGAAGGCAACGACCAGCATCCGCTGCTGCAACGGCTGACCAGCGATCCCCAGGTGCGCTCCCTGCTGGCGGCGCCGCTGCTGGTGTGCACGGTGGATCACCTCACGCCGGCCACCGAAAGCCTGCGCGGCGGCCGCCAGATCGCTCCCATGCTGCGCCTGATGAGTAGTGACCTGGTGCTGGATGAGCCGGATGACTTCGATATTGCCGATCTGCCGGCATTGACCCGCCTGGTGCATTGGGCGGGTTTGTTGGGTTCGCGTGTCCTGCTATCCTCCGCCACCCTGCCTCCGGCGTTGGTGGAAGGTTTGTTTCTGGCCTATCGGCAGGGCCGTGAAATATTCCAGCGCAATCGGGGTGAGCGGCCCAACGAAACACTATCGGTTTGCTGTCTCTGGGTGGATGAGTTCTATCAGGAGCAGCAGGATTGTGCGGATGCCGATGGATTTCGTGCAGCCCATCTGGCGTTTGTGCAAAAACGCCACAAGCGGTTAGCGCAGGAACCTGTCCGCCGACGCAGCGAACTGTTGCCGCTGGAGTTCGCCACGGAGAACAAAACTGAACGCCGCAGTGAATTTGCCTTGAAGGTGCGCGATGCCGCGCTGCGTCTGCATCGGGAAAATCACGATACAGACCCTAAAACCGGCAAGCGTGTCAGCTTTGGCCTGGTGCGTATGGCCAATATCGATCCTCTGTTCGATGTGGCGTTGGCCCTGTACCGTCACGGCGCGCCGGAAAATGCCCGTATTCATTTGTGCGTGTATCACTCGCAGTTTCCTCTGTTGATCCGCTCGGCCATCGAACACCGCCTGGATACTGCCCTGAATCGCCGTACGCCAGATGCTGTGTTTGAATTGCCTGAAATTCGCTCCGCTCTCGATACTCGTAAAGAGGAAGATCATCTTTTTATTGTGCTGGGGAGTCCTGTCACCGAGGTCGGGCGCGACCATGATTACGACTGGGCAGTGGTGGAACCGTCCTCCATGCGCTCACTGATACAGCTTGCGGGGCGCATTCGCCGCCACCGTATTGGTGAGGTAAAAAACCCCAATTTGC
>JBAZCN010000145.1:0-7971 GCA_041655035.1 Porticoccaceae bacterium | reverse complement strand
GGCTTCTTCGTCGAGCAGGTTGTTCACGAAGAAACCCAGGTCGATACTGGAACCCAGAATACCGAGCCAGTCGGCGCGGATATTGGTGATCTTGTAGGACGCCGCTTGGTACTGGATCATATCGACCTTGTCGGAGTAGTAATAGTTGGCGTTGAGGACCAGATCTCCCAGCGCCTGGTCCACCGGCAATTGATAGCGCACCCCGAGAGTGGCGGTTTTTTGCGGTGTGTAGAAGAAGGGAATCTCATCCGCGGGGAAGAATCCGCTGAGCACCGGTGGAACATTGTATTTGCTGGTCTTGGTATCCTGATAAGTGGCGGTCGCGCTCAGGGTCAGGTCGGCGGTGGGCATGAACACCAGTTCCATCTCCGCACCCTGGATCCGGGTGTCGCCGACATTGACGTTGATTTGTCCCTGCGCCGGGTCGTTGGCGGGATCGCAGTCGCCATCGATAAAGACCGGGCCATTCAGCGGATCACAGTTGGGAACAGCGAGGGCGGTGGTGAGCCCCGCGCCATTGACCTGAACGTCCTTCGCCTCGCTGCGGAACAGGGCGATATTGAAACGGCCATCCATATCCTTGACTGTCCAGCTGGTGCGCAGGCCCAGCTCGACATCGACGGTCTCTTCCGGGTCGAATGCCTGGTAGGGTGCCAGCCCACCGGCGAATTGCGGCGCGTTGAGGCCGCCGGCGCGGTAGCCTTTACGGGACGTCAGGTAACCGAATATATCGTCGTTGATCTGCCAGTCGAAACCGACAGTCCAGGTGGTGGCATTCGACTTGGCGCTGACATCACTGAAATTGGCCAGGGTCGCGGGGCTGCAGTTAGTGATCCCCGCCTTGGTGGGGCCGATGGCGCCGGGCAATGGATCCTCGCCGGAACCCGCGCAAACATTGGACTCGTCCCAGGTTTTACGCAGGCCCAGGTTGAAGCTCAGGCCATCGATGAAGCTGCCGAGATCATAGGTGATGTTGGCGAACAACGCTTTGCTCTTGTCCTCCACGAACTGGTATATCTGAGTGGTCGGGGCAAAGAAGCCGGTGGCGCTCGCCATCACGCCGTCGGGTTCGCTCTTCAGGTAGAAGGCGCCCAGCAGCCAGTCGAGCTTATCATCCAGCGCCTGGCCCTTGAGGTGGAATTCCTCCGTGAACTGTTTGAGTTCCTGGCGTTGATGGCCTTCCAGCACGTTCATCGGCATCGGTACTATCACGCCTGGCGCAATCTCCCACGGCACATCCCCCATGCCGTCGATCTGGGACTGGACGAACACATCGCTGGTTCGGTAGCCGATGATATTGGTGATCTGGATGCGGTCGAAATCGATATCGGTGCGGTTGGTGATGCCCTTCTGGGTGAATTCCTCGGCGGTGGCCGGCCGGTTGATGTCCACCCGGCGGGGGCCGCGGGCTTTCTGCCCGGCCGCCAGCTGATCAAACCGCAGAACCGGGAAGTTGCCCGGACCGGCAAGCTCGAATGGCATGCCGAAAACCATCACCGCCGCAGAAGTGGCCGAATCGTTCTCGTGGTAGTCGAGCACGGTCAGGTTGCTGATGCGGTCGGTGGGCTCGAACAGGATGGAGGCGCGCAGGCTCTCGGAACCCATATCATCGAGATCGCCGCCAGGACCGATATTCCTGGTATAGCCGTCGCGATCCTGTTTCTGGGCGGCGAGACGCACGGCCAGCCTGTCGTCGATCAGCGGGATATTGACCGCGCCCTCCACCGACCGGTAGTCGTAACGGCCGACGCCCCCTTCCACATAACCGCCGAAATCATAGTTCGGCTTGTTGGGGTAGGTAAGGATCGCGCCGCCGGTGGTGTTGCGCCCGAACAGAGTGCCCTGGGGGCCCTTCAGCACCTGGATCGACTGGATGTCGAACTGTGGCACAGAGCTCGCATTGACCGGCAGGGGCACATCGGCAAAGTAGGTCACCACACCCGGAGAGCCCTGCCCCACCGTCGGCTTCGACTGGCCCCGAATGGAGTAGAGCGTGTTGGATCGCGAGCCGGAACCGGTCAGAAATACCCCCGGGACCGCAAACTGCAGATCCTGCGTGCTGTTGATGCCTTTTTCCTTGAGGCCCTGCTGATCGAAAGCGGCAATGGTGATGGGTACGGATTGCAGGCTTTCCTCGCGGCGGCGCGCGGTGACGACGATTTCTTCAAGTGTCTGGGCGCGCGGCTGCCCGGAGTTTTCCTGGGCAAACCCTGGCGCAGGGCCCATGGCCGCCAGTATGGCAGCGGACAACGTGGCTGCCGCACTTCTCTGGTTCAGGTGTATCTTGTTCATGGTTGCGATACCTCGAATTTATTATGGACTTGTTTATTCTCGACTTGGCTTGAGCTGATATTGGCTCGAGCTGACAATTGCTCGCCAGGGTTCGTGCCCGTCTTTGCGCTGCTCCGCGGCTGTGGCTTCCAGGCCGCGCTGATTTTCCGGATTATGGCGTTGAATTGAATGCTCGTCGCAGGGGGGCGATCGACGTCTCTTTCGCATTGCGGGGCGACGAGACGAAACACAGAGACACTCTGTCCGCCGCTGACGCGGACACTATTCAATCGTCGATAAGCCAGCCATCGACAAGCAGGCAGGTCGCCGGGGATAACTGCTGACGATCACTTTTAGTGACTGAACTGTACGGTTAATTTCAGGGGAAATCAATATGCCCGTTGGCATCCCTGCGCCCGGCTATCCGATAGTCCGCGCCGTGCCAGAAGACTTACCTGAAGCTGGGGATGCCGACACTTATTACGATGTTCAAGGCTTCTTCTTTGGTGAACCCGGCCCTGATGAGCGCTTCATAATATGAGCGGGAAAATTGCGCGAAACTCTCTACCATTTCCGGTTCCGAGAATGCCTTGAGTCGTGCTTTCGTTTGCTCGTTGTGCATTTCGATCGCACGGTTCATGCTCTCCCGGATTTGTTCGGGGGTGGGAGGGTCGGTCGGTAATGCCATGAGTGAAGGGGCTATGGCCTGGAGCCGCGCCATTTCGGAGCCACTGCCTTTTGCCGGCTGTTCGCTGGCAAAGCTGACAGCGGAAATGATAAGAAGAGATGCCAAGCAGAGGTTCTTCATAACGTATCATCCCTGGGTTTGTTTCCTGTCACACCCTGACCTTGTAGGCGAGATCACTGGCTTCGTCACCGGTCATGCCGCGAAATCCCCAGCAATGGGCCGGCTGTTCCTTGATGATGATCTCCAGGTCGACGGGGGATATGGCCAGCTTGCTTTCGATTTCGTGGAACAGCGATTTGATGAGTTTCTTCTGGGTTGCGATCTGGCGGCCAGCCATCATGTTTATTTCGATGACGGTATAGGCATCGCTGCGCCCCCCGGGATAATAGAAATCATCTCGCGCCATTGGCATGAAGCGATGCGCCCTTTTGTCTTCGGGCATGCCAAGCACAGACATCAAGCAGCTGTGGATCGCATCGGAAAGCCTGGCTTTTATCGGATTGAGCTTCTCGTCTATTCCATAGATTACGATCATGTTTCTTCCTTCGGGCCTGTAAGATCTTGGCCAAGACGCGCCTCGGAGTGGCGTCAGCCTGATCGAGCCGCACAATCTTACATCGCCTGTTCCAGCGGAGGAAAGTGGTTTTCCATCGAGGTGCCGAGAAGGGCCTGGCAGCGCGGGCCAGTCGTCGCGCCATCGCCGGGCATCAGCATGGCCAGATGCCCGGGCGATTGCCGGTCACTGGGTGGGAGTCACCCTCCAGATGGTATTTGAAAGATCGTCGGCGACGATGAGGGCGCCGCGCGGATCCACCGTTACACCCACCGGCCGGCCGCGGGTCTTGCCGTCCGCCCCGCGGAAGCCGGAGACAAAGTCAATCGGCGGGCCGGCGGGCCGGCCGTCGCTGAACGGCACGAAGACCACCTTGTAGCCGACGGGGTTCTTGCGATTCCAGCTGCCATGCTCGCCGACGAACACGCCGTCGGCGAATTCGGCGCCCATCGCAGAGGTGGAGAAGGCCAGGCCGAGCGCGGCAACGTGCGACCCCAGGCTGTAATCCGGAGCAATTGCCGAGGCAACCTTTTCCGGATTTTGCGGCCGAACGCGCGGATCCACGTTCTGGCCCCAGTAGCTGTATGGCCAGCCGTAGAACTGGCCTTCGCGAACGGCGGTGAGGTAGTCGGGTACGAGGTCCGGGCCGAGTTCGTCCCGTTCGTTCACCACCGCCCACAACTGATCCGTGCCGGGCTGGATGGCGAGCGCGGTGGGATTGCGCAGGCCGGTGGCATAGGGCCTGTGTGCTCCCGTCCGGGCATCCACCTGCCACACCATTGCCCGGTCGGCCTCGACATCCATCCCGCGCTCGGTGATATTGCTGTTGGAGCCGATGCCGACATAGAGAAAACGTCCATCCGGACTGGCGGCCAGCGCCTTGGTCCAGTGATGGTTGATCGCTGACGGCAGGTCGGTGAGCTTGACCGGCGGCCCGCTGGCCCGCGTCTGGCCAGGCTGGTAATCGAATCGCACCAGGGCGTCCTGGTTGGCGACGTACAGATTGCCGTCGACCAGTGCCAGCCCATAAGGTGCGTTGAGGTTCTCGGCGAACACGGTCTGCTCCTCGTAGATGCCGTCGCCATCGCTGTCCCGCAGCAGGGTCAGCCGGTTACCGCTCTCGACCGAGGTGTTTCCCCTGGCCTTGATGTAACCGGCAATCACATCCTTCGGCTTCAGGTTCGCCGCTCCGCCGCCCCTGCCTTCGGCAACGAGGATGTCGCCATTGGGCAGGACCAGCGTCTGGCGGGGTATCCCGAGATCGGTGGCGATGGCCGTGATGGTGTAGTTTTGCGGCACCGCCGGTTGCTGGTCGCCCCACTGTGCGGGCTTGGCGATGGTCATGTTGGGCAGCAGGCCGCGCTGGGGATCCGGCAGTGCCGGGGTCGGGCCGTATTGCGCCGTGTCCGGCTCGTTGCCGCCACAGGCGCTCAGCATGGCGACCGCAAGGATGGCGCTGGCAAATATGCTTGAACGTCTCATTTCACACCCCCCGCCCGAAGACTGCAGAAACCGATCCATGTCGCCGCGCACGCCAGCGCGGTGACGACTACCGATAGCACAAGGCCTGTGGGCATGCTCGCCCATGCGTCCTTGGCATGGATCAGCGCATTGACGAAACCCAGGATCCAGGTCGCCAGCAGCAGGAGGATATAAATCAGGGGGCGCCCTCCGCGATCGGCGCGGAACAGGCCGATGATCGCGCACAGCAGTGCGAGGCCGCCGAAAACGAGGCCGCCGGCAAGCAGCCAGGAAGCGAAGTTGGTCCACTGTATCTGGTGGCTCGACCAGTAGGCGAGGTCACTCAGCGTGGCCCCCAGAAACAATGGGATGGTCCCGGCAAGCAGGATTGCATGAACCGGGTGAAGCGCCCTTGTATAGGGTCGGTCGACAGTGGCAGTCACGGCGGTTTTCCTCATTGTGGATTGGGTGAGGCCCTTGCCTGGTACACCGTATCGCCGGGGGGCCCGGAACTTACAGCCTAGCACTTATATTGGAATGTGAGACCTGACACCGCAATTCGGTGGAGACCTTGTCGAGCGGTGGCGGCGTTGCGGCGGGCCGCCGGGCGGCATCGGCGGTGGCTCAGCGCTGTCGTCGCACGCGCCGCTGCGCTCAGGGCCGCGCCTTGGCGAAAGCTTCCGCCAGATAATCGATCATTACCCGCACCTTGGCCGGCGGGCGGCGGTCGGGCGGATACAGCACATGGATGCCGCCGAGTTCGACGGCCGGCTTGTCCAGTTCCAGCGCCACCAGGGTACCGCGTTTCAGCGCCCCGCCGACGATGAAATGCGGCTGGTAGATGATGCCCTGGCCCGCCACGGCGGCGGCCAGCAGCGCCTCGCCGTTGTTGGCCAGCAGGTCGCCGCTGACCGCTACCCGGAACTCGCCCTGTGCGCCGAAAGCCCACTGCTTGCTGTCCTGCATGGGGGAGAGGGTGTAGCTCAGGCAATTGTGCTGGGCCAGCTCGACAATCCGCCGCGGCACGCCCCGCCGGTCGAGGTAATCCGGCGCGGCGCAGACCAGCATCGCGCTATCGCCGAGACGGCGGGCCTGCAGCGGGCTGTCGGCCAGCCGGCCGACCCGGATGGCCAGATCCCAGCCACCGGCGATCAGGTCGAGCTGGGCATCGCTGAGGCCGAGCTCGACCTTCACTTCCGGGTGGCGGCGGCTGAACTCGGGAATCAGGGGCGCGATGAACCGGCTGCCGAAAGACAGCGGCACATTCATCCGCAACAGCCCGGTTGCCTTGATGTGTTGTGACGTGGCGGCCGCCTCGGCTTCATCGATATCCGGCAGGATGCGCTGGCAGGCTTCGAGGTAATTGCTGCCCACCTCGGTCAGGCTCAGGCGGCGGGTGGTGCGGTGGAACAATTTGACGCCAAGGCGCGCTTCCAGTGAATTGACGTGCTTGGTCGCCATGGCCGGCGACATGCCCAGGTGACGGGCAGCGGCGGACAGGCTGCCGGCACTGGCGGCGCGCGCGAAAACACGCATGCTGGTGATGCGATCCACGGTAGTTCCTACTATCAGTGCTAAGTGTTAGTGAATTTTAGCCGATTCCGTATTTCTGGTGTGCGGCCCATACTTGAGTCATCGATTTGGCAGGAGGTGCGCACAATGAACAGCGACGAGCATCGGGCAGCCGGCAATAACGAACGCCTGCCGGTATTTTTCATTCCGCACGGGGCGGGCCCCTGCTTCTTCATGGACTGGAACCCGGCCGACACCTGGAGTCGGCTGGCGGGTTTCCTCAAGGGTGTGGCCGCTACGCTTCCGGCCCGGCCGAGGGCCATTGTGTTGATTTCCGCCCACTGGCTCGAGCCCGGCTTCACCGTCACCGCTCATCCCCGTCCGCAATTGATCTTCGATTACTATGGCTTTCCGCCCCATACCTATGAGTTGACCTATCCCGCTCCCGGCAATCCGAAGCTGGCGGAGCAGGTGGCGCAACGGCTCGGGCAGGATGGGGCAGATGCCCGGGTGGACGGTGAGCGCGGTTTCGACCACGGCATGTTCATTCCGTTGAAACTGATGTTTCCCGACGCGGATATCCCGGTAGTGCAATTGTCCTTGCGCCAGGATCTGGACCCGCGGGCCCATATGGAAGCGGGCCGGACCTTGGCGGCGCTGCGTGGTGAGGGCGTATTGATCATCGGCAGCGGCATGAGCTTCCACAATATGCGCGGCTACGGCGATGTGCGGTATACACCGCTTTCGGCTGAGTTCGACGACTGGTTGAGCGCCGCGGTGGAAAGCCAGCCGGCGCAACGCAACGCCCTGCTGGCGGCGTGGACGCAGGCGCCCAATGCGCGCCATTGCCACCCGCCAGGCGGCGAGGAACACTTGATCCCATTACTGGTGGCCGCCGGGGCCGGAGAGGACTCGGTGGGCCGGAGAGTCTTTTCGGAGCGGATCATGGAAACCACTATTTCGGCATATCGCTTCGGTTGAGGCCCAGCCGCTACCACAGGAGAATCCAATGGTTATCGATCTTTCAGGAAAAACCGCAATTGTCACCGGCTCGACCGGCGGCATCGGCCTGGCCATCGCCATCGGGCTGGCCAATGCCGGTGCCCAGGTAGTCGTCACCGGCCGCGAGCAGAGCCGCGTCGATGCGGCGCTGGCGCGGCTGCGTGACGCTACCGGGCGGGGCGACGCCAGCGGTGTGGTGTGTGACCCCGGCACCGCTCAGGGCTGCCAGGCATTGATTGCCGCGCAACCGGACGCGGACATCCTGGTCAGCAATATCGGCATTTATGGCGCGCGCGAGTTCTTCGACATCGACGATGCGCTGTGGGAAGAGTTCTTCCAGGTCAATGTGCTCAGTGGTGTGCGGCTGGCCCGCCATTATGCCAAGGGCATGCGGGACCGGGGCTGGGGGCGGATTCAGTTTATCTCCAGCGAATCGGCACTGAACATACCTACGGAAATGGTTCATTATGGCGTCAGCAAGACG
>JBAZCN010000144.1:0-8085 GCA_041655035.1 Porticoccaceae bacterium | reverse complement strand
GATGTTGGCCATGTCGAACTGGGGTACGGAACTGCCCCATACCGGCTCGGGCACCTCGGCGAAATAGCTGACAACCGCCGGCGAGGTGGTGCCGGAAAGCGCCTTGGACTGGCCGCGGATGACGTACACCACGTTCTGGCGACCGCCGGAACCGACCAGGTGAACCCCCGGGATGCTGTATTGGAGGTCCTCGGTGCTGGTGATGGTGTTTTCCCTGAGTGTCTCCGCATCGAATGCGGTGACCGAGACCGGCACCGACTGAAGGCGTTCTTCGGTGCGGCGGGCACTGACCACGATTTCCTCCAGTGTCCGGGACGAGGGAGCGCTCTGCTGGGCGTGAGCGACCGGGGTGATGGCCACGGCAACGGCCAGCGCCTTGAGGCTGGATGCCGCGAGTGTTTGACGACAGGTCATGAGACTCTCCTTGCTATGATTGTTATACGCGCGGATTGTTATACGCACGGGTTGTTATATACACGGCACTGGTTGACACATCTGTTCGTAAGCTGAGCCCGGCCAGCCTTCGACGGCGCGACGGCAAGCAGTATCAAGGCAGCTGTCTGATTATGCGCTTTCACCCACCCCTGTCAACCGTCGCCCAAGGCGTCGTCCGGGCGCCTAATATCACCGCAATGGCCCGGCTCCTGCAGTGGCGGTCATTAGCGACCGGCCATAAGAAAGGCCGCCAGTGATCTCTCACTGGCGGCCTCGGGTTTGCCCGATTCCTGTGTCGGTCAGAAGCTGTAGCGCGCTTCCGCCCCCCACATTCTCGGCGGGCCGTAAATGGACGAGGCAAAGCCGATGAAGCGACCACTGGCCACGGAAGTCAGCGGGTATTCAGCATCGAACAGATTGCGCACGAACAGGCTCAGATCGAGACCGGTACGGTTGACGCCGTTGAGGTCCAGCCTGAAATTGGTGACCTTGTAGGAAGGCATGGTGATATCGCCCTTCTCCAATTCGTCGGTCCAGTAGTAATCCAGGTTGAGCACCAGGCTCTCCGCCAGTTGATCCATCGGCATTTCATAGCGGGCGCCGGCCAGGAAGGTCTTCTGCGCGGTGAAATTGAAAGGAATTTCATCCGCGGTGATGTACGGCCTCAGCACCTCGGGCTTGGCGATCTTCTTGGTCTCGGTATGGATATAGTTGGCGCCGATATTGAAGGTCAGGTAATCGCTGGGGGCAATGACCAGTTCGAGGTCGGCACCGGAGACCTCGGTTTCCCCGAGGTTGACCAGCAGAGTGCCGCCGGCGGGATCGTTGCTCTGGTTGCAGTCGCCATCGGGAGACAGGCCGGGAGCCGTCCCGCCCGGGGCATTGACGTCACAGAGTGCGGAGGTCTGCACGCCACCGAGCACGGCCTGGACATCCTCGTACTTGCCGAGATAGGCGGAAACGTTGGCGCGAACCACCACGTCGCCCACCAGCCAGTCACTGCGCATGCCGATTTCATAGTCGGTGACGGTTTCCGGCGCGAAGGACTGGAACTGGGTCAGGCGGCCCTCGAGAGTCGGCCCGTTGATACCACCGGCGCGGTAGCCGCGCCGGCTGACGACGTAGGTGTACAGATCGTCGGTGACCTGCCAGTTGAGGCCGATGCTCCAGGTGGTCTCGTCGGACTTGGTGGAGTTGGTGCTGGTGTTGACGATACGGCTGGAATCGCCGGAACGGCAGTCACCGAGCTCGGCGCCGTTGGACTGGCCGGTAAGGCCGGTGCCGAGGCAGGACTCGATTTCGTCCTCGGTGTAGCGCACGCCGACATCGAGCTGCAGGCCCTCGACGATGGCGTCGAGGCTGTAGCGGATATTGGCGAATACCGCTTCGCTCTTTTCGGTGAGGAAGTTGTAGGCGGAGCCGGTAACCGGTGCGCCGGGGTAGGCCGCAAAGGCGACCGCATTGCCCTGGTAGCCATCGGGCTTGCTCTTCAGCCAGAAAGCGCCCACCAGCCACTCCATCTTGTCGTCGAAGGCGGTGCCGCGCAATTGCAGCTCGTTGCTGTACTGTTCGGTCTGCTGGTACAGGTCGCCGGTAATGAACTTGATCGGCGTACCGGCGGGGAAGGCGCCACTGCCGTCGGCGGGCAGCGTCGGCATGCCGTCGACGTTGATCAGATAGTTCAGATCGGTCTTGCGGTAGCCAAAGATATTGACCAGTTGCATTCCGCCCAGGTCGAGCTCGGTGCGGTTGATCAGGGAGTTGCGCTCGCTGTTTTCGAAGCCATTGATACCGCTGTCCACCTTGAAGGGGCCGCGCTTTTTCTGGCGGGCGATCTGCTCGCGGGCAGCCTCGCGGATACCCAGCTGCGCCATCAGGGTGTCGCCGTCGAAGACATCGGTGACCGCCACGCCGATGCCATTGTTCTCACTCTTGAAGTGATCGAAGATCGTGGTGTTGGACAGGTAGTCGGTGGGCTCGACCAGCAGCGATGCGCGGAACGCCTTGGTATCGGTATCATCGAGATCACGGCCGGTGGCGATGTTCTTGGTATAGCCATCGCGGTTATTGATATCGGCGGCAATCCGCAGCGCCACTTTATCCTGGATCAGCGGCAGGTTGATGGCGCCTTGGGCGCGACGCTGGTCGTAGCTGCCGATGTTGCCGGAGACATAACCGTTGAATTCATGGCTCGGAGCTTGGGGGGTGTAGAGGATCGCGCCACCGGTGGTGTTGCGACCGAACAATGTGCCCTGCGGGCCTTTCAGCACCTGGATGCTGGCCATGTCGAACTGCGGCACGGAACTGCCCCAGACCGGCTCCGGCACCTCGGCGAAATAGCTCACCACCGCCGGCGAACTGGTGCCGGACAGCGCCTTGGACTGGCCGCGAATCTGGTAGATCACATTCTGGCGGCCGCCTGAGCCAGCCAGGTAGACACCGGGAATGCTCAACTGGAGATCCTCGGTGGTGGTAATGGTGTTTTCACGGAGCGCGTTGGAATCCAGGGCGGTGATCGATACCGGCACCGACTGAATGCTCTCCTCGGTACGCCGCGCGCTGACGATGATCTCTTCCAGAGCCCTGACACCCTGGCTGTCCTGGGCATGAACCACTGGCGCCACGGCAATGGCTAACGCCAGTGCCTTGCAACACAGTAATGCCGGTTGTGTGGAATGTGACATGAACCTCTCCTAGTGATTGTTGTATAGAGAAAGCGGTGACAGCGTTGTGAGCGGGCTCACCGCCAGACCGGGAACCGCAGGCATCCGCCGGCAACCCGAGGCGGGTTGTCGGCAGCAGCCAGCGGCCGGGTGTAAACCATCTCCGTGGCAAGCTGCTCCACGATAGCGTGTCCCTCCCGAACCGCAGGCCGGGAGCGGAAACCCCTCTTGTTGTGTTCGCCTGGCGACACTGGCCGTACCGGCGCGCCATCGTGGCTCGCGTCCATCGGGAGCGGCCGCATGATAATTAACACCGCCCAAATAAGTCAATAGACTTAAAATTGCGGAAGAGAGGGAGAAGTCGTCGATGCCGAGAAGAAATCGGCCCAGTATTCACCTTGCTGTGAATGCCGGGCCGGCTTGTCGGAGCGCTGGGAAGCGGGGGCGCTCAGTGCTCTGCGGCAGACAACTGGGGATAGCGGCCGAGGACCAGCAGCATCGTCGAGCCCACCAGGAACAGCCCCATGTTGACCAGCAATACGGCATCGTAGTTGCCGAAACTCTGGTAGAGAAACGCCGCACCGGTCGGCGCCAGGCAGATTCCTCCGGAGATCACCGCCATCTGCAAGCCGAACAGGCGGCCGTAATCGCGCATGCCAAAGTAGCGGGCGATCAGGAAAGCGGCAATATCGAACTCGGCGCCGGCACCGACCCCCACCATCGCCACCCCCGCCACCACCAGTAGCGGATTGCCGCCCATAGCGGCGAGGATGAAGCAGCCGAGCGCCGGCAGGGCCAGGGCGACAAAAGCCACCCCCGGCGCCCACAGGCGATCCACCAGATAGCCGACCAGCACCCGGCCCGCGACCAGGGATATCCCGAAGGCACCGAAAATCTGACTGGCTTCGATGGCCGAATACCCCTTGTCCTGCAGCAGCGGCACGGTATTGACCACCATCACGATGATCGCCGAGGCCACCAGTACCATGGAAATATTGATGGTCCAGTAGCGCCAGCTGCGCACCGCCACGGGGAATAGAATTCCCGGCAGTAGCGCCGGCCCATCCGCCGGCGCGCCGGGGGCGGCGGGCTTGCGTTCGGAGGATGACAGCCACATCAGCGCCAGCGGCAGGGTAATCACCAGTGGCAGTATCGCCATCGAGAGGAAGCCCCCGCGCCAGCCCCACATCTCCACCGCGGTGGTGACCATCGGCGGCAGCACCAGCCCGGCGATACCCGATCCGGAAAGAATCATCGCCAGGGCCAGCCCGCGGTTCTTGTCGAACCAGAGATTGACCACCTGGGTCCAGGTCACCTGGAGAGTGCCGACCCCGGCGAAGGTCACGAGGAAGAACAGCCCATAGAGCGTCCAGATCGAGCCGCCGAGCCGATCGACCTGGGACATCAGCAGGAATGCCAGGGGCAGGCCGAGCAGCGACCAGACAGTCACTCGCTTGATGCCGTAGCGGCGGTTGAGGGAGCCCGCCAGTTGAGAGGAAAACACCGCGCCGAAGGAAGAAAAAGTCACTGTCGCCAGCAGGTCGCTGCGCCGCCAGCCAAGCGCGTCCTCGAGGGGCACCACCATGGCGCCGAAACCGTACAGCGGCATTACCGCCGAGGAGGTGGCCACGCCCACCAGGGCGAGGATGATGAAACGCCATCCAAACTTGAACTCGGTCAGATCAATGGCGACGGTATTCGTTGGGTGAGAATGATTCACTGCTTTGTTCCCGTTGTTGACCGCCCTCCGATCAGGAGGACTGTTCCATATAGCCGGACATTTCCCGCGCGGAAATCCCCAATTGTTGCTGGACGCTGCCCATATCCCAGTATTCCCGCCAGGACTGGATCTCCCCCTGATCGTTGAACTCGAAAATGGCGTTGACCCGGACCTCCACCCGCACGCCATTCTGGGTGACCTGGTCGCGGCGCTCGGCAAACAGCTGGCGATCGTTGCAGGCGAGATTGAGAATGTGGAAGTCACATTCGTTGTAGAGCTTCAACTGACGCTCCAGCTCCGCCCTGATGGTCTCGCGGCCAATGAGTGGCTCGACACCCGGCACATGGGCCTGGTAGTGGGCATCGGCACTAAAAAAACCCGCAATGCGGGCAAAATCGATATTCTGCTGGTGAAACAGGCTCAGGAGTTCCCTGACCTTGGTTTCCATCTCTGACTTCATGTACTACCCCTAATTGTCGTATTGAGTCTGTGGCTGCCCCCTATTACCGTTCCTATTACCGGCTGTCCCTCATTTCCCGGCCCCTCGTCGGCCGGCCCCGCCGCCGCGTCGATCGCCACCGGAATACCCGACATGCGCGGCATTGCGTTGATGGTCTGCAAATCCCGCTCGCTGCTGATCAGCAGATTGGTGGAAACGCCATGGGTATCGTAATCATCGTCCTCCGGCAGATAACCGAAACAATGAGACATGGATACGACGCCCCGGCGCACCGCGGGGTCTTCTTCCACCCGGGCACGGATGACACCGTGGTCGGAGCGGATCTCGATCCAGTCGCCGCGACTCAGGCGTTCGGCCGCCAGGTCGGCGGGATTCAGGTAGGCCGGATTATAGGGCACGAGCTTTTTCAGGTAGGGAGACAGATGCCCGACGGTGTTGAATCGGTGGCGGCTGCGCCGCGAGGTCAGACGGTAAGGGAAAGCCTCCCGCCCCGGCGGCTGCCGGCAATGGGTGTCAAGCCCGGCGATCTCCTTCCGCACATCCTCCGGGACCAAGGTGAAACGCCCTGCGGTGGCGGGATCGGCAGGCAGTGCGGTCAAGGACTCGGGGTGCAGATAACCCAGTTCGGCGTCGCGGATGCTGTCCCAAGGCACCGGGGCATTGGCAGCGGTGATGGCCAGCAGTTGGTCATCCGAAGGGGCCCGCGCCATATCCAGCTCGACACCGTTGCACACCAGTTGGCAACCCAGGCGCGAGGCGATGGACCACAGGGCGAACCATTCGTCGCAGAGCTCGGCATTGGCCGGTGGCGAGGCCACCGGCGCCGTATAGCGGGCGTAGGCATCGCCGTAGATCGCGGTTTCGAACAGCGCGAGATTGAGATCGGCGCGTTCGTAGGGCATCCGTGGCGGCAGGATGTAATCGGACAGCGCCGCGGTGGCGGTCATGAAGGGTTCGAGACTGACCAGCAGTTCGAGGTTGGCCATCGCCGCGACGAACTTGCGCTGGTCCGGCACCGCCGCGACCGGGTTGCCACCGACGCTGAACAGGCATTTGACCTGGCCGGGGCCGGGGGTCAGGACCTCGTCGGCCAGTAGCGCGGTAAGCATTTCGCCACCGATGGTGCCAAAGCCGCCGATGCGGCTTTTTGGCCCGCTCTCCCAGGACCGGCCGATGTCGACCACCTGCGCCCGCTTGGGATGCCAGCCGAGCAACAACCCGGGATTGTCGATGCGCTCGCCCTCGCGGACGAAGCGACCGCAGATGACGTTGAGACAGCCGACCAGCTGCTCGGTGAGGTTCGAAAACGGACTCATGCTCGGGCCGGTGCCGGTGCTCACCGTGCCGCGGCGGCCCTCGCCGGCAAAAATGCGGGCTGCCTCGCGCAGCGACCCGGCGGGAATGTCGGCGATGCGCGCCACCCGCTCCGCTTCGAAGGGTGCCACCGCCTCGCGCAACAGCTCGAGATCCGCGACATGCCGCCGGCAAAATTCCTCATCGTGCCAGCCTTCGGCGAGAATGATGCGAATGATGGCGGCGAGGATCGCGGCATCCGTACCCGGCAGGGGCTGGATCAGTAGATCGGCATACTCGGCCGTTTCCGAACGGCGCGGATCGATCACCACCAGTTTCATGCCCCGGGCCTTGGCCTCGCGGATGCGCTTCAGTGGGTGGCGGGTATCGAATCCGCCACCGGCGATGGAGACCAGGGGATTGGCACCCACCAGCATGCACACGTCACTGCTGTGAAACGGCTGGGCGCCCGCCGGCCACCAGCCGAGGCGCCCCAGGGTGACCCATTTGGCGGACTGGTCGATGGTGAGGCTGGAGTACATCTGGTGGGAACCGATGGCGTCGAGAAACCCGTTGAGCAGAAACAGGGAGGCGGAGGCCATGAAACCGCCGGAACCGCGGTAGGCGGCCACCGCATTGGGGCCATCGCGAGCGATGATCTCGCGCAGTTTATCGCTGATCTCGGCGAGCGCCTGTTCCAGGGGAACAGGCGCAAAGGTGCCGTCGGCCATGCGCTTGAGGGGACGCAGAATGCGTTGATCGCTATTGTGGCTGTCCACCGCATCGGTGCCCTTGGAGCAAATGAAGCCCAGGGTCTGGGGATCGTCCCGATCGCCCTGGATGGCCGCCAGACGACCGGCGTCATCGACACTGGCCACCACCCCGCAGTGACCGGTACAGATACGACAAAAGGATTTGTGTTTGCGCAAGGCCATGATTCCGCTACTCGCAGTCTTGTCGTTATTACTGGAATACCTGTGATCGCAGGGGGAGGTTATACCGCCATCCCGCGACGGTGCCCGTTGTTTACACGATTTTACCTACGGTCCGGACGCAAGCGCTGCGCCGCCTAGCGGCGCAATGCCGGCAATACCTGATCCTCGATCAGGCGCAGCGACTGCCAGGCCAGTTCGGGTGGCACGCCGCCACACAAGGGCTGGAGCCCGAGAAAGCCGAACTGGCCAATCAGCTCGACCGCCTGCTCCGGCGTGACGATGCGATAGCTGCCGTTCTCGGCCCGCAGTTGCTCGACGGTCTTGGCCGCCGAATAGGTATTGGCCCCGCCGCCGACTGCGTCCAGCCACTCGCCGTACACGGTGGCGTCGTGGAGCATATAAGGGCCGATCTCCCGCCACGCCTTGTCGAGGTCTTCCGCCACGAACAGCGAATTGGGGGAACCCTCCGGCACCACCCGGTAGTTGCCGGTCGGATTGCCTGTTTTGGCGGCCTCTTCATCATAGGCCCGCTGGAGGCGCGGGTCGGCACTTTGCGGCATGAGGGTCATGCCGCGGCGC
>JBAZCN010000143.1:0-8098 GCA_041655035.1 Porticoccaceae bacterium | reverse complement strand
GAGCAAAGGTTTAGCTGCGCCCACGATCAGCGCGTCGTTTGGTTCGGGGAGCGGATGATCAGCGCATTCAGCAATTTGCCCCAGGGGGAGTCGGGCGCGGCGCGCCACACTTGCTGGTGCAGGCTGGCGAAGGCGGCCGGGTCCTCGGCCACCAGGTTTTTCTCGATGCGATCAAGCCCCTCCGGCCCCTGTTCCAGGCAGCGCCGAACGAGTTCATCCAGGCGTCCCCGCCGCAGTCGACCGCGGCGGGGGCGACCGAGCGCCACCTGCAGGGCATTGAACCGCGGATGGATGACCGACTCGCAAAATCCTGGCTGCGCGGTTTGCGCCAGCGGATTGTGCTGCATGTCCTCCAGCAGCCGCGAGCCAAAGGCCTCTTCCCCGGTCATCATCCAGCCCCGGCGCCGCAACCACTGCCCCAGCTGCACCCGGCTGAGAATCACCGACACCGGAGCGGCGAAAATCAACGGCAGCGCCACCGGCAGCGACCAGTAGAAGAACATCGGTTTCAGCCACAGCGCGAACAGCGCCCAGGACAAACCGAGCACCGCGCCGGGCGTCTGGTAGACCAGTGCCTGGAGCCAGCCGGTTTCGCTGGTACGGTTCTGACCGGCCCAGCGCAGTTCGACGTTGAACAGCGCCTCCATGACGAAACGCGAGTGCGACAGCATGCGGATCGGCGCCAGCAGGGTGGAAATCAGTATTTCCAGCAGCACACTGCCAACCAGTCGCACAACACCGCCGAACGCCTTGACCCGGCTGGTCAGCAGCGCATCGGCAAGAGCCAGAAATTTCGGCGTGAACAACAGCCCCAGGGTGCAGGTCACCAGTGTTACCGCCCGGTACGGCTGCCATTGGGGCCACAGCGGAAACAGCTGGTGCTGGTCGGGGAAATAGTCGATCGGCCAGAGCACCAGGCGGGTGGTGGTCACGGTTGTCAGCGCCAGAAATGCCAGCCACAGGGGCGAGGCGAGGTAGGACATGATGCCGTTGAGAAAGGCCATGCGGTGGGCGAAATGCAACTTGCGACTGCGCAACATCAACCAGAGATGCTGCATATTGCCCTTGACCCAGCGCTTGTCCCGCGTCAGTTCGTCCACCAGCGACGGCGGTGATTCTTCCCAGGAGTCGGCCAGCCCCGGCTCCAGCCAGACCTCATGGCCGGCCCTGCCCATATAGGCGGCCTCGACAAAGTCGTGGCTCATTATCGGACCTCGGAACAACCCCCAGCCCGGCAACTTGCGCAGGCCGCAGTGAGCCATGAAGGGCGCGGTGCGGAGGATGGCGTTGTGCCCCCAGAACACCGCTTCCCCCATCTGCACCGCCGCCAGCCCGGTGGTGAACAGCGGGCCGTACAGTTGGCTGGAAAATTGCTGGGTCCGGGCGAACAGCGAGCGCCCGTTGAGCAGCCCGGGACTGGTCTGCAGGATGCCCACTCCGGGGTGGCGCTCCATCAGTTGCACCATCTTCACCAGGGTGTCGCCGCCCATCAGGCTGTCGGCGTCGAGCACGATCATGTAGGAATAGCTGCGCCCCCAGCGGCGCAGAAAGTCGCCGACATTGCCGCTCTTGTAATTCAGGTTGAGCGTGCGCCGCCGGTAGAACAGCCGGCCGGCGGCGCCCAGTTCGTCGCACAGTTGCGCCCAGGCCGCCTGCTCCCGCAGCCAGACATCGGGGTCACGGCTGTCGGAGAGGATGAAGAAGTCGAAATGCTCGATGCGCCCGGTCCGTTCCAGGCTGCGGTACACGGCGCTGAGCCCACCCAGGCTGCGTTCGACCGACTCGTGATAGACCGGCATGATGATCGCGGTGCGCGCCAGCGGCGTGGCAGCCAGCACCGCGGCATCCTGACGCCGCATCAGCGAATGGCGGTCGCCGCCCAGGCGGCGCAGGACGAAGCCCGCCACGGCAATCCAGAAGCCGAACGAGATCCAGGCAAACAGCACGGCAAACAATACCAGCATGCCGATTTCCACCCCGTTGCCGCCATGGTAGGGCAGCACCGAGAGCATGAACCAGGCGGCCAGCGCCGTCTGCCCGGCCACCAGCAGCAACAGCGCGGTGCGCCGCGCCACGGCGGCCAGCCACCAACGCCTGTGCGCGGTCTGCGGGGCGATAGCCAACCGATCCAGGGCAACCGACATCAATAGTCTCCATAGGCGATGCTGCCCCGGCTCAGGGCTGGCGCGGTGGCGCGGGGCGGCAGGCCGGTGTCCGCCGCCAGGCGCCCCAGACAGGCCCCGAAGAGATCGGGAGGATTGTCAGCCAGGGCGTCCGTCATCGCCTGCAATACCTGCCGCTGCAATTGCGGCGTGATGTCCAGGCCCGACCAGCGCAGCCAGGCAAGGACGCGGCGCAGCGTTATCTCGGTGGTGGTTGCGCGCATTGTCTTTTGCTCCGCCGATCGTTCATTGGATCGCATTCAGCACGTCGCTGCCCGGCGCCAGCTGATAGGTCCAGGTTTCGCTGAGCGCGTCCTCGCCCTCGCGCAGGAAGCCGCGGACCGACAATGGCCGGTCCGCGGCGGGCTTGACCAGCATCGACAGGCGCCAGCGCTGCAGCGCTGGAATGTATTCCACAAAGTGCTCGATGAGTTCGCCATCTTCCAGGGCAGTGGCGCTGCCGGCAACGGGTGCATCCGCCAGCTTGCCTTCCAGCAGCTCCCCGGCAAAGTCGACGATGATGCGCACCGCGCCGGCCACACCGCCACCGCCGATGCGCTTTGCGTCGCCCAGGTAGGTGTCGACGGCCCGGCCCATGGGGTTGCGCGCCAGATCCCCGCCACCGAAGCGGACGGTATAGGCAAAGGTGTGCGAAGTTTTTTCCGCCAGCGTGGTCTCGGGCGTCCAGAACGCGACGATGTTGTCATTGGTTTCATCGGGCGTCGGCAGCTGCACCAGGACCACATGGCCCTTGCCCCAATTCCCTTTCGGTTCGACCCAGGCACTGGGCCGCGTCCCGTAACCGGCCTCCGGATCCATATAGCTGGCGAAATCGGTATCGCGCTGAATCAAGCCAAAGCCCTGCAAATCCTCAGTGGCAAAATAGTCCATGGTCAGCGATGCAGGATTGTTCAGTGGACGCCACAACCATTCATTGCTCGGGCCGTCATGAATCAGCAGGCCGTCGGAATCGTGTACCTCCGGGCGCCACTCGCCGTCCGGCCGGAGGGTGTTTTCACCGTAATAGAACATGCTGGTGAGCGGCGCCACCCCGGTCAGGGCGATCGCTTGCCGGGGGAAGAGCACCGAGATGACGTCGAGGGTGGTTTCGTCACCCGGCGTTACAGTGAACTTATAAGCCCCGGTGAGGCTTTTGCCATCCAGCAGGCCGTAGAAGGTCATGGCCTTGGCGTCGGCAGCAGGCTTCTCCAGCCAGAACTCGGTGAAGGAGGGAAACTCCTCGCCGCTGGGCAAGCCGGTATTGACGGCCACGCCACGGCCGGAAATGCCGAAGTTGTTCTTGCGGCCCACCGCGCGGTAATAACTGGCGCCGGCGAATACCAGGAACTGGTTCTGCACATCCGGTCCGGCGAAGGGAAAGGTCAGCTTGAAGCCGGCGAACCCGAGGTCGGCTGGCACGAGCTTTTCGATTTCCCGGTTGGGATAGCTGAACTGTGTCTTGTCGAACGTCAGCGGGGAGACCCGATCGCCTTCGATAATATGGATATCGACCGTGTGTCGATAGAACAGTCCCGGGGGGATCAACATCAGGTTGAAGGCGGGCTCTTCGCCGCGCCACAGGCTGCTCTGGGGTTTGAAGCGGATGCCCTGGTACTCGTGATAACTCAGGTCCTGGAGAAACTTCGGCACCGGCTCCGGTGCTTTCCAGGCGCTTTTCGCCACCTTCGCGGCCTTATCGATCACCATCTGGAAATCGAATGCCTCGGCCATTGCCGCCAGAGGCAGCAGGCACAAAAAGGCTCCGACCAGCCGCTTGATCCTTACCGTCATCTGGCAAACTCCTGTTGGCATATCCCAAGTGAAAATACCGTTGTGCCGCTGGCACTCAAGAGTTAGGTAGCGCTTGCGCGGGACAGTTCCCCCCTTACCTGCCGGTTACAGGAGACTATAGGCTATTACTCCGCCGATGCCGAGCGTGGCGCTATAGGCCAGCAGTGCCAGTACGCCGTCATGGGCGGTCATCGCCAGCCCGAAACAGGTCAGTGCCACCCCGGCGCCGCTGGCGGCGAATGGTAGCGGCTCGAAGATCGGCAGTGTCACTCCAAGCAGCACACAGACCAGCGCGATCGGCCAGCTACCGGGTCCATCGACCAACAGGCTCAGGCGGTTCTTGACAAACCTGTCGACAGCCCGCGCCGGGCGGCGCAACCATTGCGAGGCTTTGCCGAGTCGCTGCTGTTTGATCTCGCGCTTGAGGATCCAGCCCGGCAGCCAGATACGCTGTTTGCGCACCAGCATCTGCACGGCAACCAGAAAAACGGCTGCCCCCATCGTCGAAGGCAAACCCGGAATGCCGCTCAGCGGCGATATCAGGATAACACCAATCAGCAACAACAGTGGCCCGAAGGAGCGCTTGCCGATGGTATCCATCAGCATGTCGAGCGATACGCTGGTTTCGCCCTCGCCGGTCTCATCGATCCGGTCGAGCAGTTGCTCGAGATTAGTCAGCTTTCTGTCGACCACGACCTGTTCCCCCGTTCATGGATGTACGCTCCGCCTCAGTTGCCGATACCCGCGCCGGCCGGTCCCGGCCGATGCCGCAACGCGGGTTGCCGCCGATATCCCGCGGCTGCTGAAAGGTAGGTGTTCTCAACATTCGGTCCTCAAAATCCTCGACGGAGATACAAGCTGCGCCGTCATTACTAATCCATCGAGCCTTTGACACCGGGCGGGGAAGTCGTTTCCCAGATCCAAAGATGGGAGCCAAGAACGTGTGTTCCGGATCAGCGATAAGCTGGCATTTGGATGTGCTGCCAATGCCGGTATGGGTTATTGGCAGCGTCATGGTGCGGGCAGTCGAGACAAGCCTGTCGGTCGGCCATGATCGGGCCTCACCGTTTGACGCTTCAGTGGCGGCCGGCGTGATGGCATTAGTGATCGATATGACTGCCTGAGCCGTTTTCATCCCCGGTTTTCGTCGGTATGGGTTGCTGGTTGGGGCCGCACCATGACATCGATACCTTGAAGTCGCGCCCTGGCCTGTATGGGGGTCGCTGAGCTGTCTGTATCGATAGGCAAAGCCAAAGAATCTGCAAAAGGACATCGCCTGCCATACGACATTGGCAATCGCAAGAAAAAATCCTAAGATCAACCCACAATCGTGAGCAGCAGTAATGCCCATATATAAAATTTACTAATAACAGGAGCTTATGATGCTATCGGGTGTAAGAAAAAGCTGACAACGGCCATCGTGCCAGCCATTGCGGTTTGTGGAGCGAACCAATTTGTCTACGGTGAATTGCAACAGAATCACCAAGTACTTGAGGAGGTTGTTGTCACCGCACGCCGATCAGAAGAAAGCCTCCAGTCTACACCGTTAACAATAAATTCAATTTCAGAAGAACAGCTTCGCGAAAAAACAATGTCAAATCCTGAAGACATTCAGATCGGGACGCCCGGCGTCTTTTTCTCAGGAACGGCATCAAGGCAGAACGTGATATACCAGATTAGAGGTCAGGCCAAGTCTGTATTTGGGACCAACTCTCCAGCAGTTGCGAGTTATTTTGCTGAAGTTCCAGATCCCCCTGTCGGGTCGTTTGTCCCACAATACGATATTGAGTCAGTTCAAATACTGAAGGGGCCCCAGGGAACACTATTTGGCAGAAACACTACCGGAGGCGCGATCCTGTATACGCCCAAAAGGCCATCATATGATTACGAAGGGTATATCTCGGGTATCTTTGGGAATTTGGACAAGCGTGAGTTTCAAGGGGCGGTTAACATACCCATTATCTCCGAAAAAGCGTCAATCCGTATTGCCGGAAACATCGATGATAGAGATCCTTTCACAAAGAATCTAGGCGGTAACAGCAAGATAGATGATATCGACAGCAAGGCGATTCGAGGGTCGCTGCTTGTTGAGCCTGTCGAGTGGCTCAGCAATGTATTGATATATGATTATTACCACAGCGACAGCGGTGGATCGGCGTCGATAATCAAGGAGATCAATGGTAACTTCAGTTTGCTCGATATGCTCGGTCTCAGGGAGTCCGCCCTGGACCAGTTGTCATCCCAAAGAAAGAGAGGGCCTTACAAGACAGTTAGTTCTGTCGATTCAAATGCCGAAAAGAACAGGAGGGTTACTGCGGTAAACCGTACAGAGTTCGACCTTTCCGGAGTTACCATAACGAACATATTCGGGTACCGGAAAACCGATTTGACGTTGGCATTAAACGTGGATGGCTTGGGTGAACTATATGCAGATGGCACAGGCGAGCTGCCCGCTGGAACGCCTGTTAGCTATATTAAGTCAAGTTTAAACGATGCGGTTGCGCAGACCAGTAACGAACTCCAGATAAAAGGTGATTTGCTTGATAAAAAACTAGATTGGCTGGCTGGATTCTTCTGGCTTAAGAGCGAGCCGGATGGGCCTCAGGGAAGCGCAGTGGCGTTCGCGCAGATCCCGGGGATGCCACTGACGGCTCCTGCATACAATTTTATCGAAGAGGAAAGCAAGGCTGTTTTCGCCAGCTTTAGTTACGATTTTTCGCAATTCCTCGATGGCGTTTCAGTCGATCTTGGTATCCGTTACACAAAAGACTCGACAGAATCCTGTACTGGTAGTGGTGTAAACATATCGCCAGTCGCTCTTGTCGCCTCGTCGGACCAGGTGACGCAAGGCGATTGCCTTGCGGCATCGGACAACGTCGTAAACGCGAGCATCAACAGAACAAAATCCGATGAGTTGACCTGGTCAGCAGGTATAAACTGGCAAGCAAGTGAAGATCTTTTTGCATACATCGTCGCCCGTCGAGGGTACAGGTCTGGAGGTGTTAACGGGCCCACTTTTTCCGGAAGGTTGAAGCCCTATCAATCGTTTTCTCCTGAAACCGTATCCGATATCGAAGTGGGAATTAAATCCGATATCCAGTTTCGGGAGATATTGGTCAGGGCGAATCTCTCAGCATACATTGGCCGATATGACGATGTGCAGTCCGGGATAACTGGTGTCCAAACCAGCGCATTGTGCAATCCGCTGAGCCCGGACAATCCTCCTGGAATATCACCTGACGGCGACTGCGATTTTGCCAATGATCCGGCCGGTGGGACCATGTTGATAAATTCCGGAAAATCCGAAGTTTCTGGTTTTGACTATGACATACAGATGGCCCTGGCTGAGAGCCTGCTGATAACCTTTGCGGGGACATATATCGACACCAAGACACGCAGGTACGACATGCCGGACATCTTTTCTCCATACTCATCAAATCAGGAAATTCCTTTTGACCTCACTGCGAAGAAATCTTATACAGTAGGGTTGAGGTACTCAACCCCGGCCGGAATGTTCGCTGATGAAGCGGTGATCAATGTCAATCACTATTGGACGGATGACAGTACGTTTTCCGGCGCTACGCTCTCCGGCTATTCCATATCAAATCTCAGGATAGATTTGAATGGCTTTGTTGGCAGGAGTCTTGACGTTGGATTTTTCGTCAGAAACATGTTTGACAAAGAGTATGTGGTTTCAGGGTCTTCCGCAGGAGATTTTGTGGGCATTACCTCGGTTATTTTTGGGCCGCCGAGAATGTTTGGGGCCGAGGTGAGGTATCGATTCTGATGTGTCGGGAAAATATGATTATCTGGTTTCTGGTCGTGAGTGGCTTTGCCAGGGGTGAAAATTGTTATAGGGGCGCCACGCCTGATCGACACTGAGCAGATAGGTGAGTGTCTGTTGATGTTGAAGGTGGAAAGGATGCGGGGCTTGAATACAGCTAGACGCATATTATTTTTACTGCAAGTCTGAGGTTGAAAGATGGAAGATCACACTCTGGTGTCAAGTAAGGAAAAAGCCTTCAGTACACTTCTTTCCGATGTAACTAGGGCCTGTTAACACTAAATAACGTATCGGCGATCAGGGCGAAATGAATAAAGAATTTGAACACTACATCCAGCTTGTCGAATCGCGAGAAGATTCT
>JBAZCN010000142.1:0-8126 GCA_041655035.1 Porticoccaceae bacterium | reverse complement strand
TGATCCGCCGGCTTCGGGCCGCCAGGGCGGTGTCCAAAAAAATTTCCGCTTGGGGTGATACCTTTTTCGCATTCGTCCGGTGTACCGGGTGAAAGCGCACTCTCAACGCGCCCGAACCACCCACATGCACACCGACGAAAGGTATACAGCCATGGTCTTCAGGCGTCTTCGCCCCACCCGCCCAGCGGGCGCCACATCCCGTTCAATCGCCCCTTTGCGCGACGACGCCGCGCCGACTCTCAAAGCCAATGTGCTCGCCGTCGCCATCGGCTGCGCGCTGGTCGGCCTGACCTGCGCGGCCGTTCTCGCGCCGAGCCCGGCGCTGGCCGCTCAAACAATCGACAGTCCAGCCCAACAGGACTATGCCATTCCGGCAGGCCGGCTGAGTGAAGTACTGGCACGGTTCGCCGCCACGGCCGGCGTGCCGCTGTCATTCGATCCGCAGCTGCTGGCCGGCCTGCGCAGCGATGGGCTGCAAGGTCGCTATACGGTAAGGGAAGGGTTTGCGCTCCTGCTGGCAGGCAGCGGCTATGAATTGGTGGATACGGGCAATGGCGGCTATTCCCTGCGTCAGGTGGCGTCCGCTGGAGGCGAGGCGACGCTGCCGGCGGTGACAGTGAAGGCCGACGCGGATGACGAGACTGCTACCGGCCCGGTGGTCGGTTACGTGGCGCGACGCAGCGCCACAGGCACCAAAACGGATACACCGATCATTGAAACTCCCCAGTCCGTGGCGGTGGTCACGCGCGACCAGATGGATACACAGGGTGCGCAGACGGTTTCCGAGGCGCTGCGCTACACCGCTGGCGTGCTCACCGGCACGGGTGGCGGTCAGACCCGGTTCGATACGGTGTTCATCCGTGGCTTCGGCGGACTGTCAAACGGTTCCAACTTCACCAAGTACGTCGATGGCCTCGGGTGGCCGCACATCGCCCGCACATCGGTGCAGATGGACCCCTACGCGCTGGAGCGCGTCGAGGTGCTGCGCGGCCCCTCCTCGGTGCTGTTCGGTCAGGCCGATCCCGGCGGCTTCGTCAATATGGTTAGCAAGCGCCCAACCGCTGCCCCCCTGCGCGAGGCAATGCTGCAGGTGGGCAACCACGATGCGTATGCGGTCGGCCTGGATCTGAGTGGGCCGCTGGCGGGTGATGCGCTGAGTTACCGGGTCGCCGGGCTGGTGCGCGACGCACAGACCGGCGTGGACTACCAGAAGGATGAGCGCCGGTTCATTTCTCCCTCCATCCGCTGGTCACCTAGCGATGCAACCGCGCTGACGGTGTATGCATTCTATCAGGACGACCCGCAGCAGCCCGACACCAGCTTCGTACCGCCCGCATTCGCCGGTGTCGGGCCGGTGCAGAGCCCGTACGGCAAATTGCCGAAGCACTACTTCCAGGGCGACCCGAACTGGAACCTGTTCGACCGCACGATAAAGACCGCAGGCTGGACGTTCGAGCACCGCTTCGACGAGGTCTGGCAGTTCCGCCAGAGCCTGCGCTACGGTGAGTTCGAGAGCGACACACGACAGCTCAACAACGGCACGCCTGCCGCCAACTTCCAGACGCTGCCACGGACGGCCTCGCACAACACCGCCGACGTGGACACGCTGGCGGTAGACAACCAGGTGCAGGCCCAATTCCGCACTGGCGCCATCGCGCACACGGTGCTGCTCGGCGTCGACTGGCGCGACGCCGACTTTCTTGCAATGGCCGGCAGCGGCCCAGCCCCGGCGCGCACGAATGTCTATGCGCCAGTGTATGGACTGCCGATCACCCCGGTGACGCTGAGCATGCGCACGGACAGCGATGCGCGCCAACTCGGCTTGTATGCGCAGAACCAGATGCGCGTGGGCCGCTGGGCCCTCCTCGCCGGCCTGCGACAGGACGATGCGAAATCGAGCACCTACAACACTAGCCTGCTGAACGGCACGCGCGGCGCGACGACGCGCCAATCCGATAAGTCCACCACCGGCCGCGTGGGCGCGGTCTACCTGATGGACAACGGTTTTGCCCCCTATGCAAGCTACGCCACCTCCTTCGAGCCTGTGGTCGGTGCCGATCGGTTGGGCGATCCATTCGACCCGACCGAAGGACGTCAGGTTGAAGCTGGTATGCGCTGGCAGCCGGCGCAGGGCCGCTCGCTGGTAACAGTTTCGCTCTACGAGCTGACCAAGCGCAATGTGCTCACGGCTGATCCGGTAGCACCTACGCAGTACAGCGTGCAGACCGGCGAGATACGTTCACGTGGCTTCGAGATTGAGGGCAAGCTGGAACTGACCACGGGACTGAACCTGCTGGCCAACTACGCTTACAGCGATGTGGAAGTGACGCGCGACAACATCGCGGGCCGGGTGGGTAAGCGACCACTGGCGGTGTCCGAACAGTTCGCTTCGGCCTGGATGGACTACAGCTTCAGCGCGCACGGCCAGCCGGGCCTGACACTGGGTGCGGGCGTGCGTTATGTCGGCGCGTCGTACGGCGACGAGACCAACACACTGCGGGTGCCTGCCTACACGTTGCTGGACGCCATGGCGCGGTACGAATTCAACTCCGCCTGGACGCTTACCCTCAACGCCAAGAACCTGGAGAACAAGCAGTACGCCGCCGCATGCGCATACGGCACCTGCTGGCAGGGCATCGGCCGCACGGTGCAGGCCACGCTGAGGTACCGTTGGTGAGTACAGCCGTGACGACGCTGCTCGCCCTGGCGCTGACGGGTGCCGCCGCCATCACCGCCTACCTGACCGCGCCGCGCCAACAGTGGCTGCCCCGGCCCTGGCCCACGCGGCCGACGCGTGCGGTAGCACTCGCGCTGGGCATGGCCGCGCTCGCCCTCTGGCTGCATCTTCTGGAGGTGTCCACGGCGGTGTTCACGTTGTTCACGCTGACGATGGCGGTATTCGTGGCGCTGCCCTTCCTTGCCGTGTTGCGCGTCATCGTGCGGAGGCCGCGATGAACGCCGCGCGACTGGAGACCAGACGCGCGGCGATCCGGCCCGACTGGTGGAGCAAGACACTCGCCGGTGTGCTGGCGGGCTTCGCACTGGCGTTCGCGTTGTCGGGCCTGTTCGCGTTTCTCACCGCGGGCGGTCCGGCAGCACCCAACAAGTTCCAGGTGACCATGTGGTTTGTGGCGCCGGCATGGATGGCCGCGCTCAGCCTGTGCTTCCTGTTTCGCAGCGGCCTGCGGGCATGGCTATGGCTCGGCGGCGCCAACGTCGTGGCCTGGGCCGCGCTGTACCTCTGCCACCGCGTCGCAGCATGAACGCGCGTCACCGTTTTTTACTCCGAGACACCCATGCGCACTGACGTCATCCGCATCTACAAAGAAGTGCATACCTGGACAGCCATCCTGGCCGGCCTAGCACTGTTCGTCGCGTTCTACGCCGGCGCGATCACCATGTTCAAGGAGCCTCTGGCGCGCTGGGCCACGCCGCCGGGCACGCGGGTGCATGAAGTGCCGCTGGAACGCACCCCCGAACTCATGGCGCGCACCATCGAGGCGCGACCCGAGGTGGCCCAGCAGTTCACCCTGGTGGTGGACGGGCACGAGGCCACACCGGCTCGGTTGGTCTGGTTCCAGCGGGGGCAAGTTGGCGCGGCCGTGCGCGGGGAAGTGCCTCAAGTCTGGTCTGCCAGCATCGACGGTAGTGGCGCGCTGCAACTGCGTCCGGAGCAGCCGTCGCAGTTGGCCGAGCTGGTGGACGTGCTGCACCGCACGGCGGGTATTCCGGGGGACATGGACATTGGCATGGGTTTCATGGGCATCGTCAGCGCACTCTATGCGGTGGCCCTGGTGTCCGGCGTAATCGTGTTGCTGCCCACGCTGATCAAGGATTTCTTCGCCGTCCGTCTAGGCAAGAATCTCAAACGTATGTGGCTCGATGCGCACAACGTAGTGGGTATCGTGAGCCTGCCGTTCCATTTGATCATGGCGTTGTCGGGCGTCGTCTTCGGCATGCACGACCTGTTCTACGACGCGCAGAACGAATTGATCTATCGCGAGGAACTCCCCCAGTATTTCCGCGCCCACAGTCCCTTCGTGCCGCCGCCCGCGCGCAGCGAGCCCGCCGCCATGATGCCGCCTAGACAACTGCTCGATCTGGTGCATGCTCGCGCTCCGGGTTTCGCGCCCACGTCCATGACCTACCAGCACGCGGGCGACACGGCCGCCAGTGTGCTGGTGCGCGGCACCGAGCCGAGCTATCTGTTGCGTACCCAGGGCTACCTGCTTATGAGCGCTGTGGACGGCAGTGTCCTCAACAGTTACTACTTTCCCGGCGAGCGCAACAGCTGGACAGCTCTGGCCAGCAGTTTCTTCAGTCTGCACTTCGGCAGTTTCGGCGGCCTGTCCGTGCGCTGGAGCTACTTTTTCTTGGGGCTGGCCGGCGCCTTCCTGTTCTATTCGGGCAACCTGCTGTGGATTGAGTCGCGCCGACGAACCGCGCGCCGCGACCAGCCTGCGCCCGAACAGCGGCGCTCCACCCGCCTGATGGCCGCGGGCACCGTGGGCGTGTGCCTCGGCTGCATCTGCGGCATTTCGGGGACCATCGCCGCGGCCAAGTGGCTGCAAGGTCGTGTGGACAACGTGGCCGTCTGGCACATGGGGCTGTACTATGCCGTGTTCCTGGGCAGCGTCGGCTGGTCGTTTCTACGTGGCGGCGCGCAGGCCGCTGTGCATTTGCTGTGGCTGGCATCCGTCTTCACTCTCGCCATTCCGCTGACTACGTTGCTGGCCTGGGTCTTTCCCTCACTCGGCCTGTGGGCGCACACGAGTGCTGCGGCACTGAGTGTGGATCTCTCTGCCGCCATTGGCTGCCTGTGCTTCTCGTGGATGGCGCTCGCTACCGCCCGGCGCGTGCGGCATGGTCCGGCCGACAGCGTGTGGTCGGCGCACACAGTGACAGGCCCCGGTCGAGCTTGACCAGTTTGAGTGATATGCCGGGCCTGCTTGCCTCGGCAGTGTCGCCCAGCGCGAGGCCCGTAATCCCCTCAGCCACCGTCATTGTCGGCGATCTTTCCGGATATCGAGCCACTTGCCCGAGATGACGGCCATCGTGGGCCAGAAAACCGTATTGACGAAATCGTGAACGCTCGCAGACCAGCGCATATAACCCAGCGAGACCAGATCATCGCGCAGATCCTGGGCCTCCATGGCGCCAGCCGCCAGCAACACCGGCAGCAGGCTCCAACGATCCAGCCGGCCCCGCCTCCACAAGACTACCGCAAGGAGAAACACCACCAGCCCTACATGAATATGGACCGCATCCTTGGACAAGGCGAGGATATCGAGAACAACGGGTTTGAAACCTTGATATGCAGACGTTTCCATACTCCTTGGCTACCCTTGATGCCCAGGCCCGGCCATGTGGCCGCGTGGCGACCGAACTGCCGGCGCGCTCGCATCCCTTATCCCGGGCGGTGGTTCACTGCGCTTCAGGGTGCCAGAAAATTGCCGCGGCAGCAAAGGCGCTGCATGTAGAGGGCGCTCCCGGCCGGCGCCGGCCCCTGTCCCGACGCCGGACAACGCCAATAAATAGGCAATATTGTAAATTAAATAAAATGCCTGTAATGTACATAACCGCCCCGCCCCCGGGGCAGTACCCAATGGCTGCAACCTCGCGACAGCAGCGCAGACAACCCCGGGCAACACCGTTGTCACCCTTTCGCGAATCTGCGCCTCCTGACTGAATACCAATAAAAACCTGAGGAGTTGTGACCATGAGTGCCGATAATCGCCCGCCTTTGGCTGCATTGCAGATTGATTCCTATGAGGTGACAGATCCTTTTTTCGGCGCGCCCTATATCGATCGCGATGAGTGGCGCGAGACCCCGGTACCCCACCGCCACGTCCACGGCGGCTTTACCGGCACTGACACCCGCTTTACCTTCTACTACCCCGCGGCGGAGCACTGGCAGGGGCGCATGTTCCATCCCATCGAAGGCGGCCACGCCGGCCATGAGGATTTTTTCGGCGGCTACGCCGGCGAAATCAGCGGTGGCCTGCGCATGATCCAGCGCATGGGCGGTTACATGATCGAGTCCAACTCCGGCCATATCGGCGATGACATCGACCCCAGGGGCGGAGAGGACCCCACCCTTTACGGTCACCGCGCCAGTGTCCAGAGTGCGCGGTTCTCACGGCATATCGCCGCCCAGGTGTACGGCAAGCCCGTCTCCCACGGGTATGTGTGGGGCGGCAGTGGCGGCGGGCGGCGCTCGCCCCTGTGCCTGGAATACGGCGCGGGGGTATATGACGGCGCCCTGCCCTATATGGGCGGCGGCAATATCGACAGCCACGGCACCAGCGCCCGGGTGCGCAGCGACCAGCCCATCGGCTTTGGCGCCATGTTCAACGTGCAGCGTCTGCTGGGGGACAAGCTCGCCGGCGTCATCGATGCCAAGCAGCCTGGCGGCGGCGATCCCTACGCCGGACTGACCGCGCACCAGCGCGAAGAACTGTCCAACCTGTACCGTCTCGGCTACCCCCGCGGCGACGAATTCATGATCAGCCAGCCCATGGGCCAGATGTGGCTGTGGACCTCCATCGCGGACATGCTGCAGCGGGAAGACGCCGATTACTTCGAGGCGTTCTGGACCCGGCCCGGCTATGTCGGCCACGACAACCCCGAGCATGTCGCCGATCACCTGATCAACGCCACCGGCACTGTCAGCCGTATCGTCACCGCGAAGGAATTTCGCGACAGCCCGGATTTCGCCGGCCCTGAATTCGCCAGCGCCAAGCCTTTCGTCATTCTGCTGGCGTCCCTCATGGGCCAGCTCGACCTGCCCATCGGCATCGAGGTCAAGGGCATTCCCCAGGGTTACCGGCTCGGCACCGGCGTGAAAATGCTCAGCGGCGGCGCGGCTGGCCGCCAGCTCTATTGCCTCAACCATGGCGCCGACTTTTTCTTCTGCGAAGGCCATGGCGAGGCCAACCTCAAGCGCTTCATGAACGTCAAAGTGGGCGACGAGGTGCGGATCGACAACCGCGCCTTCCTCGCTTTCTGCTATTACTACCGCCACCACATTTCCGACGACAGCCTCTACGACTTCCTGCGGGTGGACGGCAAGCCGATATTTCCCCAGCACGGCGTACCCCTGCAATCGCCGCTGATGGGCGTGCCCTACTCCGGCCAGTATGAAGGCAAGCTGATGTGGGTCCATCACACCCACGACGCCTCCCTGTGGCCGCCCCAGGGGCTGTTCTACAAGCAGGCGGTGGAACAGGCCCAGGGCCCTGAGCAGGCGGCGCAGAAATTCCGTCTGCGCTGGACCGAGAATGCCGAGCACATCGGGCCCGCCATGGCCCCGCAACAGCCCGGCCGCCATGCGAACACCTGGCTGGTGAATTACCATGAAACCATCGAACAGTGCCTGCTCGACCTGGTGAACTGGGTGGAAAAGGGTATCGAGCCACTGGCCACCGCCTACACCTTTGCCGATGGCAAGGTGACACTGGCCGACACCGCCGCAGAGCGCGGCGGTATCCAGCCGGTGGTCAAGGTCGACGCCAATGGTGTGATCAAGGCCGAGGTGGCAGTGGGGGAACAGGTGACTCTCAATGTGAAAGCGGAAGTGCCCTCCGGCGCCGGCGCCATCATCAAGGTGGAGTGGGATTTCGACGGCCTCGGCAGTTACCCCGAAAGCCACCAGCCGCAAGGCGGGCCCGCCAGCATCGAGATGAGCACCCGCCACAGCTATGACCGCCCCGGTGTCTATTTCGCCACCGCACGGGTCACTTCCCACCGGGAAGGCGACATCAACGCCACCAGCCGCCGGGTGGAGAACGTCGCCTCCGCGCGGGTCGTGGTGAGCTGACCGATGGAGGTGTTGTCATCAGTCCCGCATCTGTTATCCGGCACTAAAGGGCATCACCATGATGCCCGGCACTCAAATGATAGTATTGGCCCGGGGGATATTGGCCGCCCTGGCACCGAGCCCAGCATCAGCCAGTAACACGTGCATCATCGGAACCACCCGGGGCCATGCCCCGGGTGGATACCAAATCGCCAGCGCGGCAGCCACCAGTAAACCGGCAGATCCACGCTGCCATGGCTGGGCATTTATCGATGCCAACCAGCTGGACCCGCCTTCTCGCGGCAGCCACAAACAGCGATAATGCCGG